>JAEZHF010000069.1 GCA_023416745.1 Bacillota bacterium
GCTTTGCTTTGGCCTCCCTGGGGGAGGACGAGGCGCGGATGATACGGATCACCTCATCGATATTCTGCACGGCGATGATGAGGCCAGCCAATATGTGTTCGCGCTGTTTTGCCCGCTCCAAATCATACCTGGTGCGCCGCGTGACGATTTCCTTCTGGAATGTGATGTAATGGTCGATGATGCCCATCAGCGGCAACTGCTTGGGCTGGCCGTCGGCGATGCACACCATGTTGATACCGAAGGTCACCTGCATATCAGAATATTTGTACAGGCAGTTGAGTATCTTCTTGGGGTCGTAGTCCTTGCGCACTTCTATGACAGCGCGGATGCCCGTGCGGTCGGATTCGTCGCGTATGTCCGCAATGCCCGCGAACATATCCTTCTTCTGCTCCGTCACCGCCAGTATTTTGGTGAGCATCGCCGCCTTGTTGACCTGATATGGCATTTCGGTGATGACGATGTTTGTTTTGCCGTTGATGCCCTTTTCAATGGTGGTTTTGGCGCGGACAACCACCTTGCCGCGGCCTGTCTCGTAAGCCTCGCGCAAACCCTCCATGCCCAGCAGATAACCGCCGGTGGGGAAGTCGGGGCCGGGGATGTGCTGCATCAGCTCGTCCAGCGACAGCTTCGGGTTGTCGATGCGCGCGATCACGCCGTCGATCACTTCATTCAGGTTGTGCGGCGGGATGTTGGTGGCCAAACCCACCGCGATACCGGACGCGCCGTTGACCAGCAGGTTGGGGTAGCGCGCGGGCAGCAGATTCGGTTCTTTAAGCGTATCGTCGAAGTTGAACGAAAAGGGCACGGTGTCCTTCTCGATGTGGACGAGCAGCTCCATCGCAATGGGGGAGAGCCGCGCCTCGGTGTAACGCATCGCGGCGGCGCTGTCGCCGTCCATGCTGCCGAAGTTGCCGTGGCCGTTGACCAGCGGCGCGCGCATCACATAGTCCTGCGCCATGCGCACCATCGCGTCGTACACCGACGAATCGCCGTGCGGGTGGTATTTGCCGAGGCAGTCGCCCACGATACGCGCGGACTTTCTGTGCGGCTTGTCCGGCGTGAGCCCCAGCTCCAGCATGGTGTAAAGTATCCGCCGCTGCACCGGCTTTAAGCCGTCCTCCACGCGCGGCAGTGCGCGGTCCATGATCACGTACTCGGCGAAGGGGATCATCGAGTCGTGCATCATGTCGCTCATTGAGACGGGTGTGATGTCGCTGGGTATCAATTCCATGTTGTTATTGGACATTGCCGCTCACCTTTTCCTTATAAAAACTGTCTTCCTTGTTGAAATTGGCGTGCTCGGAGATATACAGCTTGCGCGGTTCCGCCTTGTCGCCCATCAGCAGCGTCACGAGACGCTCGGCCTCGGCGGCGTCGTCCAGATCCACGCGGAACAGCTTGCGGCCCACCGGGTTCATCGTGGTTTCCCACAGCTGCTCGGGGTTCATCTCACCGAGGCCCTTGTAGCGCTGCACATTGGAGTCCTTGCCCAGGCTTTGCTGCGCGGCCTTGAGCTCGGCGTCGGTGTAAGCGTAAACGGATTTGCTGCCCTTGTGGACGCGGTACAGCGGCGGCCGCCCGATATAGATATGACCCGCCGTGAGCAGGTCGCGGAAATACCGGTAGAAGAACGTCAGCAGGATCGCGCGGATGTGCGCGCCGTCCTGGTCCGCGTCGGCTAGTATGATGATCTTGTGGTATTTAAGGGATGATTCCGCATAATCGCCGTCGAAGCCGGTGCCAAGAGCGGTGATGATGGACCGGAACTCCTCGTTCTCCATCACCTGATCCAGCCGCTTCTTTTCCACGTTGAGCGGCTTGCCCCGCAGCGGCAGTATCGCCTGAAAACGGCGGTCGCGGCCCTGCTTGGCGCTGCCGCCCGCGCTGTCGCCCTCCACGATGAACAGCTCGTTCTTGGCGGCGTCGCGGCCGGAGCAGCTCGAGAGCTTGCCCACCAGCGGCGCACCCTCCAGCTTGCTGCGCTGGCGCTCCAGCTTCTTGGCTTTGTTGGCCGCCGCCCGCGCCTTGGCGGCGTTCACCGCCTTGCCCACCAGCTCCGTCGCGATGGCGGTGTTGTTGAGGTCCGCGAGGAACAGCGACAGCTTGTCCTGCACGATGCCCTCCACGATGGTCTTCACCTCGGTGTTGCCCAGCTTGGCCTTGGTCTGCCCCTCGAACTGCGCGTCTTTCATGCGCACGCTGATGACGGCGCTCATGCCTTCGCGGTAGTCGTCGCCTGCGAGGTTCTCGTCCTTCTCCTTGAGCAGCCCCGCCACGCGCGCGTATTCATTCATCACCTTGGTATGGGCGGACTTGAAGCCCGACACGTGGGTGCCGCCGTCCGGCGTGGATATATTGTTGACAAACGAGACGATGTTTTCGTTGTAGGTGTCGTTATACTGAAGAGCGATCTCCACCTTGATGTCGCCGCGCTCCCCGTCGAAGTAGATGGGCGTCTTGTGCAGCACCGTCTTTTCCTCGTTGAGGTATTGCACGAAATCCACCACGCCGCCTGAATAATCGAACGTCTCCTTCTTGTAGCGTCCGTCCTTCCTGACGCGCTCGTCCGTCAGCACGATCTTGACGCCCTTGGTCAGGAAGGAGATCACGCGCAGATGGGATGCGACGGTATCGAAGCTCATGGATATGGTTTCAAAAACGCGGTCGTCCGGCAGGAACGTAATCTTGCTGCCGCGGTTTTTGGTGGCGCCCGTTTCTTCCAGCTTGGTCATGGGACGGCCGCTCTCGATCTTGCCGGCCTTCAGTACGCTCTCATAGCGCTGCTGATAGACCTTGCCGCCGGAGTAGACCGTGGCGACCAGCCAGCGGGACAGCGCGTTGACAACGGACGCGCCCACGCCGTGCAGGCCGCCCGCATAGGTATACGAGTCGCTGTTGAACTTGCCCCCGGCGTGCAGCTGAGTGAACACGACCTCCACGCCGGACACCTTCTTATCGGGGTGGATGCCCACCGGTATGCCGCGCCCGTTGTCCTCCACCGTCACGGAATTGTCCTCGTGCAGCGTCACGGATATTTTGTCGGCGTAACCGTTCGCCGCTTCGTCCACGGCGTTGTCCACGATCTCCCAGAGCAGGTGATGAAGACCCCTTTGACCCGTCGACCCGATGTACATACCCGGTCGTTTGCGGACGGCGTCCAGCCCTTCGAGCACCTGTATATCGCTTGCGCTGTATTCCTTGGCCATAGCGCCCCCTTTGTTGCATCACAAAATATAGTGCATCCACATGAATACACCACATTATATTACCCTAAAGGTATCTTTTTATCAATAGAGAAATTAGAAATATAAGAACAAATGTTTGCGGGTTATCTCTATGACAATAAGGCCATTGAATTGATGATGTCGACTGCGCGGCCTTGAGTTACCCCTTGAAATGGATCAGCTCCACGCCGGCTTCGCGAAATATTTCCTGGGAGAAGTCGTCGGGGTAGGGGTGGGCGTAAACCACGCGCTCAATGCCGGCGTTGACGATCATCTTGGAGCAGATGACGCAGGGCTGGTGCGTGCAGTAGAGCGTGGCGCCGTCGATGCTGACGCCCAGCTTGGCCGCCTGTATGATGGCGTTCTGCTCGGCGTGGATGGCATAGCACAGCTCATGCCGCGTGCCGGATGCGATGCCCAGCTTCTGGCGCAGGCACTCACCCTTCTCCTTGCAGCTTTTAATGCCGGACGGCGCTCCGTTGTATCCGGTGGTGATGATCCGCTTGTTGCGGACGATGATGGCCCCGATGCTGCGGTCACTTTTGTAGCAGCTGGACCACTTTGCGATGGTTTCTGTCAGATCCATGAAGCGCTTGTCCCACTTGTCCATTGCAATACCCCTGATCCGAAAATTATTATCTATAATTTCAACATCGTATGGGAAAAGTCCTGCATCCACAGGTAAATTATAGTATTAATTATATTCGGGAGAATTATAAAGATTATTCAAGCAATACGGATATATTTTTAAATAAACCATAATAAATGCACAATTTGGCGCCAAAAAGCCCCAATTTAGATTTGCCATGAAATGCTCCATATATTATGATTAACCCTGTTAGCACTCGAATAAGGTGAGTGCTAACAACCAAGAGGCTGATATTTTGTAATACACAATAACATGTTACAAGGAGGTTTATACATTATGGCCATTAAACCATTGGGCGACAGAGTTGTAATCAGGAGCCTTGAGAGCGAAGAGACCACGAAGAGCGGTATCGTTCTGACGGGCAGCGCAAAGGAAAAGCCGCAGACGGCTGAAGTCATTGCGGTGGGCCCGGGCGGCATCGTAGACGGCAAGGAAGTTGTGATGAACGTCAAACCCGGCGACAAGGTTCTTTACTCGAAGTATGCGGGTACCGAAGTGAAGGTGGACGGCGCGGAGTACATCATCGTGCGCCAGAGCGACCTGCTTGCGACAGTGGAATAACTTAAACAGGAAGTAAGGAGGAATTTATCATGGCGAAACAGATCAAATACGGTGAAGAGGCCCGGCGGCTGCTGGAATGCGGCGTGAACCAGCTGGCCGATACGGTAAAAATCACTCTCGGACCCAAAGGAAGAAACGTAGTTCTGGATAAGAAGTTTGGCTCTCCCGTCATCACCAACGACGGCGTGACGATTGCAAAAGAGATCGAGCTCAAAGACCCGTTTGAAAACATGGGCGCGCAGCTCGTCAAGGAAGTGGCGACCAAGACCAACGACATCGCGGGCGACGGCACCACGACGGCGACGCTGCTGGCGCAGGCCATCATTCGCGAAGGCCTCAAGAACGTGGCAGCGGGCGCAAACCCGATGGTCATCAAGAAGGGTATCCTCAAAGCGGTTGAAGCGACGGTGAACAGCCTGAAAACGATATCCAACCCGATTACCGGCTCCAAGGCGATTGCGCAGGTGGCAGCGATTTCGGCAAGTGACGAAGAGATTGGCCGTCTGATCGCGGAAGCGATGGAGAAGGTGGGCAACGACGGCGTCATCTCCGTGGAAGAAAGCAAGACGATGATCACCGACCTGAAGGTCGTGGAAGGCATGCAGTTCGACCGCGGCTACGCGTCGGCTTACATGGTCACCGATACCGATAAGATGGAAGCGGTGCTCGACGAGCCGCTGGTCCTCATCACCGACAAGAAGATCTCCAACATACAGGAAATACTGCCGGTGCTCGAGCAGGTTGTCCAGACGGGCAAGAAAATGCTCATCATCGCTGAGGATGTGGAAGGCGAAGCGCTGGCGACACTGATCGTCAACAAGCTGCGCGGCACATTCAGCTGCGTCGCCGTCAAGGCTCCGGGCTTTGGCGACCGCCGCAAGGCCATGCTGCAGGATATCGCGATACTGACGGGCGGCCAGGTGATCTCCGAGGAGATCGGCCTTGACCTCAAGGAAGCGAAGCTTGATATGCTGGGCAAGGCCCGCCAGATCAAGGTGGACAAAGAGAACACCACCATCGTGGAAGGCGCCGGCGATCCGTCCGAAATCAAGGCCCGCATCAACTCCATCAAGTCTCAGATCGAAGAGACGACGTCCGACTACGACCGTGAGAAGCTGCAGGAGCGCCTCGCGAAGCTGGCCGGCGGCGTGGCTGTGATACAGGTGGGCGCGGCGACCGAAACGGAAATGAAGGAAAGCAAGATGCGCATCGAGGACGCTCTGGCGGCGACCCGTGCGGCTGTGGAAGAAGGCATCGTGCCGGGCGGCGGCATTGCGCTGCTGCACGCCAGCAAAGAGCTTGCGAAAATGGTTGAGGCTGCCGAGGGCGACGTGAAGACGGGCATGCAGATCGTGCTGCGCGCGCTGGAGGAACCGCTCCGCCAGATCGCTTTTAATGCTGGTCTTGAAGGCAGCGTCATCGTTGACAAGATCAAGAATCAGGACAGCGTCAACTTCGGTTACGACGCGGCGAAGAACGAATACGGCGACATGGTCGTCAAGGGTATCATCGACCCGACCAAGGTGACGAGAAGCGCTCTGCAGAACGCGGCGTCCATCGCCTCGATGCTGCTGACCACCGAGAGCATCGTGTCGGATATTCCGGAAGAGAAACCGGCTATGATGCCGGGCGGCGCTCCGGGCGGAATGCCGGGCATGTATTAATCCGAACAATACCAGAACCACACAAAACGCGGGGAGAATTTGATCCCCGCGTTTTTTATCGCCCTCAAAGCCGGAAGGCGGGCTTGTTTTGGGTTGCTTTGCCGTGAGCGATAGTTATATAATGAGCGTGTCATTTCGTCTGTTCCCGACAATAATCGCGTAAAGGAGTGGTGTTGGTGGATTTCAAGAACGGCGCCTTCTTGTATATCATGGGCGTTATTATCATCCTGTTCGTGCTTGCCCAGTCGGTTTATTTTCTCGTGCGGGCGGCACGCCGCGGCAAACAGCTGGGAATGCCGGCCAAGGTCATGAAGGAGGCTGCCCTATCCAGCGGCACGTTTTCCATCGTGCCGTCCGTTCCTATCGTGCTGGCGATGATCGCGCTGGCAGCCACTTTGGGAACGCCGCTGTCCTGGATTCGCCTGTCGGTGATCGGCTCCATGTCTTATGAGACCATCGCGGCGGGCAAGGTGCTGGAGGCGGCTCCGGGGGCTGTGACGCAGGCAGTGTTCGCGAGCGTGATGTGGGTGATGACGATCGGCATCATAGCGGGTCCGCTGTTTAACCTGTTCGGGCTCAAGTGGTATCAGCGCAGGCTCATTACCGTGGGCCAGAAGGACCCCAAATGGAGCAAGATACTCACCGACGCGCTGTTCATGGGCATCATCGCCGTGATGGGCGGCCAGTTCATCGCCAAGGGCATCGCGGCTTTCGGCGGGCTGGCAGACGCAAAGGTGACAGTGAACGGGCAGGCGCAGCTGCTGACACTGGGCACGGGTGTCATCTTCATGCTGATATTCGGTGCGCTGATCAAGCTGACCAAGGCGAAGTGGCTGGAGAATTTCGCGTTGCCGGTGTCGATGATCGGCGCGATACTGCTGTCCATTGTCTACCATAACATGTTTGCGGGGGTGGCCTGATATGGTGAAGAAACAGGGATTGATGCTGAGCGAATACGACGAGAGGACACACCGCGTCGGGCGTTTATGGACGGCTTTCGCGCTGCTGCTGCTGATCACGGTACCGGTGCTGTTCTGTTTGATATACGGTGTTTTTCCCGAATGGGATGCGTTCCTGCAGGGTGCAGTCGCGATCATACCGATGTACTGCGATCGGCCTCATCGAAGTGTTCAACTATTCGCCCATGGTGGGATCGGGCGGTACATACCTCGCGTTTGTGACGGGCAACCTCGCCAACATGAAGGTGCCTGCCGCTCAGGTCACGCTCAGCAAGGCGGGCGTCAGCGCGTCGTCCGAGCAAGGCGAAGTGCTGTCAACGATTGCTGTGGCGGTGTCGTCCATTGTCACCACGCTGATACTGATCGTGGGTCTGGTGCTCGTGATACCGATTACCAACTGGATTAACGCCGATCCGCTGCTGACCGAGGTGTTTGATTTATCCAACGGCTACGTGATACCCGCGCTGTTCGGCGCACTGGGCGTGGTGTTCATCTCCAAGAGCTGGCGGCTGGCGGTGATCCCCACCGTGCTGATGGTCGCGCTGTTTCTGCTGATGCCCGGGCTCTATTCGAGCTCCGGAATTTTCATTCCCGTGATGTCGATCATCGCCGTGCTCATCGCGCGGTGGATGTACAAGAAGAACCGTATACAGGGGTGACAACATGATCGTACTCTATGCAATACTGGGGCTGCTGGCGCTGCTAGCCGCGATGATGGCGGTCAATACCGTCTTTAAGCGCCCCGAGAAAACAACAGCCTCAAAGGCTCAGCTGCCGGAGCTGGACGCCGACAAGCTGGCGGCGCATCTGGGTGGCATGATCCGCTTTGAAACGGTGACGTCCTACAAGATGGAAGGTTTCGACCGCGAGGCGTTCCTTGGTCTGCATGCATACCTGGAGAAAACTTACCCGCGCCTGCACGCCGCGCTGGAAAAGGAAACCGTCAACGAATACAGCCTGCTGTACAGATGGCGGGGCAGCGGCTCGGAGCAAAAGCCGTGGCTGATGATGGCGCACATGGATGTGGTGCCGGTGGACGCGCGCACGGCGGATCTGTGGCCGCACGCAGCGTTTTCCGGGGCGGTTGCGGACGGATACGTGTGGGGCCGCGGCGCGATTGACATGAAGGGGCAGCTTTGCTGCATCATGGAGAGCGTCGAATATCTGCTGGAGCAGGGCTTTGAGCCCAGTCGGGACATCTACATCGCGCTGGGCCACGACGAGGAAAGTATGGGAAGCCTTGGCGCGCAGCGCATTGTGGATACGCTCCGTGAGCGCGGGGTGCGGCTGGACTTCGTGATCGACGAGGGCGGCGTGGTAATGGACGGAAAAGCGCTGGGCATTAACGCCATGGTGGCAACCATCGGTATCTGCGAGAAGGGCTACGCCGATCTCAAGCTGACGGCGGAATCGCCGGGCGGCCACGCGTCCAGACCGCCGAAGCAGACGGCTGTGGGCGCGCTGGCCAAAGCCATCGTGGCGCTGGAGAGGCACAAGATGAAGCCCACGCTCAATGAACCGCTCAGGGCGATGCTGAATGCGGTGGGGGGATACATGAAATTTCCGCTCAACGTGATCGCCGCGAACCTGTTTGTCACCAAGCCGCTGCTGCTCAAAGGGATGGCAGCGGGCAGCACCGGCTCCGCGATGGTGCGCACCACCACGGCGCCCACCATGCTTAAGGGCTCAGGGGCGTCCAACGTGCTGGCCGAGCGGGCGGAAGCGGTGGTCAACTTCCGTATCTCGCCGGACGATTCGGTGGATAAGCTGATTGCCCATGTGAAGCGGGTGGTGGGCGATAAAATCAAGGTGGAGCCCCTGCTGGCGACGGAGCCGTCCGAAGTGTCCGCTGTGGACAGCGCCGCATACAGTGTGATCGAGAAAACGGCTGCGGAGCTTTTCCCCGGATATGTGGTTTCGCCCTACCTCATGATCGCCGCGACGGATTCGCGCCGGTACGCCTGCATCGCCGACGGCGTTTATCGTTTTCAGCCGTTTGCGTCGCTGAGCGAGGACCTGGGAACCATTCATGCGGCGGGAGAGAGGCTCAGTATTGACTCGCTGCGGGAAGGGACGGCGTTTTTTATACAACTTGTAAAAAATGCGGATAAATGATAATATATGAACAGACATTTTTATTGTTCTTTTGGCATTATCATACGTATTTTTTAATAGGAGGATTGCCATGCGCGACTATATAATCGCCACCGACTCGGATACCGAGATCCCTTACACGTACGCTGACGAGCATAATATACCGGTTTTTTTGATGCCGTATACCGTAAACAGCGAAGAGCGGCTGTTTGACCTGGGCCGGAACACCGACTTTACCGCATTCTATCAGGAGCTGCGGGACGGGGCCGAGGCGGTGACCTCCACACGCCCGCCGGCGGACATCGCCGACTTTTTCCGCGAGATCGTCAAGGACGGCAAAGCGGTGCTGTACCTCTCGTTTTCGTCGGCGCTTTCCGGGCATTACGATCTGTCGCTGATGGCGCGGAACATGGTGCTGGAGGAGTATCCCGACGCGTGCATTGAGATCGTCGATACGCTGCGCATCTCGATGGGCGCGGGCGAGCTGGTGATGGAAGCACAGCAGCTCAAAGAAGAGGGCAAGACGCTCGAGGAGGTTCGGGACTGGGTGATCGCCAACCGCCAGCGCGCGCACGCGTGGTTCTCGGTGGACGATTTGAACTACCTGAAAAAGGGCGGACGCCTCTCCGGTGCGGCGGCGGCCATCGGCACGATACTCGATGTCAAGCCGATACTCAAGCTGAACAAAGAGGGCAAGATCGTCGCGGCGGACAAGGTCAAGGGCTCCAAGAAGATACTCAAGTATTTTCTCAGTGTGATTCAGGACAACGTCGAGCAGCCCGAAACGCAGACGGCCTACGTGCTCCACGCGGACAGCATGGATGCAGCGCTTAAAATGAAGATACAGATAGAGGAGAGCGTACCGTTTAAAGAGGTGAAGATTCAGGACATCGGACCGGTTATCGGCTGCCATACGGGCCCGGGTGCGATGGCCGTGATATTCATGGGCAAAGAAATGGCGTAAAGCATAGGTGCAAAACCGGGGGCGTCTGCGGACTGCCCCTGTTTTTATTGGCCCATCATGTGGTACAATTTGAGCAGAGCGAAAGAGCGGGAGGGGTGTTTGGGGCATGAACTTGCAGGAGCTGGCGGACAATAGCCGCCGCATCGTGTTTTTCGGCGGCGCGGGCGTGTCCACCGAGAGCGGCATACCGGATTTTCGCAGCGTGGACGGGCTGTACAGCCAGAGGTACAAATACCCGCCCGAGACGATACTGAGCCATTCCTTCTTTATGACGCACACCGAGGAATTCTTCGAATTCTACCGCAACAAGATACTGTTTACGGGGATACAGCCCAACAAGGCGCACTTGAAGCTGGCCGAGCTGGAGGTCGCGGGTAAGCTGACGGCTGTCGTTACGCAGAACATCGACGGGCTGCACCAGCTGGCGGGCAGCAAAAACGTGCTGGAGCTGCACGGCTCCGTTCACCGCAACTACTGCCGGAAGTGCCATGCGTTCTTCGACATGGAGTTTATCCTCACTGGGTCAGGCGTGCCCCGCTGCCATTGCGGCGGGCTCGTCAAGCCGGACGTGGTGCTGTATGAGGAAGCGCTGGACAACGCCGTGACGGATGCGGCAGTGAAAGCGATAGCAAAAGCGGATATGCTGATCGTGGGCGGCACATCGCTCGCGGTTTACCCGGCGGCAGGGCTGCTCGAATTTTTCAGCGGGGATGCGCTGGTGCTGATCAACAAAACGCCGACGCCTTACGACGCCCGCGCGCGGCTGGTTATCAACGCGCCCATCGGCGAAACGCTGGGGGCGCTGCGCGTCTGACGCCGCTATGCTATACCGCGTCGAAGCTGTCCAGTATCTCGCGGAATGCTGTGGCCGCGTAGGTTAAAGCCGGGCTTCCGCCCAGCGCGACCGCCACTGTGGCCGCTTCCACCAGCTCCTCCCGGGTCGCGCCCGCCTTGAGCGCCTCGCTGACATGGCGCGCGGCACAGTGCCGGCAGCGGATACAAGCGCAGATGCCGATGGCAATCAGATGCTTGGTTTTGGCATCCAGGCTGCCGGGCGCGAACACGCGTTTCTCCGTGTTCTCAAAGGCGCTGAACACGTCGGGCGCTTCCTTGCCGAGCGAGAGCATGCCGTCCTGAAAACTGTTCAGCGGATTATTGATCTGACTCATAAAAGTTCCTCCTGATATTGCTGGTATTATCGTTCGCGTCCAGGTGCGCTAATATCCGCCATGCCGGAGGAATATTGAAAAGGCCTGTCTTTGAAATGACACGCCAGCCGTGGTATAATCCAGATAACATGCAATGCCGGGAGGTTACAATGAGAAAGCCTGTGCTTTTGATGCTTGCGCTCGTGCTGGTGATGGCGCTTTGCGCCTGTGGGGACAACACTGCGCCGCAAGCCAGCCCGTCGCCGACAGCGGTACCGGAGTCTGTTGATGTGGACGATGAGCCCAAGGAAGTGGTGCAGATTGGCTTCAGCATCGCCGGGGAAGGCGCTTTTTTCGATCAGCTTGAAGCGGACATTAAAGCGGCGTGCGCGGCAAAGAGCTATACGTTCTCGCTGCGGCGTCCCAAGACCGCGCCGGAGCAGGTGAACGATATATCGGAGCTGCTTGCGGACGGTATATCCGTGCTGGTCATTGGGCCGGCGGACGTGGACGCGCTGGAAACGGCGCTGGCGGAGTGTGAGACGGACGGAGTGCCCGTTATCAATATCATCGACTCGATCAACGGCAAGGTGACCACGCTGGTCTCGCCGGACTACGCCGAAGCCGGAAGCCTGGCCGCGCAGCGAGCGGACAGCCTGTTCGGCGATGCGGGCGTTGAGTGCCTTGAGCTCAAGCTGGACTACGACAGCTTTATCATGCAGCTGCTGTCCGACGGATTCGCCAAGCAGCTGACAGAAAACGACAAGCTGGTGCTGGCAGCTGAGCAGTACTGCGGCAACGACGAGGAACAGGCCTACCAGCTGACCAAGACGGAGCTGCAGGGAGAGAGCAGCATTGGCTTCATATTTGCACAAAGCGCACCGCTGGCGCGCGGTGCCATGCGCGCCGTTGAGGAGACGGGCTCTTCGGCCAAGCTGGCCGTGTTTTGCGGCGACATGGATATGATAGCCGCCCTCAGCTCCGGCAAGCTGGACGCTGCGATATTCATCGGGCCGGCCATGCTGGCTGACATCGCGGTGGACAACGCGGGGCAGTTCCTGAGCAACCCCTCGTTTGTGCCCGAACCGTACATCGAGCTGGAGCTGGACGTGGCCACGGCAGACAACGCGACGGAGTATCATTCGGAGGAGCTGCTGCACGCACAGGTAAAGGCAGACTGACAGCATCACATTTTATTGAAGCGGCGGCCTGAAGCAAAGCGGCCGCTTTTTTTATTACCGGGCAACCGGGGTGTTCATAATTCTTTTACATGGCCGGCCAGTATCTTTGGGGGCCAGCCGCACGTATATATATGAAAGCCGGATTTTTTGCCGGGGAATGAACCGGCAAACGGGTGAATATACATATGTACGGGTGGTGATATGATGAATAACATACGAATGCTCAGAATCGTTTCCAATCTGTGCCTGATGATGATCATCGGTCTGGTTGCGCTGTCTTCCTTTGGTCTGCACGCGCTCGCGGCCCGTGAACCGGCCTTGAAGGGGCGCACCGGCGCTGATAATATCGCGCTGCAGATCGCCGTGGACCAGTCCAGCGACGTTGAAGCCTACATGGATGTGCTGGAAAAGGCGGGCGCTCACGGTACATTCTTTTTCTGCTCACAGTGCCTTGCGGACAGCGCGCTGATTGAAGAGGTGATGCAGCGCGGCCACGGCGTGGGTTCCTATACCTGCGCGGCGCATGAGAACCGGCAGACGGGTATGTACATCGGCGGCGGCTACAGCGTGACGGTGATGAGCTACAAGAGCGGCGACGGCGTGCGGCAGGTGTGCCCGTCGATAAACCTGACCAAGCTGACAAAGCTGGATGACTGGCAGGAGATTCTGAGCCGGCAGATCAGCGGCGATATGTTCCTGTACACTGCGGCGGACAACGATCAGGACGAATTCAAAAAAGTTGTACAAATTGTACTGGATAAAGGTTATACTATATTGAAGGTGGACGAAATGCTTTAAAAACACAAGGAGTCATGCATGATAAAGACGCTGGACAACGGGGTCAGAATAATCGCCGAAAGCATGCCGAATTACAATTCGTTTGCGACCGGCATATGGGTGAAGACAGGATCGACCTGCGAGCAGCCCAAAGAGAACGGTATCTCTCATTTTATTGAACATATGCTTTTTAAAGGAACTGAGCAGCGTTCCGCAAAACAGATTGCCGTGGACATGGACAAGATCGGCGGGCAGCTGAACGCCTTTACATCCAAGGAGTGCACGTGTTATCACGCCCGGGTGGTGCCGGACAAGCTGGAGGTGGCTGTTGAGGTGCTGGCGGACTTGTTCGTGAACCCGCAGCTGGACGCGCAGGAGCTGGAGAAGGAAAAGGGCGTCGTTCTGGAAGAGATCGCGATGGTGAACGACAACGTGGAGGAGCTGGCGCACGAGAAGATATCCGAGCTGTATTTTTCCGGCAGCACGCTGTCTCAGCCGATACTCGGCACCGCCGACAACATATCCGCGTTCACGCGGGACGACCTCGTGAACTACATCAATCAGCACTATTACCCGGCCAATGTGGTGGTGGCCGTCGCGGGCAAGTTTGAGGAAGCGCGCATGCTGGATGCCGTGGAAAAATTCATCGGCACTTATAACCGCGGCTGCAAAAAGGAGAAGGACGACTGCGCAACCCCGTTCGTGCCCAATCCGCGTACGCTGTTCATCGAGAAGGATGTGGAGCAGACGCACCTGTGCCTCGCGTTCCCGGGCTGCACGTTTGCTGACGACGAGCGGTTTGCGCTGGCCGTGATGAACAATGTGCTGGGCGGCGGCATGAGCTCGCGGCTTTTCCAGTCCATCCGTGAGGAGAAGGGCCTGGCGTATTCGGTGTATTCGTATCCGTCGTCCTACAGCTACGCGGGCATGTTCTCGCTGTACGCGGGCACCACGGCGGCCAATGCGGACACCGTCGTGCACCTGATGAAGCAGGAGATCGACAGGCTCAAGACAGAGCGTATCGGTGAGGAGGATTTCAAACAGGGCAAGGATCAGCTGAAAGGCAACTACATGCTCTCGATGGAAGGGACCAATTCCAAGATGAGCTCGCTGGGCAAGTCGCTGCTGCTGCTGGACGAGGTTTACGACGAGCAGGATACGATCAATAAAATCGAAGCGGTCACGCTGGACCGCGTGAACGCCATGATCGACGTCATATTCGATTATTCGCGGATGTCCGCGGTTTTTGCGGGAAAAATCGAGAAGAAGAACGAACTGGAGTCTTTTTTGGAGGGGTTTAATGGACAAGCTGGATAACATATTCAAATACCAGCAAATGTTTGACACCGAGCTGGCGGAGCGGCGCGGCCTGACCGACATACCGATGGAGGTGTGGATACAGCGCGAAACGCTGGCCATGCTCTCAGAGCTGGCCGAGCTGATTGACGAGGTCAACTTCAAGTGGTGGAAGAACGAGAAGCCGGTAGACGTGGACAACGTCAAGAACGAGCTGGTGGACATACTGCACTTCTTCGTCAGCATGTGCCTGAAAACGCGCATGAGTGCGGAGGAGCTGCACCAGCGCTATCTGGACAAGAACAAGGAAAACTTCGCCCGGCAAAACGGCACGTCCGAGAAGAAGGGCTACGAGGCAGGCTAACAAAAGATATAAATGGAGTACGAAAACTGTACCAGACAGTATTTGACGCATAGCGGATAACGGGATTTAAAGAGAGGCGGATTGCCTCTTTTTTATTTGCGCGCGTTTGGGCTTCACTCACAACACCTGCAACGCATAATATACGGTATGTCATCACATTGAAGGGGAGGTCCGTATGGCGCAGAGCATACTGATCATAGGGGGAGATAAACGGCAGCTGGCATTGGCTGACATGCTAAGGAGCAAAGGCCACAGCGTGAAGCTGCAGGGTTTTCATAAATTAGGGTTTCAGGACGAGACGATCGTATCACCGGCATACATATTCCTGCCGGTACCATACCGCAACCCGGACGGCAGCATTAAAATGCCGTATTCTGAGAAAAGGCTGACGCTGGACGACATTGTCAGCTGGTATCCAAAGAGCATCTACCTGCTGGGCGGGTACGACGCGGCGGCGCGGGACGCGTTCGGCGGACAGGTGCGCTATGTGGATCTGATGGACAACGAAGCTTATCAGATCAAGAACGCACTGCTCACCACGCAGGCCGCCGTGTGCGCGCTGCTGCAGATGTCGGAAACGGCGCTGTGCGATTTAAAGTGCGTCGTGGTGGGATACGGGCGGATATCCAAATTTCTGTGCCGCCTGCTCAAAGCGCACCGCGCGCAGGTAACCGCCACAGCGCGCAAGGAAAGCGACCTCGCGCTGATTGAGGCGGAGGGTATGCACGCCGTACACACCAAACACTTAAGCCGGATTGTCGGCGATGCGGATGTGATTTTCAACACCGTTCCTTATCATGTTTTCGGGCAGGAAGAGCTCAAAATGATTCGCGCCAATGCCGTTGTGATGGAGCTGGCGTCGCCGCCGTACGGCATGGATTTGAAGCTGGCGCAGGAGCTGGGGGTCAGCGTGCAGGTGGAGCAGGGCCTGCCGGGCCGGTATTTCCCGGTGTCGGCGGCACGGGCCATGCTGCGCGTATTTGAAAGTGAGGAGAGATAGATGGAGCTTGCAGGAAAACGGGTCGGATTTGCGATCACGGGGTCTTTTTGTACATTCGACCAGATACTGCCGGTGGTGGAGCAGCTGGTGAAAGCGGGTGCAGACGTCGTGCCGATACTGTCGCTGAACGCGGCGCAGCTGGACACGCGGTTTTTTAAAGCGGCGGAATTCAAGCGGATACTGAAGGAGATGACGGGCAAGGATATCATTGACGATCTGGTGCATGCGGAGCCCATCGGCCCGAAAAAAATGCTGGATATTGTCATCATTGCGCCTTGCACGGGAAATACTTTGGCGAAGCTGGCGCTGGGCGTAACGGACACGCCGGTGGTGCTGGCGGCCAAGGCGCATCTGCGCAACGCGGGGCCGGTGCTGATTGCGGTGTCCACCAACGACGCGCTGGCGGCCAATGCGAAAAACTTAGGGCTGCTGCTCAACACGCGCCATGTCTATTTTGTGCCATACCGTCAGGACGACAGCAAAAAGAAGTCCACCTCCATTGTGGCGGACATGGGGATGATACCCGAGGCGGCACAGCTGGCGCTGGACGGCAAACAGATTCAGCCGGTGATGCTGGAGGCAAAACAGGGATAACACAGCGTTTTCGGGCGGATAATAGATAATACTAATGTGAAAAGAGAGGCCGATATGCCGCACAACGAAACCTTGGAGCCGCACGATCCGAATACGGAACAGAACAACCCCAAGCAGGGGCCGGAGATACGCGAATTCGGTGCGCCGCTGAATCAGTCGCCCATACAGACGGTCAGCATCATCGGGCAGATTGAAGGCCACATGAACCTGCCGCCGCAGAACAAGACGACGAAGTACGAGCATGTGCTGCCCCAGCTGGTGCTGATCGAAAACGACCCCAATGTGAAAGGGTTCATCATACTGATCAACACGGTGGGGGGCGACGTGGAGGCTGGGCTCGCGCTGGGCGAGATGATCTCCGGTATGAACAAGCCCAGTGTTTCGTTGGTTCTGGGCGGCGGGCACAGCATCGGCGTGACGCTGGCGGTGGCCGCCCGCTGTTCCTACATATCCCCGTCGGCGAGCATGACGATCCATCCCATACGCATGAGCGGCGTGATCATCGGCGTGCCGCAGACGTACGACTTCTTTGAGAAGATGCAGCGGCGCATCGTGGAGTTCGTATGCGCCCATTCGAAGATCGCGCCGGAGGAGTACCGGCGGCTGATGATGAAGACGGGTGAGATCGCCAACGACTGCGGTACGGTGCTGGTGGGCAAAGAGGTGGTGGACTGCGGCATCATCGGTGCGGTGGGTACGTATAAGGACGCGTGCGACAAGATCAATGAGCTGGCCGGCATCACGCAGGACAAGCCCGAGAACGCGTAAGTGATCCCGCATGTCACCGCCGGTATATGGGGGTGGTTGTATATTTTCCTCGGTATGGTATAATAATCACCGAGGTGAAGCATATGCCGCAGGGCAAAAGGACAAGCCCGAAGCCCAAACAACCAAGAAAACCGCTGGGGGAGATTGCCGGGGTCATCATCATTGCGATCGGCATCTTTTTGCTTGTCTGTGTCTATATTCAGACGGATACCGGTCTGTTGGGCGGCGCGCTGCGCGACGTGCTGATGGGCCTGTTTGGATTGTTCACCTATGTCGTGCCGTTCCTGCTCATTCTGCTGGGCATACTGATTATCGCCGCGCGCAACAAGAAGGTGAATAAGGGCAAGGCTGCGCTGATCGTGCTGCTGATCGTGTCGGTGCTGTCGCTGACGCATACGATATGGCTGGGACAACTGGATCTGAAAAACGGGTTTTTTTCTTATGTGGCCGACTCCTACCGGCTGGGAGTGGAGAAGAGCGTGGCCTCCGGTGCGGTGGGCTGCCTGCTCATCTACCCGTTCAATCTGCTGATCGGCGACATCGGATGTGTGATACTGTTCGTGACCTCTCTGCTGGTATCTGTGCTGGCGCTCACCAACCTGTCCATCAAGAAGATGAGCAAGGATGTGGCCATGGCAGGCAAACGCACCGTGGAAAGGGCGCGTGAGACGGCTGTTGAGCGCAAGAAGAACCGCCTGTACATCGAAGACCTGCGCGAAAACAATGAATATGAGGAGGACGACGGCCCTGAGCTGCTGGACTCCAAAAGCTTTCGCAAGAAGAAGCACACATCCTATCTGGACGATGATGTTTTCGCCTCGCCGCTGCCGCAGGAGGACGAATCACCGCTCGACATGCCGGCGATACTGCACACGCCTGCGCATCATGAGGGTATCCTGATGCAAAGCCATGAGGATTACGAACAGGAGGACGACGCGGCCACCCATCACGAAGAGGCTGTAGCGCCGCCCCGGCGCACGCCCCGGCCTAAAAAGACCTACACGATACCCTCTATTTCCATGCTGACCAAAGCGCCCGAGAAGGGCCGGACAAACAGCATGGAGGAGCAGCGGCAGAACGCGCGGCTGCTGGAAGAGGTGCTCGCCAACTTCGGCGTGGAGGCCGAGGTGGTGCACATCGTCAAAGGGCCGGTGGTAACACGGTATGAGCTCAAGCCCGCGCCGGGTGTGCGCGTCAAGCGCATCAAGGAGCTGGAGAGCGACATCGCGATGAACCTCGCGGCCAAGACGGTGAAGATAGAAGCGCCGATACCCGGCAAGGCGGCGGTGGGCATTGAAATACCCAACTCGGATGTCTCATTCGTGCACCTGCGCACGCTGCTGGAATCCGACGAGTTCAAGAAGTCGGCGTCGCCGCTGACGTTTGCGCTGGGCAAGGATATCGCAGGCAAGAACTACTATGTGGACATCACCAAGATGCCGCACATACTGATCGCCGGTGAGACGGGCGCGGGCAAGAGCGTGTGCATCAACTCGATGCTGACCAGCCTGCTGTTCAAAGCCACGCCGGATGAACTCAAGCTGGTGCTGATTGACCCCAAGGTGGTGGAGCTGTCGGTGTTCAAGGCGATACCGCATCTGCACGTGCCGGTGGTCACCGAGCCCAAGAAGGCGGCGGGCGCGCTCAACTGGGCGGTCAGCGAAATGACGATGCGCTACAAGATGTTCGCCGAGAAGGGCGCACGCAACATCGCCAACTTCAACGACAAGGCCACGGACGCACAGGAGCCGACGCTGCCGCGCATCGTGGTGGTGATCGATGAGCTGGCCGAGCTGATGATGTCGTCCCCGCGCGAGGTGGAGGATTCCATCTGCCGCATTGCGCAGCTGGGGCGCGCCGCGGGCATCCATCTGGTGGTGGCCACGCAAAGGCCGTCCGTCAATGTCATCACGGGCGTCATCAAAGCGAACATATCCTCACGCATCGCGTTCAAGGTGAACTCGGGTGTGGACTCGCGCACGATACTGGACCAGAACGGCGCGGAAAAGCTTCTGGGCAACGGCGACATGCTGTATCACCCGACGGGCGCGCCGCGGCCCATCCGTCTGCAGGGCTGCTTCGTCTCGGACGACGACATCGAGTCGGTGACCGGCTTCGTGTCGGTGGCGGAGACCGTTTTCGACGAGGAGGCGGTGGCCGGCATCAACATGACGGGTGAGGACGAGGTGCCGGTCGGCGAGTTCGACGAGCTGCTGCCCCGCGCGGTGGAGATCGTATTGGAATATGGACAGGCATCCATCTCGATGCTGCAGCGCCGCCTGCGCGTGGGTTATGCCCGCGCTGCGCGGCTGGTGGACGAGATGGAGCAGCGTAAGATAGTGAGCCCGTTTGAGGGCAGCAAGGCGCGTCAGGTGCTCATCACATGGGATGGGTTCGAGGAGATGTTCGGCGCCGGGGGAGATTAATGGACAACCTTTTGATACACGTGGTATCGCTCGGGTGCGAAAAGAACCGGGTGGATACCGAGCACATGCTGGGGCTGCTGGCGGGCAGCAACGCGGCGGTGGTGGACGATCCGGCGGATGCGGACGTGATCATCGTCAACACCTGCGGCTTCATCAACGACGCCAAGCAAGAATCGATCGATACGATACTCGATATGGCGCAGTATAAAGAGAAAGGCTGCTCCGCGCTGATCGTGACGGGCTGCCTGGCGCAGCGGTATGCCGACGAACTGTCGGTGGAGCTGCCCGAGGTGGATGCGTTCCTCGGGGTGTCGTCATACACGCGGCTGCTGGACGCGATACAGTCCGCGCTGGATGGTCAGCGCTACGTGAGCTGTGAGCGCGTGGACGAAGACCTGACGGCGCGCGTGCTGACCACGCCGGGGCACATGGCCTATGTGCGCATTTCGGACGGCTGCGAGAACTGCTGCAGCTACTGCGCGATACCGCTCATACGCGGCGGGCTGAAGAGCCGCTCGATGGAGAACATACTCGCCGAGATCAGCGACCTGAAAGCGGCGGGCGTGTCCGAGGTGATACTGATCGCGCAGGACACCACGCGTTACGGCGAGGATCTGGGGCGGCGCTGTCTGCCCGAGCTGGTGGACAGGGCGGCGGTTATAATGAATGACGGCTGGCTGCGTGTGATGTACTGCTATCCGGACGGAATCACGGACGAACTCATTGATGTGATGCTCAAACATGATAATGTTTGCAAATACCTCGACGTGCCGACACAGCACTTCAGCGATGCGGTGCTCATGCGCATGAACCGGCGCAACACGCGTGAATCCTCCGCCGCGCTGGTGAAGCGGCTGCGGAGCCTTGGGTTCACGCTGCGCACGTCGCTGATCGTCGGCTTCCCCGGCGAGACGCAGCAGGACTTCGATGTGATGATGGACTGCGTGCGTGAGCTGCGCTTCGACCGCCTGGGCGTGTTTCGGTATTCGCCCGAGGAGGGAACGGCCGCGGCGGAGCTGGACGGCCAGGTGGATGAAGAGGTCAAACAGCAGCGTTGCGACGCGGTGATGGCGCTTCAGGAGGGCATATCGGCGCAGCTCTGCCGCGAGCAGATCGGCAAAACGGTGCGCGTGATCGTGGACGGGCGCGACGAGTCCGGCATGATGGTGGGGCGCACGATGAGCCAGGCTCCGGAAATCGACGGTGTCACGTATATTTCCGCAAAAAAAGACTTGACGGCGGGCTCGTTTCATGATGTGCTAATTGAAGACGCGTCCGAGTATGACCTGCTGGGAGAAGTGGAATGAACATCGCCAACAAGCTCACCATCGCGCGGATTGTGATGGTCCCCGTTTTCATCGTATTCTTCTATATCAAGATACCTTACTGGAATTATTACGCCGCGCTGGTGTTTCTGGCGGCGGCGCTGACGGACCTGTTCGACGGACAGCTGGCGCGCAAGCACAATCTGGTCACCAACTTCGGCAAGCTGGCCGACCCGATCGCGGACAAGCTGCTGGTGTGCAGCGCGCTGATACTGCTGTGCGAGATCGGCTGGATATCCGCCGTGTTCGTCATTATCATGGTGGGCCGAGAGTTTATCATCAGCGGTTTTCGGCTGGTGGCGGCGGCCTCCGGCAAGGTGCTGGCGGCGGACAACCTCGGAAAAGCCAAGACGGTGGTGCAGATCGTCGCGATCATCGCACTGCTGCTGCGGCAGGGCGTGTTGGAGCAGACCTTCTTAGAGGCCTGGCTGTTCTGGCTGGGTGAGGCGCTGGTGTGGGCGAGCGTGGCGCTGTCCATCTGGTCGTGCGTCAATTACTTTGTCAAAAATAAAGCGGTGCTGGGCGATATGTTTTGAGTCCGTTTTTTGGCCGTCACCGTCTGGTATGATCTGATATATTATTGCAGGAGGGTTATGGGTTATGTCGATGGAAAAACAAAAGGCGCTGGAGATGGCGCTGATGCAGATAGAAAAGCAGTTTGGCAAGGGCAGCATCATGAAGCTGGGCGACGCAGCGAGTGTGCCCGTTTCCGTGATCCCCACCGGCTGTCTGGAGCTGGATATCGCTCTCGGAGTGGGCGGTGTGCCGCGCGGGCGCATCATCGAGATATATGGCCCGGAATCCTCCGGCAAGACCACGGTGGCGCTGCACATGGTGGCTGAAGCGCAGAAGCTGGGCGGCGCGGCGGCGTTCGTAGACGCGGAGCACGCGCTGGACCCCGGGTACGCCAAGAAGCTGGGTGTGGACACCGACAACCTGTACGTGTCTCAGCCGGACACGGGGGAGCAGGCGCTTGAGATCACCGAAGCGCTGGTCAGAAGCGGCGCGATCGATATCATCGTCATCGACTCGGTGGCGGCACTGGTGCCCAAGGCTGAGATTGACGGCGAGATGGGCGCATCTCACGTGGGCCTGCAGGCACGGCTCATGTCTCAGGCACTGCGTAAACTCGCGGGTATTGTCAGCAAATCCAACACCGTGGCGATTTTCATCAACCAGCTGCGCGAGAAGGTGGGCGTGATGTTCGGCAATCCGGAGACCACGCCGGGCGGACGTGCACTCAAGTTCTACGCTTCCGTACGGCTGGACGTGCGCCGCATCGAGACCATCAAGAGCGGCGATGAAATGATCGGCAACCGGACACGCATCAAGGTCGCCAAGAACAAGGTGGCGCCGCCGTTCAAGAGCGCCGAGTTTGAGATATACTACGGCGAGGGCATCTCCGCCGAAAGCAGCGTGCTGAACCTGGGCGTGCAGTCGGGCGTCATTAAAAAGTCAGGTTCGTGGTTCTCCTACAACGAAACGCGCATCGGTCAGGGCAAGGACAATGTGCGCCTGTTCCTGAAGGAAAACAAGGCTGTATTTGAGGAGATCAAGGGCAAAATACTGGATCAGACAAAAGCCGCGGATACTGCACCGGGCAGCGCGGGTGAAGAATAATATGTTAACAATATAAAAATAATATGCATACGTTTGTTAAACGAGCCAAATTTGGTGTATAATTATTGACAGGTGGTGCAGTATTCTAGTCGGTACTGCGGTTTCGAAGGCGGGCCTAAAAATCCGTAGAAGGGCACATCGATGAAGTTTCTGGTGTTGGCCGCTGACGCCCAGTCGGGGGCTGATGCTGGAAGTTAAGGTCGTGGGGCGATCCGCAATGGCATGCGGGCGTAGACCCCGCTTCCGTGGAGACCCAAGCAGGTAGTTTTAAATCGGAGCTACTACTTGGGGTGAAACCTGTTATGCGGCGACAGCTGTGTACAGAGTAGCCTGCCTTGAGTTGGGCGGGGCGTTATGACAGAACACCCCCATGCGCGAAGGCCAAGCGCTGAGGGAACGATCGCTGTCAGAAACCCGCCGGGCAAAAGAGGCTAGAAACCGTTTCGTGCTGTCGGGGAAAACCCCTAGACTGTAGAAGCGCGTCAGAAAAGCGCGCCAAGATATTTTGGAGATTATAGTGTGGTCTTAATGGCAATCCAGTCGCGCACCCGGTGACGGGGCGATTCGGGGTTTAAAGGGAAACCGCTTCATCGGCGACGGGAAGTACTCCGCAAGGGAAATCCTACTGGACCTAAGCTGCAAGGTTTATCCAAAGTATCACCACCGTTTTTTTATTTCTCCTTTATGGAGTGCCTGATTGAAAAAGAAAAAGAACCGGGCTGTCCGCTTCTGGGCGCTCAAAATATTTATCATCACGCTTATCTTAACCGCCGGCATCAGCGTCGTTACCGAGATGCTGATGGACAAGATGTCTGTTATCGCGGCGGCTTTTATTATACTGGTCATCATGCTGCTGGGTGTTTTGTTTGACATCATCGGCATCGCGTTTGCCACGTGCGACCCCACGCCCTTCGTATCCATGGCTTCAAAGAAAATCAAAAAGGCCAAGAATGCCATACGGCTGATGCAGAACGCGGACATCGTGTCCAACATCTGCGGCGACGTGGTGGGCGACATCTGCGGCATCGTGTCCGGCGCGGCGGGTGCCGCTGTGGCCATAAAGCTCGCCCTGCAGTCGTCAGGAACTCCCGAACTCGTCTGGACCATCGTGGTGTCCAGCCTGATCGCGGCGCTCACGGTGGCCGGCAAGGCGGCGGGAAAAAGCGTTGCGATCCGCAACAACAAGCAGATCGTCAGCTTCGTTTCCTATATTACGATGTTCTTTGTACAGGACGGCAAATAGATGGATAAAATGCGCATTGACATATATCTCGTGGAACAGGGGCTGGCCGAAAGCCGCGAGAAAGCGCGCGCGCTGGTCATGGCGGGCGCGGTGATGCTGGACGGTAAACGCTGCGATAAGCCCGCCGCATTGGTGACAGCGGGTCAGGAAGTCAGCGTCCAGCAGCCGGATGAATTCGTCAGCCGGGGCGGCAAAAAGCTCCAGAAGGCGATCGAAAGCTTCGGCATCGACCTGACGGGCACGGTCTGCATCGACGTGGGCGCGTCCACCGGCGGGTTTACCGACTGCATGCTCCAGCACGGCGCGGCGTATGTGTATGCGGTGGACGTGGGCTACGGTCAGCTCGCGTGGCGGCTGCGGCAGGATGCGCGCGTCTGCGTGATGGAGCGGCAAAACGCGCGTTATCTTCAAAAGGAGATGTTCGGCAGGGCGGTCTCGTTTGCCAGCATCGATGTATCGTTCATATCGCTGAAGCTGATACTCCCGGCGCTGCAGCGCGTGCTGACGCCGCCGTATACCATATCGGCGCTGATCAAGCCGCAGTTTGAGGCGGGGCGGGAGCGCGTGGGCAAAAAGGGCGTGGTGCGCGACAAAGCCGTGCATACCGACGTGATCGAGGGCATCCTTGCGTTTGCGGGGCAGCAGGGGCTGGTGGTCTGCGGGCTGGATTTCAGCCCGATCCGGGGGCCGGAGGGCAACATCGAATATCTGGTCTGTTTGAAGGACAGCGGCCAGACGGCTCCGGTTCAGGTCGGCCTGGTGGTGGAAAACGCGCATCAGCTAACGCAGTAAACAAATTTATACCGGATGGTTGTTGTATAATTATCCACAATTCATTATAATAAAGGGCATATGGAAATATTAAGAGCCGGTATTTTCGCCAACCCCCATAAGGACAACGAACTGGAGGGCGCCCGATACGTGACGCAGCTGCTGCGTTCGCGAGGCATTTTCGTGTCTTTTGACCCGGGCGGCATGCCGGCGGGCGAAACGGACGAGATCGATTATAACGCGATCGACATGCTGTTCGTGTTGGGCGGCGACGGTACGCTGCTCAAAGCAGCCGAGAAGTGCAGCCCTTTTGGCGTCTGCATGCTGGGCATCAATCTCGGGCGGCTGGGCTTCCTTTCAGAGGTGGAGCTCGGAGAGATCGAGGACGCAATTGAAGCGGTGCTCTGTGGTGACTGTACCGTGGAAGAACGGCTGATGCTGCATTGCGCCGTCGTTAAAGACGACAGGGTGCTGTGCGAGGCGGATGCGCTCAACGACGTTGTGGTGCTCAAGAAGGACGTTTCCCGCATGATCGGCATCGAGATGTCCATCAACGGTGCGCTGGCTGACAAGGTGGCCTGCGACGGCATGCTGGTATCGACGCCCACCGGCTCGACGGGGTATTCGATGTCCGCGGGCGGCCCTGTTGTGAGTCCGCAGCTGGAATGCATGCTGACCACACCCATCTGCCCGCATTCGCTGCACTCGCGGTCGCTGGTGGTGCTGCCGGACGACGAAGTTGTGATGAAGCCGCTTGCACCGGGCGGCGCGGTGCTGACGACGGACGGAACAGAACGGCACGAGCTGCAGGACGGCGAGGTGGTAAAGGTGAGCCGTTCCGCGCACGTGGCCCGTTTCATACGTTTTGAAGAGAATTATTTTTATCCCTTGTTACGCTCCAAGTTTATCAGCTGGGATAGATTTATTTAAGAGGTGTTGGAATGAAGCATGGAAGACAAAGCACAATTCTCGAGCTGATCGAAAATCACAACGTGGAGACACAGGACGAGCTTTCCACGCTCCTTCGGGACAAGGGTTATGAGGTCACGCAGGCGACGATTTCGCGCGACATCAAGGAACTCAAGCTGGTCAAGGTGCAGTCGGACAACGGCGCGTACAAATATGCGGCGTCCGGCAAGGAGCCTCTGGGCAAGATGGATATTTTCCGTCGTGTGTTTCGGGACACTGTGGTGTCGGTGGAAGAGGCAGCGTCTCTTGTGGTGGTGCGCACGATGACCGGCAGCGCCAGTGCCGCGGCGGAGGCCATCGACGTGATGGAACTGCCCGATGTGGCCGGCACGCTGGCGGGAGACAACACCATATTCGTGGCCGTCAAGGAAGAAGGCCGCCAGAAAAACGTGGTGGAAGCGCTGTCCCGCATGCTCAGTTCCAAATAGCTAAGGGCAGGACAGGTAAGCGATGCTGAACCGACTCATCATAAAAAACATAGCTTTAATAGACGTGCTCGAGGTGGATTTTGCCGATGGGCTCAACGTGCTGTCCGGCGAAACGGGCGCGGGCAAATCCATCATCATCGATTCCGTCAATCTGGTGCTGGGGGAGCGGGCGGACCGCGAGCTGATACGCACGGGCGCGCAGACCGCTTCGGTGGAAGCCTGGTTTGGCGATGTCCCCGATGTCGGCGATATATTGAGCGAGCAGCAGATTGAGGCGGACGGTGAGCTGGTGCTGACAAGGGAACTGACCGCGTCGGGCAAGAACATCTGCCGCGTCAACGGCACGCTGGTGACGCTCTCGGTGCTCAAAGCTTTAAGCGACCGGCTGGTGGACATCCACGGCCAGCATGAGCATCAGTCGCTGCTGAGCGAGAAAAACCACATGGCGATGCTGGACGGCTTTGACGCAAAGATTCGGGAAGCTGCAGCCATCGTTTCACAACAGTACGAAGAATATTCGGCCGTGAAGAAACGCCAGAAGTCGCTGTTTGGCAGCGACGGCGACCGCGAACGGCGCATCGATATACTCAAGTTCCAGATCAGCGAGATCAAACAGGCTGCCGTGAAAGAAGGCGAGGAGGACGAGCTGCTCGCGCAGCGCGCCCGGCTGAACGCCGCCGAAAAGATTACAGAGGCGCTGACGGCTTCTTATGCGGCGTTGTATGAAGCCGAACCGTTCAACGTGCTGTCGGCGCTCAAGGATACCGGACGCCGGCTGCAGGGCATCGGCGACGTGGACACGCGCTATGCCGACATGGCGGCAAGGGTGGACGAAGCGTATTACGCGCTGGAGGAAGTGGCCTGTGCCGTCCGCGACGAGATGAACGAAGAATTCTTTGATCCGGAAGCGCTGGAGCGCATCGAGGACCGTCTGGCGCTGATCGGCAGCCTGAGGCGCAAATATCAGGACCCGCTGTTAGCGGGCGCTTTTCTGCGCCGCGCCGAGCAGGAGCTGGAAGACCTGCTGGACAGCGAAGCGCTGCTCAAGGAGCTGGAGGCGAAGGCGAAAACCCTCAAACAGCAGCTCTATGACAGCTCCGTTAAGCTGTCAGCGCTGCGCCGCGACGCGGCAAAGCGGTTTGAGAAGCTCGTTGTGGCGCAGCTCGGTGACCTCGGCATGAGCGCTGCCTGTTTCGAGGTCCGGTTCGCGGATCAGCCGGGCATCGGTGAAGCCGTGTTGACGCCGGATGGTATCGATACGGTGGAGTTTTACATCTCGACCAACCGGGGCGAGCCTGTTAAACCCTTACGGAAGGTGGCGTCAGGCGGCGAAGTATCGCGCATCATGCTCGCGCTCAAGACCATTGCCGCGGACAGGGGCGGCATCCCGACGATGATATTCGACGAGATCGACACGGGCATCAGCGGACGCATCGCGCAGGTGGTGGCCGAAAAGCTCATCGGCATATCCCGCGGCCGTCAGGTGGTGTGTGTCACGCATCTGCCTCAGATTGCCAGCATGGCGGACAGGCACTTCCTGATATCCAAGCACAGCGACGAAACCTCCACGCGCACGCAGCTGCGCGCGATGGATATGCCCGAGAGAACGCGCGAGGTGGCGCGTTTAACGGGCGGAGATTCAAACGTTTCTCTGGCGCATGCGGCCGAGCTGCTTCAGCGCGCCGAAGATTTCAAAACAGCAATTTAAGCAAAGCTTAGAGAATATTTCAAAGTATAAATAGTGCCCTCTCTAACGACACTAAGTTATTATTGGCTGTCGTGGAGAGGTGCTTATTGAAAACGGTTATCAGAATTTTAGGCATACTGTTTGTTGTCGCGCTGTGCGTCGTTTATTTTTTGCCGGCTGTGCAGAGCTATTCCAGCATACCCAATGAGATATACATAGAAAAAGGAACGGCCAAAGCCATCGATCTGGGGCTGCCCATGCAGGCGCAGGTCGAGTCTGCCGGTGTGGTCAGCCTCGGAAGCGAGACGCTGGCCGACGTGACGGGCATGCAAAGCCCGCTGATCATCGAGTCGGTGGGCAGCGGCAACGCAACCATCGAGCTGACGCTGTTTGGTCTGCCCGTCAAAAGCGTCAAGGTCAACGTCAGCGAGGAGCGCATGGTGATACCCGGCGGTCATAGCATCGGCGTCACGCTTTTCACCAAGGGCGCGCTGGTGGTGGGCATCACGGGCATCGAGATGGAGAACGGAAACTCAGTAAACCCCGCGCGCGAGGCGGGCATGCTGCCGGGCGATGTGATCACATCTATCAACGGGACACAGATCGAGAACGCGGAGCATGTGACGCGCATCATCAACGAAGCGACGGGAGATCTGGACATAACGGTGCTGCGCAATGGCCGGGAGATCGGGCTGCATGTCAAGCCGGTGCAGGACTTCTCGGACGGAAAGATGCGCCTGGGCGTTTGGGTGCGCGACAGTACGGCGGGCGTGGGCACGCTCACCTTCATCGAACCCAACAGCCGGTGGTTTGCGGGCCTGGGTCACGCTATCACAGACCTGGACACGGGCAGCGTGCTGAGCGTCAAACAGGGTGAGATCTATTTCTCCGAGATCATCCAGGTCAACAAGGGCGAAAGCGGCATACCGGGCGAGATACAGGGCTTTTTCTCCAGCTCCTCCGGCAACATGGGGCTGATACGCAAAAATACGGATTTTGGCATCTACGGTTCGCTGTACGATGATGTGAACTTGGGCAAGTTTACCGAACCCGTGCCGGTTGCGCGGCGGGATGAGGTGCAGCTGGGGCCGGCCAGCATACTGTCCACCATCGACCACGAGGGCGTGCGCGAGTTCAGCTGCGAGATCGTCAAGCTGGCCGAACAGAGCTTCGCGGGACAGAAAGGCATCGTGGTGCGCATCACCGACCAGGAGCTGCTGGACAAGACGGGCGGTATCGTGCAGGGCATGAGCGGCAGCCCCATCATGCAGAACGGCAAGCTGGTGGGCGCGGTGACGCATGTGTTTGTCAACAACCCGACAAAAGGTTACGGTCTGTATGCGGACTGGATGCTGGAGCAAATGGGAAGCTGATGTCGAAATATGGACGATTTTTACCATTTTTGAAAATTTTACGCACAAAGCAGGGATTTATTTTCAATTGTTGAATTAGGTTAAAAGTTAACAATATTGAAACATCACGCTGGCCGCAGCGTAACAGCAAGGAGTTGAAGATGGATGTCAAAACCGACAAGCCTAAATTTCGCACATTGCTGGCGGATAACAACCGAGACTACCTCCGGGTGGTATCGGACTATCTTTGTGAAACAGGGCGGTTCATAATCGAAGATTACGCATTCGATGGACGTCAGGCTTATGAGCTGACCCGCACAACAAAACCCGACCTGCTTATTCTGGACCTGCTGATGCCTGTACTGGATGGTTTTGCGGTGCTGGAAGAGCTGGCCGCAGCAGGTTACGACGCGGATACCAAAATCGTGATGACCTCGGCTGTCAGCCTCGATTTTGTACTGAAAAAGGCTCAAAGCAATCACGTCGATTACCTGTTCATCAAGCCGTTTGAGAAGGAGGTTTTCAAACGGCGCCTTGTGGAGCTGATGACGCAGGACAAGGGAGAATCGGCCGAGTGCGGCCGGACGGAGCCCCGGGCCGATGATATCGTCACCCGGCATATCAAACAGGTCGGCATCACGGCGAATATTAAGGGCTATCACTATCTGCGCGATGCGATATTGATGGTGCATCACGACTTTGATCTGATGAGCCGGCTGACCACGGGTTTGTACGCTTCGGTCGCGGACAAGTACAACTCAACCCCGCAGCGTGTGGAGCGCGCGATGCGTCATGCCATCGAGACGGCATGGAACAGAGGAAGCATTAAGGTGCTGGAGGATTTCTTCGGCTATACCATATTGGACACCAAGGGCAAGCCCACCAACGGCGAATTTATCGCCATGCTGGCGGACAAGCTCAACACGGAGCTTAAGCACGTCGACTAGAATACCGGCCGCCGCCGCCGCATAACTATCATCAAAGGCGAAAAATCCCTGCCGATACATTTAGGGGGCGGGCGGCTGGCGGAGGCTTGAGTAGGTGTTGGGTAATGCAAAGCGGCGATTGGTGACGGACCTGCTGGATAACAAGGGGCAGTATCTGCTGCTCATTTTTTTCCTCGTGGTGGGCATCACCGCCGGTACTTTCACTGTAAATAACATGCAAGAGGGGACAAAAGAAGCGCTGGGCAGCTACACAGGCCAGCTGTTTTTGAGTATCAAAACGTCTTCGGTTGATTTCTTAAGCGCATTCTTTCATGCGCTGCTGCAGGATATGCTGCTGCTTGGCGTCATCACATTGTTTTCCCTGATGGTGCTGGGTATCCCCTTCATAGCGCTCACGCTGGTTTTCAAAGGCTTCTGTGTGGGTTTTACGGTGGGGGTGCTCGCGCTGGATCTGGGCGCCGGCGGCCTGCTGGCGATCGTGTTCTGCATATTCCTGCCCAATCTCGTGCTTATTCCCTGCATACTGAAAGCCGGCGTTGCGGGAATCGGGAACGCCGTGGACGTATTCAAAGCACGGCATATCCCCAAAACTTCGACTGACAAGCTCATCATGTCCCGGCCTTTGTTTATCAGGATGCTCAAAATCTTTGCCGTTTCGCTGATCGGCGTGCTCATTCAGGCGCTGCTGACACCGGTGCTGATCCAGACGTTATAGGCGCTATAGCGGCGCTGCTTCCCGTTAAAGCAGTTTTTCTCTGTATACCGCGAATATTCAGTTGTACAAGCTGTTTAAATGAGGTATAATTTTTGAGCGAGTTTTTTTGCGGTTTTAATAACCGCAGTATCATTTTGAAGGAGTTGTGAAATGTCAAAACAGTATGTGTATCTTTTTAGCGAAGGCAATGCGTCCATGAAAAACCTTCTGGGCGGCAAAGGGGCTAATCTGGCCGAGATGACCGGCCTTGGACTGCCGGTGCCGCAGGGTTTTACAGTGTCGACTGAAGCCTGCACCCGTTATTACGATGACGGAAAAATGGTGGCCGACGAGATCATTGATCAGATATTTGCCGCTATGGTCAAAATGGAAGAAATCAATGAAAAGAAGTTCGGCGATCCAATAAATCCGTTGCTGGTCTCCGTCCGTTCAGGCGCGCGCGCGTCGATGCCGGGCATGATGGACACGATATTGAACCTGGGTCTCACCGACGTGGCCGTTGAGGGTTTGGCTAAACTGACCCAGAACGAGCGCTTTGCTTTCGACAGCTACCGCCGCTTCATCCAGATGTTCTCCGACGTTGTGATGAACATTCCCAAGGCCAAGTTCGAAGAGATTCTGGACGATGTGAAAGAAGAAAAGGGCGCCAAGAGCGATACCGACCTGACAGCAGCCGACTTAAAGCTGGTTGTTCAAAGATACAAAGCGCTGTACCTCGTCGAGCAGGGTGTGGACTTCCCGCAGGATCCCAAGGTGCAGCTGATGGAATCCATCAAAGCCGTGTTCCGTTCGTGGGACAACCCGCGTGCCATCGTATACCGCCGCATGAACGACATCCCGGGCGACTGGGGGACAGCCGTCAATGTACAGGCGATGGTGTTTGGCAACATGGGCAACGACTCGGGCACCGGCGTGGCGTTCACCCGCAACCCTTCTACCGGTGAGAAAAAACTGTACGGCGAGTTCCTGATGAACGCACAGGGCGAGGACGTTGTTGCCGGTATCCGCACACCCAAGGCCATCTCCGAGCTGCAGGACACGATGCCCGCGGTGTATGACCAGTTCGTTGGCATTGCCAAGACGCTGGAAGACCATTACCGCGATATGCAGGACATGGAGTTCACCATCGAGAAGGGCAAGCTCTACATGCTGCAGACCAGAAACGGCAAGCGCACCGCGGCAGCCGCGCTGAAGATTGCGGTTGATCTCGTCAACGAGGGCAAGCTTAGCAAGGAAGAAGCGCTGCTCAAGGTGGATCCCAAGCAGCTGGACGCGCTGCTGCACCCGACGTTTGATCCCAAAGCGCTGGCAGCGGCCAAGCCGATCGCGAAAGGACTTGCGGCTTCTCCCGGCGCAGCCTGCGGCAAGGTCTATTTCACAGCTGACGATGCTGTGGCGGCTGCGGAAGCGGGCGAGAAGGTCATTCTTGTCCGTCTGGAGACCTCTCCGGAAGATATCGAAGGCATGTATGCTGCCGAGGGCATATTGACGGCCAGAGGCGGCATGACATCTCACGCCGCTGTGGTGGCGCGCGGCATGGGCACCTGCTGTGTATCCGGCTGCGGCGACATCATGATTGCTGAAAAGACCAAGACAATGTCCGCCGTGAACGGTTCCGTTTTCCGCGAGGGAGATTATATTTCGCTGGACGGCACCACGGGCAACGTTTACGGCCAGGCGATTGCGACAGAGCCCGCTGAGCTGACGGGCGACTTCGGCATCATCATGGAATGGGCCGACGAAGTGCGTACGCTCAAGGTGAGAACAAACGCCGATACACCCAAGGATGCCGCTCAGGCGATTCACTTTGGCGCTGAAGGCATTGGCCTTTGCCGCACAGAGCACATGTTCTTCAACGAAGACCGCATTCCCGCGATGCGCGAGATGATCGTGTCCAAGACGGCGGAACAGCGCATCCGCGCGCTCGCCAAGCTGCTGCCGATGCAAAAGCAGGACTTCAAGGGCATCTATGAGGCAATGGGCGAGCTGCCGGTAACGATCCGCCTGCTGGACCCGCCGCTGCACGAGTTCCTCCCGCAGGATGAGGATGACATCAAGGCGCTGGCCAAAGAGATGATCATTCCCGTCGAAGAGCTGCGTTTAACGATTGCAAATCTGCATGAGTTCAACCCGATGATGGGTCACAGAGGCTGCCGTCTGGCGGTTTCCTATCCGGAAATGGCCGAGATGCAGGCGCGGGCTATCATGGAAGCCGCTATCGAAGTGGCGCAGGAAAAGGGCATCAAGGTTGTGCCCGAGATCATGATCCCGCTGGTCGGCGAGATCAAAGAGCTCAAGTACGTGAAGGATATCGTTGTGAAAGCCTGCGAAGACGTGATCGCCGAGAAGGGCACCGCGATCAAGTATCTGGTTGGCACAATGATCGAGATTCCGCGCGCGGCGCTGACGGCGGACGAAATCGCGGTGGAAGCGGAGTTCTTCTCGTTCGGCACCAACGATTTGACGCAGATGACGTTCGGCTTCTCGCGCGATGACGCGGGCAAGTTCTTGGACGACTACTACAACAAGAAGGTGTACGAGTCCGATCCGTTCGCGAAGCTGGATCAGAAGGGCGTCGGCAAGCTGGTCAAGATGGCTGTGGAGCTGGGCCGCAAGACCCGCCCGGACATCAAGCTGGGTATCTGCGGCGAACACGGCGGCGAAGCCAGCTCCATCAAGTTCTGCCACGACACCGGCCTCGACTATGTGTCATGCTCGCCTTTCCGCGTACCGATTGCGCGTCTGGCGGCGGCTCACGCGGCCATTCTGGCAAAAAAAGCGTAAACGAAACGGCCATAAAAGGGACGGGTTACTGACCCGTCTCTTTTTTATCCTGAGCAGACAAGCAGGAATTTTACGATGTTTGTGTAAATTATACATATGGACGATCAGCAGACCTGCTTCAGGCAGGAATACGAACAGCGCGAATACGAGATACTGTCCGGTTACGCGGCCAAAGCGGTGGAATCCCAAGGGCGGCAAAAGCCCATGGAGCCCTGTCCGCTGCGTACGGATTTTCAGCGCGACCGTGACCGCATCATCCACTGCAAGTCGTTCCGGCGGCTGAAGCACAAAACGCAGGTGTTTCTCTCGCCGGAGGGGGACCATTACCGCACGCGGCTGACACATACGCTGGAAGTCGCGCAGATCGCGCGGACAATATCGCGGTGCCTGAGGCTGAACGAGGACCTGACGGAGGCCATCGCGCTGGGGCACGACCTGGGGCATACGCCGTTCGGGCACGCGGGCGAGCGGGTGCTGGCGGAGCTGGCCGGGCATTTTGAACACAACGAACAGAGTCTGCGGGTGGTGGAGGAGCTGGAAGGCGGCACGGGGCTCAACCTCACCTTTGAGGTGCGTGACGGCATACTCAACCATAAAAAGGGCTGCCGGCCTGCCACGCTGGAGGGGCTGGTTGTCAACTACGCGGACAGGATCGCCTATATCAACCACGACATCGACGACGCGCTGCGGGCAGGCATCATCGCGTGCATCCCCGAGGAATGCACGCGGGGGCTGGGGCTGACGCACGGAGAGCGCATCAACGCGATGATATCCGATATCGTGAGGAGCAGCAACGGGCTGCCGATCATCCGCATGTCGCCCGCAGCGGAAGCGCTGACGGACAAGCTTCGCGAGTTCATGTTTGAGAATGTCTACCTCGGGTCCATGGCCAAGGAGGAGGAGGGCAAGGCGGAGAACATGATCCGTCTGCTGTACCGTTATTTCACGGATGATCCGTCCAAGATGGGGCCCGAAGCGCAGCGGCGCGCACAAAAGGACGGCTTAAAGCAGGCCGTGACGGATTATATCGCGGGCATGACGGACCGGTATGCGGTCAAGCTGTTTCGCGAAATCTACGTACCGAAAGGCTGGGAAAAGTATTAGTGGCCCGATATGATGACGTCTGGCTGTCGGAGCTGTATGCGAAGAGCGACATCGTGGACGTGATTTCCTCATACACAACGCTTTCCGAGCGCGGCGGGCGGTATTGGGGGCTGTGTCCGTTTCACAACGAAAAGACACCGTCCTTTTCTGTGAGCCGCGACCGGCAGCTTTATTATTGCTTCGGCTGCAAGCAGGGCGGCAACGTCGCCAACTTCGTCATGAAGGCGGACAGCCTCACGTTCGGCGAGGCGGTGGAGGCGCTGGCCCGGCGCGTGGGCATGACAGTGCCGCAGGCGGTGGACGACAAGGAATTCCGCGAGATCAAGGAAAAGAAGAAGAAAATTGCCGATATGCACAAGGTGGCGGCGCGGCATTATTTCGATACGCTGCATGCCCCGCCGGGTGCGCGGGCGCTGGACTATTTAAAGCGGCGGGGGATCGGCGAGGAAACCATCCGCCGTTTTGGGCTGGGGTTTGCCACGGACAGCTGGGACAGCGTGGCCCGGCTGCTCGCAGACAACGGGTTTGCGCAGGATGTGATCGCGGAGAGCGGGCTGGTGTCGGTGAAGAACGGCAAGAGCTTCGACACGTTCCGCAGCCGTGTGATGTTTCCCATCATCAACGTGTTCGGCGAGGTGATCGCTTTCGGCGGCCGCGTGATCGGTGATGGGGAACCCAAATATCTTAACACGCGCGACACGCTGCTGTTCAATAAGCGGCGCAACCTCTATGGCATCGATCTGCTGCGCCGGCAGCGGAACATTCAGAGCGCCGTCATCGTCGAAGGATATATGGACGTGGTGTCGCTGTGCGCCCATGGCGTGAAGGCGGCGGTGGCATCGCTGGGCACCGCGCTCACGCGGGAGCAGGCGGTGCTGCTCAAGCGTTACACCGAGAACGTGTTTCTGGCATACGACGGCGACGAGGCGGGCGAGATTGCGACAGGCAAGGCGCTGGGCATTTTGGAGGCCGAGGGGCTCAATATCCGCGTGATCCGCTTTGAGGCGGGCATGGATCCGGACGATTTCATACGCAAGCAGGGGCTCCGCGGCTTTGCCGCTAAGGTGAAGACGGCGCTGCCCCCCGACAGCTACCGGCTTGAGGCGATAAAACGGGCGTTTGACATGTCCACCGAGGATGGCCGTGAGGCATATGCGCAAGAAGCATCTAAAATTATCGCGCGGATCGACAGCGAGATCCGGCGCGAAAGATATGCGGAACAGGTGTCCAGAGAGACGGGTTACAGCGTCGCCTCCATATCCGGCCAGCTGCAAAGATTAGAGCGTGACAAGAATACTAATACCAATAACAGGTATAATAGTATAGAAAAAAGCGCTCATGATGATGCGGAGGATACTTTTCTGGCTTATGCAATGGCGCATGCGCTGTTGCTCAACGAACTGAGCGGAGAGTTGAGTGCGGAATTATTCGAACACGCGCCGCATAAAATTATTTTTTCTGCATTATATGACAGCGCAAAAAAAGGAATTCAGCCAACGTATGCCGAACTATTATCCGAACTTGAGGACGAGCAGATAAGGAGTGAGGCTGCAAGGCTGTCGGGTCTGCAGACAGTGGCCGAAGATCCGCGGGTCTTCATGCAGGATTGCCTGAACGGCATCAGGCTTCGCAGGCTGGAAAAAAGGCGGCAGGCGCTCATAGAAGAGCTCCGCAGCGCACAGGGAGAGCATAAGCGTAAGCTGCTCGCTGAGATCAGCGGGTTGGATAAAGAATTGAAACAATAAAAGGGATATTGAATAGGGTGATTGTATTTTGAACAAGAAAACGGCTGCCGAGCCGAAGATGACAGGCAAGCCTGCTGAGGGCATAACGCCCGAGAGTGAAATACAGACTGGAACAAACAGCCGGCAGCTCATGAACGAGGATAACTCGGTGGATATGACCCTCTCGAAGGAGAACCTCGCCAAGATACAGGCTTTGGGCATGTTGACTCAGAACGACAAGGATGAAAAGCTCAAGGATGTCATCGAGACGGGAAAGAAGAAGGGCGTATTAACCTACAAAGAGATCAACGACGCGCTGGACGGCGCCGAAATCGACGCGGAGAATCTTGACAAGCTGCTGGGTGCGCTTGAAGAGATGAAGATCGACGTGGTTGATTCCGAGATGGACAAGGATCTCGCCGATGAAGAAGAGGACGTAGACGCGGATATCGATCTGTCCATTCCGGAAGGCGTCAGTATTGACGATCCGGTCCGCATGTATTTAAAAGAGATCGGCAAGGTTAACCTGCTGTCTGCGGACGAGGAAGTGGAACTGGCTAAGCTGATGGCTTTGGGTGAAGATGCGGCCAAACGCAAGCTGGCGGAGGCCAATCTGCGTCTGGTGGTCAGCATCGCCAAGCGCTATGTGGGGCGCGGCATGCTGTTTCTTGACCTGATTCAGGAGGGCAACCTCGGCCTCATCAAGGCTGTCGAGAAGTTCGACTACACCAAGGGCTACAAGTTCTCTACATACGCGACGTGGTGGATCCGTCAGGCTATCACCCGCGCGATCGCCGATCAGGCGCGTACCATCCGCATTCCGGTGCACATGGTGGAGACCATCAACAAGCTGATCCGCGTGTCCCGGCAGCTGCTGCAGCAGTACGGGCGGGACCCGCTGCCCGAGGAAGTGGCCCGGGAAATGGATATCAGCGAGGACAAGGTGCGCGAGATCATCAAGATCGCGCAGGAGCCGGTGTCGCTGGAGACGCCCATCGGCGAGGAAGAGGACAGCCATCTTGGCGACTTCATCCCGGACGATGACGCGCCCGCGCCTGCGGAGGCGGCAGCGTTTACGCTGCTCAAGGAGCAGCTGATGGATGTGCTGGACACGCTCACCCCGCGCGAGGAAAAGGTGCTGCGGTTGCGCTTCGGGCTGGACGACGGGCGCGCGCGTACGCTGGAGGAAGTGGGCAAGGAGTTTATGGTGACGCGTGAGCGTATCCGCCAGATAGAAGCGAAGGCGCTGCGCAAGCTGAGGCATCCCAGCCGGAGCAAGAAGCTGCGCGATTTTCTGGATTGAGCGGAAACGAAAGAGGTTTCGTCAAGGCAGCCCTGTCACAACCGGGACTGCCTTTTTAAACGCTTGCGGCTGGGAAACTAGGGAAATGGGCTTTAAGACCTTGGGGCGCTGCCCCAAAGCCTTCACCCCAAAAAGCTTTGCTTTTCGGGGACTCCGTTCCCACTTAAGGGACAATGTCCCTTAAGAATCCCTCTTGGCAAATGCCGTATGGCATTTGCTTGTGCTTTTCAGATAGTACGCAAGCTGATTATCGTGATCTATTACAGTGTTAAACCCGAGGAGGGCGCAATGGAGCTGTCCGGCAGGCTGAGAGCCATCGCGGAGATGGTGCCGCAAACAGGCACCGTGGCGGACATCGGCTGCGACCACGGCAAGCTGGCGGTCTGGCTGGTGCGGCAGGGGCGGGCGCAGCGCGTGATCTGCGGCGACATCAGCATCAAATCACTGGACAAGGCGCGGCGGCTGGCTGAGGCCGAGGGCTTGAGCGGCCAAATCGGTGCGCGCGCAGGCAGCGGCCTTGGCATACTGACCGCGGGCGAAGCGGACACGGCGGTGATTGCGGGTATGGGCGGCGAGCTGATCGTGTCCATACTGGAAGCGGACAGGGACAAAGCGCCGGATACGCTGGTGCTGTCCTGCCACACCTCTGCCGGTGTGCTGCGCGGTTGGCTGGCGGAGAACGGTTATTGCTTCGAGGACGAGACGCTGGTGGAGGAGAAGGGACATTTTTACCCCATCATGCGGCTGGTGAGAGGGCAAAGTCCGGCACTGACCGGGGCTGAGTGCGAGTTCGGGCCGGTGCTGCTGCAAAAGAAGCCCGAAGCGCTGCGGCGTCTGGTCGAGAAGCGCATACGCAAGACAAAGGACATACGCAGCCGGCTGGAGCGCGCGGATTCGCCGCGCAAGGCCGAACTGCTGACCGAGTCGGACGAGAAGCTGACACGATACGAGGAGGTGTTAAGATGCCTGTGACGATGGACGAATTTGTGCGGCTGGCGGAAAAGCTCGCACCGCCGGAGCTGGCCTGCAGCTGGGACAACAGCGGTCTGCTGCTGCGCTGCGGCGAGACGGTGGAGCGCGTGCTGATCGCGCTGGACGCCACGATGGCGGTGGCGGACGAGGCCATAGCGGGCGGGTTCGACATGATATTGGCGCATCATCCCACGCTGTTCTCACCCGTTAAGGCCTTGGATTACCGCAATCCGGCGGACGCGGTGATCATGAAGCTGGTGCGCAGCGGCATCTCGCTGTACGCCGCACACACCACGTTCGACAAAGCAGCGGGCGGCATCAACGACATGCTGACCAAAAAGCTGGCGCTGACGGACGTCCGCGTGGCGCCGGGGCCGGACGACGGCCTGATGCGCGTGGGCGAGCTGCAGGAAACGATGGACGAAACGGTCTTTCTGGAGCATGTGAAGCGCGCACTCATGACGGACACAGTGCGGTCATCCGCATGGCTAGGCAGGCCGGTGCGCACTGTGGCGGTGCTGGGCGGCAGCGGCGGCGACTTCACGGCGGCGGCCAAAGAGGCCGGCGCAGAGGCGCTGGTGACGGGCGAAGCCAAGCACCATCATTTCATCGAAGCCGCGGCGATGGGCGTGCTGTTGGTGGAAGCGGGCCACTACGCCACCGAACATGGTTTCGTGGACGAGATATTTATGAGTTTACAATCAAGTCTTAATGAGGTACAATTACATTTAGGCTTTAAAAAAGCCAAGTGCGAAGAAGCGCCATACATCACATTTTAACAGGCGCAGAGAGGATTGTTATATTTGGATAAGCTGGCGTTGCTTTATGAGTACCAGCAGGCGGATATGCAGCTGGAAGCTTATGAGACACAACTGAAGAACACGCCCACGAGGAAACAGCTCATAAAGCTGCAGAACTATTTGAAAAAGCAGCAGGCTGTGTTGCGGGAAATGGAGAACCGCACGCTTGTTGAGCAAAACGCGCTGCTCGAAATCGACGCGCAGTACGACAGAATGATGGAGCTTTTGAACAAGAAGCATAAGGATATCAGTCAGTACGAGGAGCTGGAACTCGATGAAATGGATCCCAATGTCGTCAAAGACCTGGTCCATGAATATGAGACGACATATGACAACATCGTGAAGCAAAAGCGCCGCGCCGTGATGGTTCAGTCCAAAGCGGAGGAGACGGCTGCACGCTTAAAGACGATACTGACGCATGTCAGCCAGGCTCAGAAAGATTTCGCGGAGCTGAAAAAGCAGCACGAGGACGAGCTGCGCGCCGGCGCTGAAGAGCTGGACCGGCTGCGCAAGGCAGCGGAACAGGCGTCCGCAAAGGTCGAGCCCGATTTGCTTGCGCGGTACAACCGCATCAAGCAAAACCGCCCGATGCCAGTCACGATGCTCAAAGACGGACGATGCATGGGCTGCAACATGGAATTGCCCTCGCGTGACCTTGCTAAACTCAAAAAATCGGACACTATCGTGGAATGCGAGAATTGCGGCCGAATACTATATCTGATATAATCAGTTTTTGAGCAAGCCGAACGGCCGCGTCATTTTTTGACGAGGAAAGTCCGAGCTCCGCAGGGCAGGACGCCGGGTAACCCCCGGTGGAGGCGACTCTAAGGATAGTGCAACAGAGATATACCGCCCGGCATTTATGCCGAGCAAGGGTGGAAAGGTGAGGTAAGAGCTCACCAGAGCCATGGCGACTTGGCTGCTATGTAAACCCCGTCCGGTGCAAGATTGATAGTGGGCATCATGCGGCGGCCCGCCGCGCCCCATGTAATCGCTGGAGCCTGCTGGCAACCGCAGGCGTAGATAGATGGCCGTTTAAGACAGAACTCGGCTTACAGGCTTGTCTCAAAACTTAAACAATAAGGAAGCTTTCGATGAAACCGAAGGCTTCTTTTTTTGTATCGATATTGGGGTCGCGGCGAATAATAGGTTTATTACATCATCTGTGACGGAGGGGTTCATGCAGAGAAAAAACGGCATCACCGTATCGGACGACCTGACGCTTTCGTGGCAGGAACTGCTGGAATATGCCCGGCAGCTCTCTCTGTCAGACAAGGTCGCCGTTAAAAAAGCGGACAGCCGTCACTTTGGGTTGGCGGAAGAACGCCGGCGGGTCGAGGCCGCTTTCTCTGCGGCGCGCCAGCGCAAGCATGCGGGCGACGAACTGCCGCCGCTGGCCGAATGGTTCTACGACAACCGCTTTTTGTTCATCGAACAGATTCGGCAAATCGAGCTGGACAAGCATTCGTACCGCCTGCCGCACATGCTGGGCGGCCGCTGGGCGCACCAGCCGCGCTGCCTGATGCTGGCGACCGTGCTGCTGCGGCACAGCGCTTACCGCATATCGCCTGAGCATATACAGGAATTTCTGGAAGCGTTCCAGCAGGACACGGGGCTGGACTCCGGCGAGCTGTGGGCTTTTGTGGACATGCTTAAAATCGCGCTGCTGCGGGCGGTGTCGTCCCTGGCGCGGCAGTGTGCGGCGATACTGAAGCTGTGGCAGCTGGCGGACCGCTTTTGTGAACGGGCGTCACAGGACACCGGCAGCATGGACGCGCTGCTGGCGGAATATAAAAGCTATCTGACCAACGCCGTGTTTGTGGAGCGTGTGATGGTACTGCTGCGCGAAAGCCCGCATCAGGCCGCCGTCGCGGAGCGGCTTAACATCAGGCTGTCGGTACGGAATCTGACGGTGGAACGGCTGGTGAAGCAGGCGCATGCCGTACAGGCCAAAAGCATACTGAACATATCCAACGCCATCGCGTCTTTGCGGACGCTGGCCAAGGTCAACTTCGAGCCGATATTTGAAAACGTATCGCTGGTTCACCGCTTCCTTTCCGCCGTCACGGGCTATACGGGCATGGACTACGACTCGCGCGAACGCTACCGCCGCGGCGTCACGGCCATCGCTCAGTGGATACAAGCATCCGAACCTGCCGTCGCACGGGCGGCGGTGGAACTCGCCGCAAGAGACGGCGTCCATGTGGGCGCGTTCATCTTGGGGGACAGGCGCGACGCGCTGATGCGGGCGTTGGGCGGCATACCCATAAGAGCGCGGCTTGATGAGTTTATACGGCGGCACATGCTGCTGCTGTATGCGGGCGGCGCGGCCTTGTCCACCGTTGTGAGCGCGGGGCTGCTGAACATCCCTTTGTTTCTGCACCATCCGCCCATATACGGCATTTTGGGAATCATCATCAGCCTGATACCGATATACACCGTCGCCGTGACGGTCAGCAACCGGCTGATGACGCTGTTCATAGAGCCCGCCTTTTTGCCCAAGATGGCAATGAAGGACGGGCTGACAGAGGAATGCGCCACCATGGTGGTCATCCCGGCGCTGGTGACCGGGTTGGATGACGGCGCGGAGCTGATGGAAAAGATGGAGGTTTACTTTGCGGCCAACCAGCAGCCTCATCTTTATATGACGCTGCTGTCCGACTTCAAAGAGGACAAGAACGAGATTGCGGCTTACGATGAGGAGATCATCGAGGAGATGGAACAAAGGGCAGCGTCGCTCAATCAGAAATACGGACGGCCAATATTTTTTTATGCGCAGCGCAAACGGACACGGATTGCCGAAAACGGCCGGTTTGGGGGCCGTGAACGCAAACGCGGCGCTCTGCTGGACTTCTGCACGCTGCTGACAGGCGGCTCAGACGCGTTTACCCACGTGACACAGGGGCTGCCGCCCGCTGTGAAATATGTGATCACACTGGACGCGGATACGGCGCTCTCCCGCGATGCCGTGATCAAAATGGTGGGCGCGATGGAGCACCCGCTGCACCGGCCCGAGGTGGACGAGCGGACGAACACGGTTCGCCGGGGCTACGGCATCATGCAGCCGCGCATCGGCGTGGACGTGGTGAACTCCGCCAAATCACGCCTGTCGCTGGTGTTTTCGGGCAAGGGCGGGCTGGATACATACGCCAGCGCCGCATCGGACGTCTATCAGGACGGGTTCGGCACCGGCATTTTCACCGGCAAGGGTATATTCAACCTGTCGGTATATATGCAGGTGCTTCAGGGTGCGTTCCCGGACAACCGCATACTCAGCCACGATCTGCTGGAAGGCAGCTATCTGCGGTGTGCGCTGCTTTCCGACGTGGTGCTGATGGACGGCTGCCCGTCGCGCTATATCGCATGGGAGGAGCGCCAGCACCGCTGGACGCGCGGCGACTGGCAGCTGATGCCTTGGCTGGGCGGGCGGGTCTGCACCAAGAACGGGCGCGTAAAAAACCCCCTGTCCGGGCTCGCCAAATACCAGATATTCGACAATCTGCGCCGCAGCCTGACGGTGCCGCTGTCGTTCGCCGTGATACTGCTGTCTCAGACAGCGTTCTACAGCTCGGCGTTTTTTTGGTTTGTTTCCGGCATTCTGCCGCTTTTTATCGACGCAATACTTGACTTCGTCTACCGAATGCTGACGCTGCTGCGCAATACCGGCAAAGGGACGACGTTCAAGGACATCTGGTATGAGACGCGGACGCTGTTCGAGCTGTCGTTTTACCGCTTCGCTTTTCTGCCCTATGAAACATACCGCATGCTGGACGCCATCGTGCGCACGCTGGTGCGCGTCTGCTTCACGCACAAGCGGCTGCTCCAATGGGTGACGGCGGCGGAGGGGGATAAAAATGCGCGCGATGGGGCTGTCTATCACTGGCGCAGGATGGCTGCCGCACCCGCGCTGGCGGTCGTGCTGTATGTGCTGTCCGTGCTGTCCACCCATTCGTTTTCGCCGGTTGCGTTCGGGATATTTGCCCTGTGGTTCTTCGCGCCGGCCATCGCGCATGCCATCAGCCGCCCGCGGCGGGTGCGGCACCACGAGCTGGACCCGGCGGAGAAGCGTTACCTCGAGGATATCGCGCTTAAGACATGGCGCTTCTTCGAGCAATTCTCCGAGGAGACCGAATACTACTGGACGCCGGATAACTTCCAGCAGAACCCGGGCAAGGGTGTCGCCAAGCGCACGTCGCCCACCAACGTCGCCTATTCCATGGCCGCTACTGTCTGCGCGTTTGAGCTGGGCATCCTCACCAGCGCGGCGGCCATCAGACGCCTCAGCCGGTGCATTGAGGGCATTGAGAAAGCCCAAAAGTGGAAGGGGCACCTGTTTAACTGGTACGACATCACCAACTTGGAGCCGCTGGAGCCGCGCTACGTATCATCCGTGGACAGCGGCAACCTGGCCTGCTATCTGATTGTTGTGGATGAAGCCCTGCGTGATATGCTGGGCAGCCCGCTGGCGGCAGGGATCGCGCAGGGGCTGGCGGTGGTTTCGCGGGCATCGCAGCAGGAAACGTCGTTTGTGATCAACGACGATGTGTTCAACGCGATGAGTTCGCTGGACTTGGTCGAAGGCACGGCCGGCAGCCCTCTCGCGGCGTATGCGGAGCACGCGATGGCGTTTCTGGAGCGGCATGCCGTGTGGGCGCGTGTGCTGGCCGCGTTTCCGTCCGGACAGCTGGCGCTGTATGCCGATGAAAACAAAGCGCTGCGGGAGAAGCTGCGGCATATCAGCGTGCGGGACTATGTGGAGGCTTTCCACGGTTTGCTGGAGACGCTGTCCGGCGTGATGGAAAAAGCATCGGTGCGCAAAGACAAGGAGGTGCTGGACTGGGTGCAGCGCATGGAAACAGCGCTGGGCGAAAGCTATGTGGCCTGCCGCCGCCTGACGCTGCGGGCGGGCCGGCTGGAACGGCGCATTGCCGAGCTGCTGGATGCGATGGACTTCGCCGAGCTGTATGATTCGGATGTAGGCTTGTTTTCCATCGGCTATTCCATCAGGCAGCAGGAACTGAGCAATACCCATTACGACCTGCTGGCCTCTGAAGCGCGGCAGACCAGCTTCATCGCCATTGCCAAGGGCGACGTGCCCGAAAAACACTGGTTCCGGCTGGGCAGGCCGCTGGCGGTGGCGGGGGAGAGCCGCGTGCTGCTCTCCTGGGGCGGCACGATGTTCGAATACCTGATGCCGCTGCTCATCATGAAGAGCTACGACTATACGCTGTTGGGTGAAACCTACCGCTCGGTGGTGGAGATGCAGACCGCTTACGCGGAACAGCACCGGCTGCCCTGGGGCATATCGGAATCCGGGTATTACGCGTTTGATCTGCAGATGAACTACCAGTACAAGGCGTTCGGTGTGCCGGGGCTGGGCATGAAATCCGGTCTGGTGCGCGAAACGGTAATTTCTCCGTATGCCACCTGTCTTGCGCTGCAGGTGAAGCCGCGCGCGGCGCTCAGCAACCTGATGAGGCTGGAGAAGCTGGGGGCTTTCGGGCGCTACGGTTTTTTCGAAGCGGTCGACTATACGCACGAGCGGCTGCATAACGGCAAGAAGAAGCGTATCGTCAGAAGCTACATGGCGCATCATCAGGGCATGATACTGGCATCCATACTCAACGTGCTGACGGACGGACGGCTGCAGGAGCTGTTCCACCGCAACACCAGCGTCAAGGCCACCGAGCTGCTGCTCAAGGAGAAGGTGCCGCCGCGCAGCGTGACGATGGACTTCGGCGAAAAACCGCCTGAGAAGCAGGCGTTCGCGGAGGAGATTCGTGCTGTCCGCAGCTACACGTCGCTGACGCAGTATCCGGAGGCGCATTTCCTGTCCAACAACAGCTATACCGTGATGCTGACGCAATACGGCACCGGGTATTCATCGTTCCACGGCAACATGATCAGCCGCTGGGAGAGCGACGTGCTGCGCCGCGCGCCCGGCATCCATATCTACATCAAAGACACGGATACGGGGGCGGTATGGTCCGCGGCATTTTTGCCCACCTGCCTGCTGTCGGACAAAGACCGTGTGCATTTCGAGCCGCACAAGGCCACGTTTGTGCGCGAGGTGGCCGGAATCGAGACGACGCTGGAGGTGTGCGTATCGCCTGAGTGCAACATGGAGATCAGGAGCCTCGGGATTCGCAACAACGGTGAGAGAACCGCAAAGCTGGCGGTAACCTGCGCGTTTACGCCCGCGCTGTGCACCGAGCGGGACTTTGTGGCGCACCCTGCCTTCGCCGAGCTGTTCGTGGAGACGCACGCGCACCCGGACAAGGCGATGGTGACAGCCGTCCGCCGGGGCAAAACGCTGTGCTGCGCCGTCAAGGCGCTGTCGGGCGGCCCCGTGGAACTGATGACGGACCGCACCTACATATTCGGACGTCGCAACGTATTCGGCCCGCCCGCCTGCCTGGCGTCGCCCGAGTCCGAGCGTGATGTGGCGCGCGCCGCGGGTATTCGGTGCAGCGTGACGGCGGAGACGGGAAAGAGTGCCGAGGTGTCCTTCCTTATTGCCGCGGGGGATGGGTTGGAGGCGGTGGAGGGCTGCCTGTCCGGCGTTTCGGGCGCGGAGGACGTGCGCCGCGTGTTCCATCTGGCGTGGACACACGCGCAGGTGGAGATGCGCTACCTCAAGCTGGAGGGTGCGCAAGCCAGTTTGTTCCAACGCATCGCTTCGCGCACCGTGATCCGCATTCCCTCAGCCTGCGGGGCCGCCGGAGAACCGAAAGGGATTGAGACGCTGTGGAAGTTCGGGCTGTCGGGTGACTTGCCCATCATATACATGAGCGCATGCGGCGACGACAGCATGCCGGGCGTCAAAGTCATCGCCAAGGCGCAGGAGTTCCTGAGCCTCAAAGGCCTGCCTGCCGACCTTGTTATCGTCTACAACGGCGGCGGTGCGTACCTGTGCCCGCTGCGGGACAAGCTGGCCGAGCTGGCGCAGGCGGCATCCGGGCGTCCCTACAACCGCATCACGGCCCTGTCCGGTGAGCACATCAGCGAAGACGACAACGCCACGCTGATGGCTGCGGCCTGTCTGGTGCTGGACGGCCGTAAGCCGCTCGAGCCGCAGCTCAAGGTGTTTGCCGTGCAGCGCGCCTATGCCGTGTTCGGGCGGAGCGCGGCGGTGGAGCGCGCGCATGTGCCGCGGCAGCTCAAAGCCTTCGACAACGGGCAGGGCGGATACTTGAACAAGGGCATGGAATACTGCATCGACGTGGGTAGCCGTGCGCCGCTGCCGTGGAGCAACCTGCTGGTGGGCGAGAAGCTGGGCAGTCTGGTCAGTGCGGGCGGCGGCGGGTACACATGGGCGGAAAACGCCCGCATGACGCGGCTGACGCCGTTCCGCAACGACGCGCTGACGGACGTGCCGGGCGAGGGCGTGCTGGTGCGCTGCGATAAGACGGGTCTGTCGTTCAGCGCCGCGCCCGACCAGTATGCAAAAGGCCGTTACCGCGTGATCCACAGCTTCGGGTATACCACGTTCGAACGGTTCGGTGGCGTGGATACGCAGCTGACATTTTTCGTGGACCCGCAGTTGCCGCTCAAAACGGGGCTGCTGAGGCTGACGAACAACACGGACAGCGAGCAGGCGCTCTCCGTGTACTATTACGCCGAGCCGGTGCTGGCGGCCACGGTGGCCAGCGGTATCCGCACACGGATGGAGAACGGGCGGCTGCAGGCGGCATCGCCGTTCGGGGAGGCGGGCAAGGCCATGTTCATCGCGATGCCGGGGGAGGACACGCGCCATACCGGTTCCGCCTACGAGTTCTTCGGTGTGCCGGGCTACAACATCTGGCCCGAGGCGCTCAAGGTGGCGGAACTCTCGGACAGCGATGGCTGCGGCTCCACGCTGCTGGCATTGCAGACACATGTCACCCTCCGACCGGGCGAACAGAGGTCGGTGCAGCTGCTGATGGGCTACGGCGATGCATGCGCAGCAGAAACGATGATGACGCAGGCCGGATCGGTGAATACAGCGGAGCGGCTGCAAGCCGTACAGGCGCACTGGCAGCGGCTGGTGGGCGGCGTGCGGGTGTCCACTTCTGCCAAGTCGTTCGATACGCTGGTGAACGGCTGGCTGCTGTATCAGACTTATACCTCGCGCCTGATGGGGCGCACCGGTTACTACCAGTCAGGCGGCGCGTACGGCTTCCGCGACCAGCTGCAGGATGTGCTGGCGCTGGCGTATACCAACCCCGCAATCACGCGGGCGCACATACTCAAATGCGCGGAGCGTCAGTTCATCGAGGGTGATGTGCTCCACTGGTGGCATGAGCCGATGAGCGGCGTGCGGACCCGCATCACGGACGACAAGCTGTTCCTGCCTTATGTGGCCTGCGAGTACGAACGCATCACGGGCGATGCGGGCATATTCGACGAGCAGACCGCCTACCTTGTCAGCAAGCCGATACCCCAGGGGCGTCACGATTTGTATGAGGCGTTCTGCATCGGCGATGTACGCGAAACGCTGTTCATGCACTGCGTCCGCGCAATCGATTCGGTGGGCTTTGGCGAGCATGGCCTGCCGCTGATGGGCACGGGAGACTGGAACGACGGCATGGACGCCGTGGGCGAGGGCGGCAAGGGCGAAAGCGTCTGGCTGGCGTTTTTCCTCGCGGAGGTGCTGCGGCTGTTCATCGACCTGTGCCGCCTGCGCGGCGAGCCCGGCTGGGCGGAGAAATACAGGCAGCTGCGCGATTCTCTCCGGCACAGCATCGAGGACAACGCCTGGGAAGGTGAATGGTATGCGCGGGCGTTCTTTGACGACGGCACGCCGCTGGGCAGCCGTACGTCACCCGAGTGCCGCATCGATCTGGTGTCGCAGGCGTGGGCAGTGCTGTCCGGCGCGGAGCGCGCCCGCCGCGCCTATGACGCCGCCGCTGACGAGCTGGTGATGCGCGACGAGGGCGTGATCCGCCTGCTTGCACCGCCGTTTGACAAATGGGACAAGAACCCCGGTTATATCAAGAACTATCTGCCCGGTGTGCGCGAAAACGGCGGACAATACAGCCACGCGGCGGCATGGTTCGTGATCGCGGCGTCGAAACTGCGTCTCAAGCAGGATGCTTTGTCGCTGTTCCAGCTGATGAACCCCATCAATCACACGCGCACGCCCGCCGGTGTGGAGAAGTATAAGGGCGAACCGTATGTGATGGCGGCGGATGTCTATTACACGGAGGAGCATAAAGGGCGCGCCGGGTGGACATGGTATACCGGAACGGCGGGTTGGATGTATCAGGCGGCGGTCTTTCACCTGCTCGGCATGCGCATCGAGCGCGGTGTGCTGACAGTCAACCCCTGCGTGCCGGATGATTTCGGCGCATACACCATTGAATATGAGCAGCGCACCGGTGTGAAATATGTCATCGAGGTTGAACTGACGCCCGGCTATGAGGGAGACGCCTGGCTGAGCTTTGAGGGCGCAGAACGCGTCAAATCGCTGCTGCTTGATAAGCCGCAAGGTATTCATAGAATATTCGCTTGTTGGCAGCCATAGACAGGTGATATACTCACATCATGATTAATTATGAATTTCTGCCGATGTCGCGCGATGAAATGGTCGCGCGTCAAATCGGCCAGCTGGATTTTATTGTGGTGACGCCCGACGCATATGTGGACCACCCGTCCTTTGCCGCGGCCATCATCGGACGATATGTGGAAAGCTTAGGATACAGTGTGGGCGTGATATCCCAGCCGGATTGGGAGTCGGCAGACGACTTTCTGCGCCTTGGTGCGCCGCGCTATGCCTTTTTGCTGAGCGGCGGCAACATCGACGGCATCGTCAACATGTATACCGCGTCAAAAAGGAAACGAAGCGAGGATGCGTATTCGCCGGGCGGTAAGGCGGGTCGGCGTCCCGCACGGCCCACCATCGCGTACACCGCAAGGCTCAAGCAGGCGTATCGTGACATCCCTGTGATTATCGGCGGCGTGGAGGCATCCAACCGCCGCTTTGCCCATTACGATTATTACGAAGACAAGGTGCGCCGCTCGTATCTCGTTGATTCCAAGGCGGACATGCTGGTATACGGCATGGGCGAGAAGCCGCTGGCTGAAATTTGCGCACGCCTCAAAGACGGTGAAAGCATCCGCGATATGACCGGTGTGCGGGGCACCTGCTGTATCAGCGCGTCCGTGCCCGAAGGGGCGACGCGGCTGCCCTCATTCGAGGACCTTGTCGAGAACAAGAAGGACTTCGCGGACGCATGCCGGCTCATCCACCTCAACACGATACCGCGCGGCAAAACGCTGGCGCAGAAGCACGGCGACCGGTATGTCGTCCAGTATCCGCCAATGCCGCCGCTGTCCACGCCCGAGATGGACGCGATATACGGCCTTCCCTTCGTGCGGCGCGCGCATCCGTCATATACGGAGCCTGTTCCGGCGCTGTCCGAGGTGCAGTTCGGGCTGGTCACGGTGCGGGGCTGCCCCGGCCAGTGCGCGTTCTGCTCCATTTCCGCGCATCAGGGCAAGCGCATACAGAAGCGTTCCAAGCGGTCCATCGTGGAGGAAACGAAGCGGATGGCGCAGATGCCCGAATTCAAGGGGGTTATCTCCGACGTGGGCGGACCCACCGCCAACTTCTACGACGCCGTATGCACCGCGAGAAACTCCGAGTCGTGTACGCGCAGCTGCCTGACACCCAAATTATGCCCGAACCTCAAGGTGAGCCACAAGGGGCTATGCGAGGTGCTGGATGCGGTCGAGCGCGTGGACGGCGTGCGGCGCGTGTTTATTCGTTCCGGCCTGCGGTTCGACTACATCATGGCGGACCGGGATAACCATTTCTTCGAGCGGCTGGTGAAAAAGCACGTGAGCGGGCAGCTCAAAGTTGCGCCCGAGCATGTGAACGACGAGGTGCTCCGGCTGATGAACAAGCCGCAATATGCCGTCTATGAAAAGTTTGCGCAGCGTTTCCATGGCGCCACCCGGCGTGCGGACAAGCCGCAGTATCTGCTTCCTTATTATATATCCTCCCACCCCGGCAGCACGCTGAATCATGCGATAGAGCTGGCGCTGTCCATAAAGCGGCAAGGCTTTGTGCCTGAACAGGTGCAGGATTTTTACCCGACGCCGGGTACGATATCCACCTGCATGTATCATACGGAGCACGATCCGCTGACAGGCAAACCGGTGTATGTCGCCAAAACGCAAAAGGAAAAATCCATGCAGCGGGCGCTGCTGCAGTTCGACCAGCGCAAAAACTGGCCGCTGATCCGCGAGGCGCTGAAAGCCGCGGACAGGGAAGACCTGATCGGGCCGGAGCGAAGCTGCCTGGTGCCGGGTGATACCGGACAGCGGGATGCGCGCCCGTACAGAAGCAAGCCTCGTGAACAGTCCCGGGAACGATTGGAAGGCGGCAGGCCGCCCAGGCCGGCAGGCAAAACCGGGAAGGAAGCTGGCGGGAGAAAGAGCAGCTCACCCGCGAAGAGCGGCGCCTCCGCGAAGAGCGGCACAACCGTGAAGAGAGGCACATCCGCGAAGAGCGGCACATCCGTGAAGAGCGGCACATCCGTGAAGAGCGGCACATCCGCGAAGGGCGGTGCGTCTGCGAAGGGCAGCCCTGCGAAAGCGGAAGTGAGGAGAGCGGAAGTGAAGAGAGCGGGGAAGGCCTCAACCGGCACAAACGCGCCTGGCAGAAAGGGAGCGGGAAGATAATCTGCGTGCTGCACAGCGCTGTCGCAGCCTGCAGCTTTGGTTCGATACCGTGATACCAGAGGTCTGCGTGGCGTCGTTTATCGCGCTGGGGCATGAATTCGCGCTGGCGTATTTCAAAAACGTGTTGGGCTACGACCTCATTTCCAGTCATGAAATGCGAAGCTGCTGTGGTTAAACTGTCTGTAATAACTTTCATTTTATTAATTTGTATATTGTGGTATAATAGTTCACATCACGGACAAGGAGTGCAGGCTAATGAAGAGAATTCTGATCGTCGACGATGAACCCAGTCTGATAAAAGGGCTCCGGTTCAATTTGGAACAGCAGGACGGCTATCTGGTGGACGAAGCGCTGGATGGGGAACAGGCGCTGGATATGTTCGCCGCGGGCAAATATGATCTGATATTGCTGGATCTGATGCTGCCCAAGATAGACGGCATGGAAGTCTGCCAGCGTATCCGCAGCGTCTCCAATGTGCCCATTGTCATGCTGACGGCCAAGGACGACGACATGGATAAGATCATGGGCCTTGAATTCGGCGCGGACGATTATATGACCAAACCGTTCAACATGCTGGAGCTAAAAGCACGCATCAAGACGATTTTCCGGCGCGTGGAAGGCACGGAAAAAGCGCGTGAGCCGCAGGTGCTGCGCGCCCGCAACATGACGGTGAACCTCGAGAACAGAAGCGTGGAGATAGACGGCAACGAGGTGGCGCTCACAGCCAAGGAGTTCGACCTGCTGCAACTGTTCATCACCAATAAGGGCAAGGTCTACGACCGCGAGAAGCTGTTGGAGCTGATCTGGAAATATGAATATCTGGGCGATCTGCGCACCGTGGACGTGCACATCCGCCGGCTGCGCGAAAAGATTGAGCATAATCCGGCTAAGCCCGAGTTCATCATGACGAAATGGGGAGTGGGATACTATTTCTCGGATAAATAATATCTTTTATTCGATCCGGTGGCGGTTCGTACTGATCAATCTCGCGGTGGCGGCTGTGGCCTTTGCGGCGGTGACGCTTGTGATTGCGTACCTTGCGGAAGACTATCTGGTCAACATCCGCGTGAGGGACCAGCTGAAAAATACCAACAACGTGGCGGTTAACATAGCGCCGTATTTGAGCAGCGCGAACGCCTCGAAGATGTATGAACTGGCGGAAGAGAGCTCAAAGGATTTTGGCGGAAGGGTTCTGATACTCAACAAGTCCGGCATCGTGCAAATTGACAGCTTTTCGATGCTCAACGGCCAGAAGCTGGATCACAGGGAGATTTCCGACGTGCTGCTGGGGCCAAGGGACACGAGCTACGGTTTTCACAACATTGACGATGGAACGGGCGAGCCGTTCTATGCTGTATACTATGCGGCTGCGGTGGTCTACGATTCGGAGACGATCGGAGCTGTGCTTTTTTCAGACGATATTCAGGACATCGTGGATATCACCCAAGATTTCATTCAGGTGCTCATCATGGTGTCCATCGCCGCATCGCTGGTGTTTGCTATCGTCAGCATCATACTGTCCGGCTATATCACGCGGCCCATCAACGACCTGAAGGCCGTCGCGCTGTCCATATCGCGCGGGAACCTGCATCAGCGCATCAGCGTATCCGGTAAAAACGAGATGGCGGCACTGGCGGGTACGTTCAACACGATGAGCGAGAAGCTGGAGAACATGGACCAAAAGCGCAGCGAGTTTGTCTCCAACGCGTCCCACGAGCTCAAAACGCCGCTCAGCTCAATGAAGATACTCATTGAGTCCTTGCTGTATCAGGATGGTGTGGACGAGAAAATTTACAAGGAATTCTTAAGCGATATCAACAATGAGATCGACCGGCTGACTCAGGTGATCTCCGGCCTGCTGACGCTCGCCAAAACGGACAGCGAGACGCAGGCGCTCAATATCGATAAAATACTGCTGAGTGAGCTGGTGTTCAAATCTGTCACGGCGCTCAAACCCATCGCCAACGAAAAACACATATCGCTCAGCTATACGGTAAGCAACGACCTGGAAATTGAGTGCGACGCGCTTAAAGTGATGCAGGCGGTGATGAACCTGGTGGAAAACGCCATCAAGTATTCCGACCCGGGCGGAAGCGTGCAGGTGACGCTGCACAAATCCGGAACGAACGCGGCCATATCTGTCCGGGACAACGGCAGCGGCATTCCGGAGAAGGATATACCGTATCTGTTTGACCGGTTCTATCGCGTGGACAAGGCGCGCGCCCGCGGCACGGGCGGCAGCGGCCTGGGGCTGCATATCGCGCAGAAGATCGCGCTGCTGCATGGCGGCAGCATCGATGTGCAAAGCGAGGAGGGTAAGGGCAGCATATTCACACTGTACCTTCCCATCAAATCATAGGGGTGATGAGCATGGCGATTAAAAAAACTGTGGCCTGGCTGCTTATCATAATAATGCTGGTTATGGCCGGCTGTGTGGACAGCAGTGTAAATAATACAGACAAAAATCTTCCAGACATTAACCCAAACGCGGAATCCGCCAACAAGGATTCGCTTGACGTGACGCTGTATTTCTCCTACCGGGGGGAGGAGTTGCTGGCGGGTGAGACGGTGACGATCAACGTGCCGGTGAACGAGTCGCTGGAATACGCGG
>JAEZHF010000065.1 GCA_023416745.1 Bacillota bacterium
TTAGGGGCTAGCCTGTGAACAAGACGCGGTTGGCAGATTTTCAGAGCGCCTTGAGGCGCAGGCTAGTAATATGCCCTTATAGGGCTGATGCAGGCCACCGGCTCAGCCGGTGGTTATGACTTGAGAACAGACCGGAAAACATTGACGCTGGCCGACGGCGGGGCGCTGACGAAGCGCTGCTTGCCGTTGTGCTTGGCGAAATAGAGCCGTTCATCCGTCTGGCGGACGAAGTCGTTCAGGGATTCTCCGCAGTACAGACTGACGCCGCCGCTCACCGTCACACGCGGCTGAGAGATGGCGCCGGACAATGCGGCCTGTATGCTTTCAGCCAGCGCGAGCGCCTCATCCAGGCCGGTGCCGGGCAATATGATGAGGAATTCCTCGCCGCCGTAACGCCCCACTATGCCTCTGCCTTGCACCGTGGTTTTAAATACGGCGGCCACGCGCGAGATCACGTTGTCTCCGAACTGGTGGCCGTAAGTATCGTTGATGGATTTAAAATCGTCAATGTCCGTCATGATCAGGCTAAGGGGGTAACCCTCCGCGGAAGCCCGGCTTATCTCTTCCTGAAGCCGTCTGAGTGATGCGGCATGATGGAAAAGACCGGTCATCGCGTCCCGTAGCGCCAGATCCTCCAGTGCGCGGTTCTGCTCGTGAAGCTTTTTACGGTTCAGAAACACGGAGGCCCTCGATTTGAGTGCGATTTGACCGAATATCCATGCGAAAAGATTGAAGACCGCCGAGTTAACCCGCAGTGACGACAGCGCCTCTGGTTCTGCGCCGGCATATGGGAGCATCAACGCGAACACAACATAGACGACAGCATAAAGCACGGCCAGCGGCAGAGGCCTTATTAACAGGAACAGCGAGACGCATAGAACGGCCATCAGGTAGACGTATGTCATGTCTATTTCAGAGAGCACAGCCAGCGCTTGAGCGGCCCCAAAGCAAAGAGCCATCAGCACATAAGCATAAAAAATGGTCAGTTTGAACACATGGCTCAGCCTGCTGTAATTGTTTTTAATGTACCGTATCAGCGGTATAAAGACGAGGCTGATCATCAGAAACGCGACCATTATGTATATGTGCATGAGGTGATTTTCAAACAGCAGGAGAATAAGTTCAATAAAGAACAGCGCAGGCGAAACGATTGAAAGGCGCACGAAATTTTCTTCAAGCATATCCCGCCTGAAGTCAGCCACAAGGTCGGCGGGAATACTGTATAGAAATATTCTCTTGGTTTTTGCCATTAACAAAGTCAATCGTGTCATGTGGCGATCCTTTAATTCCGGCCTTGTAAAAAAGACATCGGTCTCATATCAATATATCGGCATTTTGATATCAACACTTAATTACAGTATTAAAATAATTATGGGAAACTATGGGAATATTGAGTATACGGAAAAGGCAATGGGCTGACATAGCCAACACAACGTCAGATGTCAGAACAGGAAGGGGCTATGGAGGGCAGGGTTAATAAAACAGAAGCTGCGGCATCCGCAAAAATACACGGTAATAATTATGGAATATCGTGTAACAGGAGGGTATTATTGCAGGCTATTCCGCAGAACTGCGCACACAGGGGTCCACCGGAAGGCCTTGCTCATTGCAGGCCTCTTCATAGCACTTTATCTTCATGTCCAGCTTGCAAAGATTGTGCTGAAGGTCCTCAATCTGCTGCGTAATCTGCTGCCGGTGCTCCAGCAGCATGGCACGCCGCTGTCCGATTGTGCCGTCGCCCTCGGCGTACCAATCGATGAACTGCCTGATCTGTTTGACCGGCTTTTGAGGCAGCATATGAGCGATATCATCTCAAGATCGTGCTCGGTGAACACGCGGATACCGGAGTTGCTGCGGCCCACAAACGGAAGCAGGCCTTCTCGGTCGTAGTAGCGCAGCGTATATGGCGTCAGCTTTGTCATGCGTGATACCTGGGAAATGGAATAGGTCATAAGCGCACCTCGCAAAAAAATATTTCAGGGTTGACTTACACTTAACTCGAAGTATTAGTATGATTATACTACGATTTGAAGGAGACTGCGACATTGAAATTTACACATTACATTCCAACGAAAGTTCTGTTCGGCAGCGGAATGCTGTCGGCATTACACAAACAGGCGCTGCCGGGTAAAAAGGCGCTGATCGTGACCACGGCAGGCCAGTCGGTAAAGAAGTACGGCTATCTGAACAAGCTCACGGAACAGCTGGACATGAGCGGCGTTTCCTATGTGCTGTTCGATAAGATACTGCCTAATCCCGTGATTGCGCCTGTGCACGAGGGCGCTCAGCTGGCCAAGGACAGCGGCTGCGATTTCGTGATCGGCCTTGGCGGCGGCAGCGCCATCGATTCGTCCAAATCCATTGCGGTGATGGCGGCGAACCCGGGCAGCTACTGGGACTATGTACACGGCGGCAGCGGCAAGGGGCAGCCCGTCCCGAACGACCCGCTGCCGGTGGTGGCCATCACGACGACGGCGGGCACCGGCACCGAAGCGGACCCGTGGACAGTGGTCACCAACGGCGAGGAGAAGATCGGCTTCGGGTATGACAAGACGTTCCCGGTGCTGTCTATCGTGGACCCCGCGCTGATGCTGACGGTGCCGGCGAAGCTCACAGCGTATCAGGGCTTCGACGCGCTGTTCCACAGCGCCGAGGGCTACATCAACAAAGCGGCGGGCCCCATCAGCGACCTGTATGCGCTAAAAGCCATCGAGCTGATCGGCAAAAGCTTGGCGGCGGCGGTGAAGGCCGGCAGCAATCTGCAGGCGCGCGAGGACGTGGCGCTGGCCAACACGCTGGCCGGCATGGTCGAGTCCACCTCGTCCTGCACGTCCGAGCATTCGCTGGCGCACGCGCTGTCCGCGTTCCACCCGAACATCGAGCACGGTGCGGCGCTGATCATGGTGAGCCTGGCCTATTTCACGTTCTTTGCGCAGTCCGGCACTTGTGACGCGCGCATGATACAGATGGCGCGCGCGCTGGGCAAGGCAGATGCCGCCGGACCGATGGATTTTGTTGCGGCGCTGGCAGACCTGCAGGCGGCATGCGGCGTGGACGGCCTGAAGATGTCGGACCACGGCGTGAAGTACGAGGAGCTGGAAAAGTACACGCGCAACGCCCGAGAGACGATGGGCGCATTGTTTTACGGCGACCCGGCAGATCTGTCCGACGCAAACGTGACGGCGATATACCAGAAGTCGTACCGCTGAACACCGGGGCTGGGGTAAGCCGTAGTTGACAACAAACAGAAGGGGATTTGCCGTATCACGCGCAGGCTTACCGGCGATATGCGATTATCTGGAAAGGTGAAAAAACGTTTGACAGCGGGTATATCGTCCGGTTACAATTAAACAGAGCCAACGCAATCATTTTTCTATTTCCTTCTAGGCACAGGCCGGGTCAAAAGACCCGGCCTGTTTGCTGTCTCAACGCATACCAGATACAAAACAAAAAGCAGCAAAACTTAATAAGCCCGTACGCCTGCCGCCCTGATGCGTTTTTTTGCCTAGCCCGAAAGTTGAAAGGTTGTGAAATGAAATCCGGTGTAGCATCAAGAAAAAAGGAGGACATGGATATGCAGATCGACGTAACGCAGCTCATTATCGCGGCAGCGGGGCTGGTATTTTCCGCGGTGATCATACCGCTGGTGAAGGCGGCTTTCACATGGCTGAAGGGCAAGACGGAGAACGAAGCGCTGCAGGCCGCACTGGGTGAGGCGCAGGCGCTGGCGGACACCGTGGTGGCGAGCCTGCAGCAGACGGTGGTGGAGGGGCTGAAAGAGAAGTCAGCCGACGGCAAGCTGACCGCCGACGACGCGCGGGAGGTGGCTGACCTCGCGGTGGAGATGTTCCTCTCCGACCTGTCCGCAAAGTCGCTCGCGCTGCTGGAGGACAACGCCGGAGACATCATCGCGTATGTGAGCAACCTGCTGGAAGCGCGCCTGCTGCGCCTGAAGGAGGGGAAGTAATTGTCGGACTGGGATGAGCAAATCAAGAAGCAATACCAGGCGCAGCTGAAGGCCCAGACAAAACAGCTGGAGTCCGGCTACGGCCAAAACCGCCAGAACTACGGCAAGCAGATGGCCGAGGCGGGCGAACAGTATCAGACGGTGCGCAATCAGGCGCACGCCGGCAACGCGCTGGCGGAGCAGGCGCGCCGGGAGAACATGGCCAACATGGGGATGTCGGGCGCGGGCGGGACTTCGCAGACGCTGCAGCAGCGCAATCAGACAGCGCTGCTGGATACCGTGGGCGACGCGAACCGTCAGCAGCAGGACTACACCGACAACATCAAGCTGGCGCTGGGCAAACTCACGACGAAGTATGAAGCCGATGTGTTTTCCGCGCAGCAGCAGACCGCGGCGGACGAGCTAGCAGCAAAGACGGCTGCCGACCAGTGGCAGCGCCAGTTCGGGCTCAGCCAGCAGCAGTATGATCTCTCCCAAAAGAACAGCGCGTTCGACCAGGCGTGGACGCTGTATCAGAAGCGCCGCATCACCAAGCAGCAGTTTGAACAGATGACCGGCTATAAGCTGAGGTAGGAGGACGGGATGGCGAAAAACGAACCATCGCACAACGATGAGCTGAGAATACAGCGCGGCACGCTGGACGGCAGCCACAACGCGAACACCCGTATGTACCGCGACATGCTGGCGGACAGCGACGTGGCGTATGAGGCGCTCAAAACGCAGGCACGCATCGACAGGGCCCTCTCCGAGCTGGCGGGGGGCCCTGCCCGCTCCTCCGCGACGCTGAAAGCCCGCGAGATGAGCGCACTGCGCAACGAGCTGGGCGACACCGAGCGGCAGCACGAGCGCTTTGCTGACAACGTGGACTACGCGCTGGCGGGCCTTGCCCGCAAAAAGGACGCGGACGAGGTGGTCGCCGAGAACATGAGCATGGCTTCGGGGATGTTGACGGAGGCGGAGGCGAGGAGTCTTGACGGTGTGCTGGCGGAGTTGGTGGGAGATAATGGAACAGATCGACAAAAGATAAATATGGGAATTAGAAAAATGACAGGCATTACCAATCAAAAAGTCAATGAGATTATTAAAACTCCCAAAGGCGTTAGACCAGATCCAACAACGTACTTAAGTTCGAAGTATATCAAAAACCATTTGTTAAAATTTAAAAATAGGGTTACTAAAATTGTTGCTCTGGCACCAACGGGAACAGCAGGGCCCCCAAGTGGGACTTTTGTAATGCCATCAAATATAGCAGACGATTTAATTGCAAAAGCAGGAGGAGATGTATTAAAATTAGAACAACTATTGGGGTTAAAGAGAGGTTCTTTAGGAACTAATCCTGTAAGGATAGATATTCCAAACCCCACGGGTTTAAGATTGCCGAGTGGTAATGAATTGGGAGCAAATTCTCAATGGATTCCAGGGGGTTATACAGCTGGCGGGCTACTAGAGGCGATAATTGATTCGCCGAAATGGGACAGTATGTTATTACCCTAATTAAATGAAATGGAGAAAAACGATGGTGATAGTTTTTGAAAATGATTGGATGCAGATAATTAGCAAGGGAAAGGAATATATTATTCGATATAATTCTGGTGATTTAATCAATAGTATTGAAGAAATTGAAGTTACAAAAGCAGATGCGGAAAAAGCGCAAGAAAGTGACCAAAGTGCAAGTGAAATAATACTAAAATACCAGAACAAACGGATGATTACTAATAATTAGGGCAACACCGCACAGAAGCCAAGAGTGTGGAAATGTGGTAAAATAGGGGCATGGATAAACAAATGACACTGTCCGCGATCAGCGACGAGCTGGCGCAGGTCAGAACTAAGAAAAAAGAAT
>JAEZHF010000018.1 GCA_023416745.1 Bacillota bacterium
CTATCCGGCACCGCCACCGTTCGTTTATAAAAAAAGGAGGCTTCGCAGTCTGCCGCTCCCCCCTCCAAATACCCCCTTGGCCTGGTCTGCATCAACAAAATGCCATTTTTATATTTAATCGGAATCATTATTGATTATATTGATTTGATAGTGTATAATATAATTAATAAATAAACGGAGGTGCAGTTATGAACATTGCATATAAAACATCGGCGCTCTCCACAGGCGGCCGCAATGGCCATGTCCGCGTGGATGGAACCCCGATTGATTTTGAAATGGCGCTGCCCGCGGAGCTGGGCGGCGGCAATAAACAAGGCGTTAACCCCGAGCAGCTTTTCGCAGCCGGCTATGCTGCCTGCTTCGGCAGTGCACTGCAACACGCAATACGCGTACGCAAACTAAACATCGCTCCGCCGGATGTGCAGGCCACTGTGGGCATTGGCCGCAACGACGCCAATAACTTCCAGCTGGAAGTGGATCTTGTGGCCATAGTGGACACGGACGATGCGGCGCTGGCGGACAGCCTTGCGCAGGAAGCGCACACTGTTTGCCCATACTCGCACGCCACACGCGGCAACATCACTGTCACCGTATCGGGACGCCCGCGGTAAACAACGCTTTCTCCAATTTCTTGTTAAACATACGCGTAAGCGCCGAAGCCGCAGCTTTGGCGCTTATGCGTTGCGCTATTAACAGATCGTCGTGGATCATTCTGATACCGGCTTTGTTCTTCGCCTTGTTTTCGTCCTCATTCTTTCACGATCTCAAAATCCATCTGAAGCGGTACCGTCGCCTTCACCATCGCGGCCACAGGGCACAGCGTCTCCTCCGCCTTTATCATCATGCCCTGCATATCCTCACCCGTCAGGTCCGCCGACTTGACGCGAACATGCAGCCGGATACTTTCAAACATCGTCGGGTGCGTTTGCCGGCGCTCTCCTTCGGCCGTGACTGTCATGCCGGAGATATCGCGTTTCATATTCTTCGCGAGAAACTGCACTGTGCCGCCCAGGCACGCCGAAAGGCTCACCAGGAACAGCTGCAGCGGCATGAAACCCTGCCCGTCGCCATAGGGCGGCACATAGTCGGTCATCACCGTATGTCCGCCGGACTCGCCCAAAAACATCATCTTATCGTTTTTCAGCTCCGCAGTTGCCGTCAGGATCGTCCCCATATTCAATTCTCCTTTTAAGTATGATATAAGAATATCATAACTCCATTCCCCAATTTTGCCAATACCTGTTTATAGAATGTTCTATGCAAATGCATACATTTTTCTGCGTCTATGAATATATATGTCTTATGGGGGTGAAACTCATGAGTTGTTGTGCAAAAAGACAACACGCCTGCGACGACGCCATACTGGACCGCCTCAACGGCGTTGACAATAATCAGTCCGCAGGACGGTGGGGCAGCGGCTGCTGGCAGGAGCGACAGCGAAGCTGCTGCGATTACTGCTGGCTGTGGTCACGCTGTCCTTATCACAGGAATGATAAAGATCGGGATTAGTCTGGATGGTCAAAAAACAGGCCCGCTGCTTAAAAAACTGCGGGCCTAACATTAAATTTGCGGTACTCTGCTGTATAAAACTTATACTCATTTATTGCACGCATTTCATATAACTGAATATATATAACTGTGGGGCGAGTTGATTGCCTCCTTTAATCCGAAGCCTTGGCATTCATGAAGGCTGGTGCAAAGCCTCCGACCCTGCATGATGCCGAATACCGGTTGTCTCCTGACAAGAGACATTCCGGCTTTTACCAAAGCATTCACTTCACAGATGATAAGAGCACGGGGCGGGTTTCGCAGCGGTGGCGGGCCCGCACCGTCCTTGTATTCTGAATCACCACCGTTTATCCGCAATAAAAAATGATTGAATCTTCCGCTTGACAAAAACCACATGTTGCATTATTTTTATATTGAACGTTGTTCAGTACAATGTTCAATATAAAACCATTATGTTATTAATTTATTTTTATAAAGGAGTATTTTATGGAAAAGACACTGCCTATCTACATCGTTGCATCTGTGGTTGCCCTGGGCTCGCTGATACTCGGCCTGCTGGACGTCCCCTTCTGGTTCATCCGTTCCGCGCGCACTGCGGCCATTGTGTTTGCGTCGGCCGGCTTTGTGATGTGCGCCACAGGCATGATCACTACATTTGTCACCCAGGCACCGCTGCATCCACTCACCATTATTGCCTATCTCGTCGGCCTGTTCGCACTGTTCGTCGGTGTCGTTCAGGTGTTCGGCCTGCGCATCCCTGCTTTCAGCGATCCCAAAGCAGCGCTGATCTTCATGGGCGCAGCCGTTGTCGTTAAGGTGATCATCGGACGGCTCGCATTCCTTGTGCGGGCGTGACAGGGGGGGCAAACCCGTGGGCGGAGATGACAGGAGAACCAAAGAGCGCATCATCGAGGCGGCGACGTCACTCATCAAGCAGTATGGCAGCGCGGAGAGCGTGACGATGCGGGATATCGCGGCAGGAGCCGGTGTGGGCGTGGGGCTTATCAACTACCATTTTCAAACCAAGGAGCATCTGCTGGAGGTATGCATACAGCGCATCATCAGCCGCGTGATTCAAGGATTTGAGCCAATGTACGAGGGTCTGGGCGGCATGGTGCCGGTGGACAAGCTGAAAACTCTTCTAAAAAGCACCGCGTCGTTCCTCGCCGCTCAACCCGGCCTGTCCCGCACGTCCATCGTCACGGATATGGTCAGCCCCGCCCCGGGCGACAATACCACGCAGACAATATCTGTGTACCTCCCCGTTGTCCGCGAGGTATGCCCCGCTGCACCGGACAGCGATCTGCTTCGAAAGCTGCACATCATTGTCTCCGCAGTGCAGACCGCCTTCCTGCGCCGGGACATACTCAAAGATCAATGGCTGGAATATGACGTCAAAACGGCAAGGGATGCATTTATCGACGCGCTTGTGGACGACCTGTTCGGCAGCTGTCGTTAGCACTCCCGCAGCGTAATACGCACCAGACTGCCGTCGTAGGGCACGCCGTCAAACGTGGGCTATGCGGGTACCCGGCCCTTGCCAATTTCAGCCTTTACGTCAAACGGAATCTCCACATAGGCTGCGTGAATATCCGGGACCTTTTTAATTTTCGCGTCAAACTCATATGTTTCGGACATACCCGTCTCCTCAGCGCGGTTTTGTCAATTCACCGATGAACCCTGTGTATTTCTTTTTTGTTAATACGATAATCCATGATGGATTTAACACGAAACAAACCGGCTTTCTGTGCCGTTTACCAGCTTGCATTTCCCCCGAAAGCCCTGACCCTTTTGCCCTGCCTTACATGCTACGGCGCCATATGCTTTCTTGCCGGTATCAGCAGCACCGACGCGTCGCTGTGCCGAGCGATGTTGTGGCTCACGCTGCCTATAAAAAGCTCCTGCACGAAGCCTCGCCCTTGGCTGCCCATCACCACCAGCGACACATTCAGTTCGCGAATCGTCTTCAGCGTCTCCACTGAAGGCGACCCAAACCGTATCAGCGTCTGCACCTCCGCGCCCAGCTCCTCCAGTTTATACTTCATGTTCTCCAGACGCCGACCATCGACCTCGTTGTACTCGCCGAGTTTATCCTCCAGCGCTTTGCCGATCCGTGATTGGTCCTGCACGTGCAACAGCGTCACCCGCCGTGCACCGCATTTCACCAGCGCAGCGAGCTGGGCGAACGCCAGCTCCGCGTTGTCCGAAAAATCGGTGGGCAGCAGCACGTGGGCAAGGAAGTCGACAGGCGCAGCCATGCAAGCACCGATTCGTACAATGAGCACGGGCTTGGGTGCGTGATGAATCAGGTCAAACGCCAGTCCGCCAAACAGCGGTTCCACTGCCGCATGCTTGTGGGCGCCTGTCACGATAGCGCTGTAATGCTCGCGAATGGCGATGCGGTACGCCTCGCTGCGCGGGCTGCCCGGCACGATGCGCGACTCCACGTCAAAGCCGCTGTCCGAAAGTATGATCTTCAGTTCCTCAAGGTTTTTCTCCAGATATTCCAGTGTGTAAGTCAGTGAGATGGGGGTCAGATCGCTTACTGTGATGCATTGAAGCAATAGTACGTCCTTTGTGCCCAGCGCGGCCATGCCTTGGATCGCATGCGCCAGCGCCTGAGATGCCGCCGAGTGATCGACGGCCACAATCAGCCTTTCGAACATACCGGATCCCTCCTTTTCTCCATTTGAAAGCGCAGATGCGCTCCATCAAAACGAGAGCACTCAAAAAGGCAGGGCTTATGTTTTTATTGTAGCCCTGCCTTTTATCAAAGTCAATGCAAAGTCCGTCCGTTACTCTAGGCTGTCCGCCCGCCGCATCAGCATTAATATTGCCTGGAGCGAGGAATAAAACGCGTATAGTTTGTTGCTTTTGAGCGGTTATGGTTCAAATGGTGTCGGGTTCCCCGCTTTCATCCCCATCGTTGAGGCTCCATGTATCAGCTGTTTTGCGAACCGCGCTTGTATGGCAGCACTTTATCCACATTATCTATCGCCCAGTTATCAGTGTTGGGGATATCCCCTTCCTTCATCTCAATACGTTCCTCAGGCAGTGATGCCAGCACCAGTTGCTCCCGAATCATCGCCGTGGCAATATCGTCCGGGTCACCCTTCCGAATCACGCATTGGGTGCCGTAGGCAATGTTGTACCACATCCACCGTGCATCCGGAACCGTGAGCCTTACACAGCCGTGCGACGCCTTGCCGCCCAGCTCGGTATATGTCTGTTCCTCATACGAAGAGGCATCCTTTTTGATATACAGAAAGGTATGGAAGTAGATTGCCCCGCGTATCTGTGTCCAGTATTGTCCGTAGCGTCCGTCGTTCGCAAATCTCGAAAAGCGTACGCGGTATGCTCCCATTTTAAATGTGCCAACCGGCGTCCGGCTGCCCGTTCCGGAGGAGCACAGCATGTAACGTACCGGTACGGTGTATTCGTTTTTTGCGTCCTTGGCATAAACCATCACCACCTGATGCGCAATATCCACGATAATCCGATACGTATCAGCTGCTGGATATCCAGCGGGATGATCGCGCAGGCCGTCGTCGCCAGCCAGCTCCGCAAAGCTCATGTTCACAGTCGGAGCCAGATGAGCGAAGTCCGTACACGCCGCTGCGTCATTCGAAAAAAGCAGTGTGCATGTTGCGTCGTCTGCCTCCCCCGTCTGCTCCAGACTGTTGTGCCGCTGGAATTCGGATACTGCTGCCTTAGTCCTGCTGCCGTATACGCCGATTGCTTCGTCGGAGAGATAATAGCCCAGCTCCAGCATCCGCTCCTGCAGCTTTTGCACATCTTCGCCCTTCGTACCGGCTACAACCTTCGCCGGGTTCGGTTCCGGTGTGGGTTCAGGTGTAGGTTCCGGTGTAGGATTCGGTGTGGGTTCGGGTGTAATCTCCGGCGTGGGCTCCGGCTTCAGAATAATGAGCGCCGTTGCGTCATGATGCGTGCGCATATCATCCAATACCATCACCAATGCCGTCACAGCTCCTGCCAACGCCACAACCAGCGCTGCCAGCACCACCGCCAACTTCATGGGTATTTTACTTCGTTTGATTTTTTTGCTCGTTCCTTGCTGCATATTAAGTAATATTAAAGTATTACACCCGTATCCGGTATACCCAAAATGGAAACAAATTGTAAACTATCCCAGTCTCAGATTGGCTTAGAGCACCATGATAAGCCTATGGGTCAGGGAACATACTGATCAAGGTACCATCGGGCACACGACCTCATGAGCCATTGATAAAAAAAGGCACAGACTTGAGGATAGTGTGCGCCTTTTATCTAGCGGTGTTGCCGAAATCCTTACTTCCCCTCGTCCTGTGCCCTGATCACGTTGCGGCGTATCTTGTCGCTCGTGGTCTTGGGCAGAGCCGCCGCAAACTCCACAATGCGCGGATACTTATACGGTGCCGTTGTGCGCTTCACATGGTCCTGCAGCTCCTTCTTGAGCGCGTCGGACGCCTCATACCCTTTCGCCAGTACGATAGTCGCCTTCACCACCTGCCCGCGTACCGGGTCGGGCGCGGCGGTCACCGCGCATTCCAGCACGGAAGGGTGCTCCAGCAGTACGCTCTCCACCTCAAACGGCCCGATGCGGTAGCCGGAGCACTTGATGACGTCGTCGCCGCGGCCTACGAACCAGTAGTAGCCGTCAGCGTCACGCCACGCCATGTCACCGGTATTGTAAATACCGTTCTGCCATGCCTTTCTTGTCGCCGTTTCATCGCGCCAGTAACCGTGGAACAGCCCCAGCGGGTGCAGCTTGTCCGTGCCCTTCACCACGATGGCCCCCACCTCGCCGTCCTCGCACGGCTTGCCCTCCGCGTCCGCAAGGTCAATGTCGTACAGCGGCGACGGCTTGCCCATGGAGCCAGGCCGTATATCGAACCACGGAAAGTTTGCCAGCAGCACGGACGACTCCGACTGGCCGAAGCCCTCGTATACGCGCATGCCCGTCATCTCCTCCAGCTTGCGGAACACTTCGGGGTTCAGCGGCTCGCCCGCCAGGCTCGCGTGTCTGATGAACGAGAAGTCGTAGCCGGACAGGTTTTCCTTGATCAGGTAACGGAATACCGTTGCGGGCGCGCAGAATGTGGTGGGTTTGATGCGCTGCAGCGCATCCAGCAGCTTGTGCGGCACGAACTTCTCGGTATCGTATGCGCCGATGGCCGCGCCGCATATCCACTGGCCATATATCTTACCCCACGCGAACTTAGCCCAGCCCGAGTCCGTCTGCGTCATGTGGATCGTGTTCTCCTGTACACAGTGCCAGTACTTCGCTGTCACGATATGCCCCAGCGGAAATTCGTAGTCGTGCCACACCATCTTGGGCATGCCGGAGGTTCCGGACGAGAAGTAGACTAGCATCATGTCCTTGTTGGCGATGTCCTGCCGCCGCTCGAAGGCGTCGTCCGCCTTGTCCATTTCCGTACGGAAGTCGGTGAACCCCTCCGGCGTATTGTCTCCCACCGACATCAGCGTCTTCACCGTGGGGCACTCGGGCAGCGCCTCCTTCACGTGTGTCATTACCACGTCCTCATCCACGGTGATCAGCAGCTTCACGTCCGCGATGTTGCAGCGGTACGCGATGTCCTTGGGCGTCAGCTGATAGCTCGCCGGAATGCAGACGGCCCCCAGCTTCATCAGCGCTGTGATGCATATCCACGCCTCGGGGCGCTGCTTCAGTATCAGCATCACCACGTCGCCTTTGCCGATGCCGAATGACGCGATCAGGTTTGCGGCCTTGTCCGACAGCCGCTTCATATCCGCGAACGAGTAGCGCTTCATATCGCCATTATCGTTGGTCCACAGCAGCGCCAGTTTATCCGGCTCCAGCCGGGCCCATTCATCCACCACGTCGTGGGCGAAGTTGAACCATTCGGGCGCGGCGCAGCGGTAATGTTTCTTCAGGTCTTCGTAGGATTCAAATTCGGTGCGCGGGCAATACCGCTTCAGCAACTCACTCATGTTGTCCGTCTCCTATTTCTCGTTGATCACGGTCAGGAACTTGGCTGTTTCGCCCACGGCGTTCTGCGCGTGCGGCAGCCGCGGATCGAAATAGATGCAGTCCCCCGCGGACAGCTCGTAGCTATTTTTGCCCAATGTGATGCGCAAGCGTCCCTCCAGCACAAAATTAAACTCCTGCCCGCCGTGCATCACCAGTGCGGGCGGCTCATCGTCCGGCTCAATGGTCACCAGCAGCGGCTCCATCTCGCGGCCTATGAAGTTGTAAGCGATGCTGGAATATCTGTAGCCCGGATAGCGCTCGATGTCCACACCACGGCCCTTGCGAACGATGGTGTGCGTGTTCATGCGCGGGGCCTCCCCCGTCAGCAGCACCGTCGGGTCTACGCTCAGCGCCGCCGCAACGGCATAAAGCACACCGATCGGTATGTCCAAGCCGCCCGCTTCATAGTGCAGGTAAGTATCGTGGCCGATGCCGACACTTTGCGCCAGCTCCTGCGTGCTGATGCCGAGTATCTCCCGAAGTTCACGTATACGGCTGGGTATCTGGAGCAGATCTTCGTCCATATGAGCGCCTCCCCGTTGAAGCTATTTATTGTAATATGGTGATAAGGTAATTCTTTAAAGTATTATAGCCTCTGCCGGAATGGAAAGCAATGGCGGAATGCCCTTTATCCTATTCGGCTTCCTTTAAATGAGGCATACCGTTCCCGCTTGTTTTCAATCATGTCATAAATATATCACATGCATGCTGACAGGAGGGCACCTGATTATACACAGGATTCCTGCAACAGCAAGGCGGATACAAAAAGGATAACAATAAAAAGCCGGGGGGAAGTTTCCTCCTCCCGGCAAGATAAAGGGGGGTATCCAAAACGCTCTGAGCCTTATGCCTACTCGGCTTCAGACAGTTGCACCGTCATTTGGGATTCGCTGCCGTCCCGCAGCACCGTCAGCGTCACGCTCTCGCCCGGCAGGTGCTGGTATATCTGCGTCTTGAACTCAAGGATCGTATTCACTTCCACACCATCCACCGCTGTGATTATATCGCCCTGCCGCAAGCCCTTGGCATAAGCGTCAGAAGATTTGCTCACCCCGTATACATACAGCCCGTTCTTCAGCTCAATTTCTGAGTTGTAATTGTAGTAGTTTAGCAATTCTTTGTCTATCATCGATACGCCAATCTGCGCCGCCTTGAATTCGCCGTTCTCGATGATCTGGTTCAATATCGGCTTGGCCGCGTTGATGGGTATTGCGAAGCCGATGCCCTCGCCATCTGAGAGCTTGTAGCTGTTGATGCCCACCACCTCGCCGCTGGTGTTCAACAGTGCGCCGCCACTGTTGCCCGAATTGATAGCCGCGTCCGTCTGAATCAGATCTTCCGCGATCTGCGTATTGCTCAGGGGCACGCTTCTGCCCAGTGCGGACACGATGCCGCTGGTCACTGTCTGTTCCAGCCCCAGCGGATTGCCAATGGCGATGGTCACCTCGCCCACCTTAACCCCGTCCGAATCCCCCAGCGTGGCTGCGGTCAACCCGTCCGCGTCTATCTTGATCACCGCAAGGTCCATCGTCTCGTCTTGAAACAGCACCGTCGCTTCGTATTCCGTGCCGTTCAGCAAGGTGACGGTAATGGTTTTGTCCTTCTGCTCCTGCTCCCCGAAGCGGTCAAAGCCGGGGAACATCAGCGACGCATCCGTCTGCGCGATCACGTGCTGGTTGGTGAGTATCAGCCCGTCTGCGCTCACAATCACGCCGGTGCCGGTACCGCTTGCCGTTGCGATGCCCACCACGCTGGTTGATGCCTTGTCCACCACCTGCTGGATGGCGTCTGAATAATCCGTGGTCACCTGATTGAACACTGCGCTGTCCACTAAACTGCTATCGTCCGATGAGTTCAGCAGATTAGTGCTCTGAGCCGAAATTGCGTCTGACACCGCCTGATCTATGTAAGCCTGCTGCGCAGCTATGCTGCCGGGCAGGCCTCCCAGCACCAGACCCACTGCCAGACCGCCTATCACCGCTCCCGATACCGACGCGGCTATGATGCCCAACGCGCCGCTGCGCTTCCTCTTGGGCGGCTGCGTCCTGTAGTCGTTATAGGGGCTATATCCGCCAAAGCCGTTGTTATAACTGCTGTATTCGTTGTTATATTGATCCATCATGGTCGCCTCCTTCCGAGTATGTCTGCGATTCATATTTTCAATATAGCTCTTGAAAATAACAGGGCAATGACCGTGAAATGAAATAATTGTAAACAAAAAAAGCCCTGAATGGACTTGAAATGTTTATTAATCTGCGTGAAATGAGAATAGTCACAGTCTATTATCATTACCAGGTTTTTTATTCTCCCGCTTCACTGCCGCGCGCACACCGAAACCGACCACCACCGCGCCCACCACGCCGTTCAGTACACGGACTGCTGTGTCCTGCAGAAAGCCGCGAAGTATGCCGCCCAGCGCTGCAATCGCTGTCAGAAACACCAGCGTGGAGAGTACCGCGCCGAGTCCGTATAACATCAGCCCGCGCCGGGTCACGCTTTGCTCCGCAGCCCGCTGCGCGAACACACCTGCCCAGAACACGATGGTGAGCGGACTGGACAACGTAAGCAGCAGCGCTCCCGCAAACATGCCGACCCTCGTTGCAGGCCTGAAAACGGGCAGCATGCCGGGAAACGCTGCGCCCATCAGCAGCCATATACCGAAAAGCGCCATCAATGCCGCACCGCCGTATTTCAGCGCACACCTGAGCCCCGGCTTTCTGTCCAGCAGTGTACCCACGCCCAGCAGCGCTGCGAAAATATAAAATGCATCCGCCAGCACCACACCCGCTACACCCTCTTCTGCAGGCCAGAAGCCGTCTGCCGCCGCAGCCTGAAATATGAATGCGCAGACCGGCCCCACGGCAATCTGCAGCAGCATCCCCAGTCGAAACCCTTTCAGCAGCATAATTCCACACTCGTGTTCTTCACTCTTTGGCATGCGATACCGCTGCAACAGCATCCTCACTGCCGCATTGCCATCATATCATCAAGCATTTGTTATATCGTCGTCAGTCACCGGCTGTCGCCTATAAGAATATTCACCGACATGCAGCACGTTATCGAAAATGTGGAAGCGACTGTCATTAAACATATCCATCAATATTAGCTCACCGGTCTGATCTGATACATCAAACCTGTATATGCCGGAAATAGTCACATCACCGTCGGTGGCCTCGACAGTCCCATCCGAATAAAATGTTATGGTTCTGTCGCGTCCCAAAGCGTCATACCACTTACCTTTTACAGCTCCGAACATATCTTGTAACGACTGTTGCTCCACATAATCCTGCGTGTACGTCTTGTCGTCCAGCGTCAATGTGCCGTTCACGCAGGACAAGCTGGCTGTCTCGCCCGTCAGTGATACAGTCTTGCCACGCCTGCTCAAAGAATCGTAAGTATACGTACCGTTTGTCGTCGTTCCAAGCGCCGTTAATTCAAATGTACCGTCTGTGTCGAAAGTGATCGTGCCGTATTGGCCTGTTGTTTCATACCAGATGCCCGGCAAAGGATTACCAAACCGGCTGATGAACGCGGTCACATCCAGTCCCTCATCCGCCCGTGTGTAGACGGCCCTCATGTCTATGCTCACCGTATCAAACCCGACAGTAAAAAAGTATTCCTCGCCTTCCAGTATCGCCGTACCCTCGCCCCGCCTGATATCATAGTTATAACTGCCCGTGATGCCGCCCTCTTCCGAATACAGACTGAACACGCCTCCGTCCAGCCGGATTACTTCGCCCAGCTCTTTGCTGCTCCACAGCCCTTCGATACCCTCCAGCACCGCCTGTTCTATGTCGAAATCCTTGCCCTGCCGGATGAACAGATATCTGCGACCCGTCACCCCGTCTGTCAGCCTCAGCTTGTCCCCCGTCACCGTAAAGCTTGCGCCGCCGCACTGCAGCTCCGCCTCACCTTTGCCGTTGTTATACGTATACCGCACGATTTCCGTTCCGGCCGTTTTGTATTCCGTCATCACCCCATCCTCGATCTGCAGCACCCAGCCCCGGCTCCCACAAGACCACACGCCGTCTACCCCCGGTACGCCAAGCAACAGCAGGGCAGCGACAGCCGCGCCAATCAGCATAATACCCCCGACAATCGTACCAATGAGCAGCCCCTTACGCTTTTTCTTAGTCCGCGCATACGGCTCCGCAGGTACACCGCATTGGGAACAATAAGCGGCATTCGGCTCATTTTGATAACCACAGTTTGTACAGTTCATGGCACTCCTTTCCAATAACACCTATATATTATCAATATATCATATTGGCAGTGAACCAATCCGTATAAAAACCGGACATGGTAGTTATCAAATAAAAGGGAGCGTCAGTCTGAACTGCACCCCTAAAAAACTCCTTACCTATCACCCTTATCCAGCGTCGGTGCTCGTCGTCTGCTCCACGTATTGTTGGGTATAAACCGTATCGCCGTTATACAGCAGGCCCTGCAGCAGATTAAGATTCCATGTAAACGGGCCGTCCACGAAATCCAGTGTCATTGAGCCTGAACCGGCTGCTTCGTCAAATACATATGTGCCGTAAAAGAATGTGCCGTAGGAATCCATGATCGCTAGCCCGTCCTTATCAAAGTACAGCGTTCCCTGCATACCGGCAATATCATACCATGTGCCCAGAACGGAACCTGTCTCCACTGCATCCGGCTGCCGCGTATAACTGTATCCGCCCAGATTCAGCGTATCTCCCGAAAGATTAAATTCATAATCTTCGGATTGGGTTCCGTCCGTGAAAGTGATTACACCGCTGAACTCAAACGGATCGAATGTATACGTACCGGAATAAAATGTATCCCCGCTGCTGACTTCCACCGTGCCGTCGGCGTAGAAGATAAGCAGCTCTTCGGGCAGTTCCTCGTCGTACCAGGTACCTGTTACCGCTGCATTGATGTCCTCTGCCGTCGGCTGATCCACATAATCCTGTGTATACGTCATGCCGTCCAGCGTCAGCACGCCGTCCACGTATGTGAACGTCTCGGCCTCGCCCGTCATTTCCAGCACGGCGCTGCCGCTGCCCGTCTGCGGGTCGTAAGTATATGTACCGGCAAACGTCTTGCCGTATACCTCAAGCGTGAAACTGCCGTCTGCGGTAAATACAATGGTACCGTAAGTACCCGTGGTCTCATACCATGTGGCCACCAGCGGGTTTGCGAACCGGCTGACAAAGTCCGCCACGTCCAACCGTGCATCAGCCCGCACGTATGTCCCGACCGTATCCACGCTCAGCGCATCCCATCCGGCGGTGAAGCCGTATTCTTTGCCCTCCAGCGTTATTGCGCCTTTGCCTTTTCTTATATCGTATTCGTAGCTGCCTGTCAGATCGCCCGTACTCGCGTAAACATAAAGCACGCCGTCGTCCAGCCCGATCACCTCGCCCAGTTCCTCGCTGCTCCAAAGCCCTTCCATGCCTGTCAGCACCGCTTCCTCGGCATCAAAATCACGATCCTGCCGTGTGAAAAGGAATTTGTCGCCTGTCTCAACTTCTGTCAGCCTCAGGCTGTCACCCTTCACAGTGAAGCTCACGCCGCCGCTCTGCAGCTCTGCCTTACCTTTGCCGCCGTCATACGAATAGCGCACTGTGTCCGTTCCGAGCGGTGTGTATTCTTTTATTGCACCGTCCTTGATCTGCAGCACCCAGCCTCGATCCTCGCATGACCACGCGCCGTCTGTTCCTGGTCCGCCCAACAGCAGCATTGCAGCCACAGCCGCGCCGATCAGCAAAACTCCCCCGAGTATCAGGCCGAGTATGAGCCCGGTGCGCTTCTTTTTCGGTGGCGGCGCGTATGCAGCGGCAGGAGAATAAACTGGCTGGGGCGCGAAACCCGCCATGCCCTGCGGCGGCGGCGTCTGCACCGGCTGCCCGGCCTGCTCTGCGGGAGCGCCGCATTGACTGCAAAAAGCGACTCCCGGCTCGTTCTGATATCCGCAGCGGGAACAATACATCGACATGCCCTCCCCGTCATATAGTGACTCCTATTATATCATATTTACGGGATGTTTTCTTCTTTTAAGCCGGTGCAAACACAATAAGCGTGCCATTCCAGCAGATTTCACAAATATGACTAGATAGCCCGCACCCCGCATATGCTAACTGGTGCAAATATTCACTTTAAAGAAGGCTTGAAACATATGTTCCATACAAAGCGTGCGCTCCTGATACTGTGCATAATATTCATGCTGGCGGGTGTGCCAACAACGGCTTTTGGCACTGCGGGCAACCCACTCGTGAAGTTAGCCGAGAAACAAAATAGAGATGCGGCTGCAGCTTACAATGACGTTCAAATGACGGCGGACGGCTTGCAAACAACCCCGTTGCCGTCCCCTCTCATCGGCGACGAACCCACGGACTCCAAAGATGCTTTCATCGGTACCGGCGGTGTTATCGCTGTCGTGATCGCCGTGTTGCTGGTCATCGGTCTGGTGATATTTCGCTTGTGGAAAAAACGGCCGCCCGGCAAATCGGGTCAGGACATACCGTGATCCTCCGGCCGAGCCCATGCAGCAAAACGCCCCGCCTGTAAGCGGGGCGTATATGCCAATTCTTTCTCAGCCGTCATGCGGATTGGGGACATTGCCGTTTTCCACAGCTGCGTTTTCCGCACCCACCTTGCTGAGCGCGGCCTTTTGCGCTTCCACGATTATCCGCCGCGCACGGTTCCTCGGTTTTCTCTGTTTCGTGAGAATCACCTCCTTTTAAATGACAAGTATATTTTGCACACGCAAAAGCCGTAACATACAGCGATAAAAATGTGCTAAAAGTACGTGTGACACCGCGAAACGATCAGTGAATATATATAAATAATGAGGGGGTGACGCTTATGTGCTGCAGATGCGGCTGGAACCGCGGTTGCTGCTGCTATACCCGCTGCTGTTGCAACTGCTGGTCATGCAGCTGCTGCGGGTGGCGCAGCTGGTGCTGCTGAAAATGCCTTGTTTATTGCATTCCGGCGTTAAAATTCCCCAGCAGCCAGATGTGGCTGTGTGCCAAAAAAGCCGGAAGCGGCCTGCCTGAGCAGCGGGCCGTACATTAAAAAAACTCTGTACTCCATTGCAACTACGATCCTGCAAATTTTTCAGCTCTGTGTTCTGACGATAAGTTGAATATGGTTCATGTATACCGGTGCACCCTATTGAGCATCAGTGAATATACATGGAGCAAGGGGGGTGAAGCTTATGTGTTGTGGATGGGGCTGGAACCGCGGCTGGTCTGGCGGCTGGTCCGGCGGCTGCTGGGGCGGCGGCTGGAACCGTGGCTGCTGCGGCGGCTGGCGCGGCGGTTGGGGCTGTTAACAAAACAGCCTGACGCCTTTACGTTCTTTAGTCATCCGGCATGGCCATTTGACTCATACCGGATACGGTCTGCCAGAAGCGGCGGACCGTACATCATACCTGAAACGCTTTAACCTCAAATAATTACAGCCGGGCTTTCCTGGCTGTCATGAAAGGCCCCCTCAGACACAGCCTGCAGGGGGCTATGACATATACTCGTCATTATGAATGCCATCAGCTTACGGTCACGCTGAATTGCACCTTTGCATCATCCGGATTCGGCTCCCAACTGCGTTCATAAACCATGCCGATGGTGGCAGTACCGGCTTTAAGCGCTTTAAATGTCAGCACACGCGTGCCACCGGAGCCCACAAGCTCACCGCTCTGGTCGTCCGGCTCATAGTCGTCCTTATCCAGCATTACCACGCTCTCGTCACTGACAGCAATGCTCCACTGGTAACCCGTTGTCGGGTTTTCCTCCAGTTTGATCGTGAACGTTTCGCCCGTTTTTGCTTCGATGTCAGTATGTTCCTTGCCATATACCGCCTGTGCGTCTTCGCATGCGGTCAGTGCCAACGCTATTATGAGCATCATCGCCATTATAAATGCCATTCTTTTCATGTTTTCAACCTCCGTTCTGTGCATATGACGGCAGCGAATATCGGATTGTTCCGTATCCCGTTATTATTTTACACCCGTCTGATTGCTGCTTTCAAGGAGGAAAATATCAGGAAGGCTGCGAGGTTGACCACCACGATGCTCGCCCCTACCGGCACCGACCATACAAACGATATGGCGATGCCCACCACAAAACACACGACGGAAAGTATCGCCGCGCAGATAACCACGCTCTTGAAGCTGTGCAGCAGGCGCATAGCGGTAAGCGCCGGAAAAATGATGAGGCTGGATATCAGCATCGCCCCCATCATACGCATGCCTACCACGATCACCAGCGCTGTGAGAAGCGCGATCAGCATGTTGTAACGCCCTGATTTGATACCGGTCGCTTTGGCAAAGCTCTCATCAAAGGTCACAGCAAATATTTTATTATAAAACAGAAGGTAAAGCGTCAGCACCACGACAGATACCCCGATGCTTAAGATCACATCGCTCCCGCTCATCGCGAGTATACTGCCGAACATGTAGTTGTATACATCGATATTCATGCCCGTCGTCATCGACACCACGATCACCCCGATGGCGATGGCACTGGAAGAAACCAGCGCAATGGCTGCGTCGCCTTTGATGACGCTGCGTTCGCTGAGCCGGAGCAGCAAAAATGCCGCGAACGCTACTACAGGCAGCGACACCTCCAGCGGCGCAACGTTCAGCGCCAGGGCCACCGACAGCGCTCCGAACCCCACGTGCGACAGGCCGTCGCCGATCATTGAATACCGCTTTAGCACCAGGCTGACGCCCAGCAGAGCTGCGCACAGCGCCACCAGCGTGCCCACGATGAGCGCGCGAACAATAAATGCATAGGAAAACAGCTCACTCAGCATGCGCGTGCACCCCCATCATCCGGCGGCAGATATCCGTCTTCAAGTATTCTTCCCGTGTACCGAAAAACGCAGCGTTGGTATCCATGTGCAGTATCTTGTTGCCGCATTGCACGGCGCTGCGCACATCGTGCGACACCATGATTACGGTGAGTCCCTGCTCGTGATTCAGGCTGTCGATCAGGCTATACAGCTCTGCCGTGATCACCGGATCCAGCCCGGCCACGGGCTCGTCCAGCAGCAGCAGCCTTTCAGTGGCGCACAGCGCGCGCGCCAGCAGCACCCTTTGCTGCTGCCCGCCGGACAATTCCCGATAACATTTCTTCATCAGTCCGCCGATCTCCAGCCTCTCCATGTTCTCCCGTACGCGGCACTTGTCCGAAGCCGAGTAAAACGGGGCCACACCACGGCGGTTCAGGCAGCCGGACAGCACCACCTCGCTCACACTGGCAGGGAAGTCCTTCTGCACTGCGGTTTGCTGCGGCATGTAACCGATCTCGGTCTGCTTCAGGCCATCAAAGCGCACCGTGCCCGATGACGGCCTCAGCAGCCCCAGCAGCGCCTTGATGAGCGTGCTCTTGCCGCTGCCGTTCTCACCCACAATGCTGAGGTAGTCTCCCCGCTCCAGAGCAAAGCTTACATTATCCACCGCCGTATGCCCGTCATATTTGACGATAATGTTTTGACAGGAAATCAGCGCCATGCTTTAATTGAGTCCCTTCTCTAAAGTGTCCGCGTTCTGCTTCATCAGCGACAAATATGTAACGCCTGCGTCAAAGTCGTCCTTCGTCACGTTGTGGCAGGAATGCAGCAGCAGCATCTCAGCGCCCGTCTGCTCAGCCACCGCTTCAGCCACTTTCTTATTACTCAGTTCAATATAATAGATATAAGGGATGTTCTCTGCCTTCACTTTGTCGATCAGATAAGTCAGCGTGCCGACCGATACGTCGCTCTCCGCGCTGCACCCGCTGAACGCCGCGCTGTAATCCAGTCCGAACTCGTCCGTCAGATAGCGGAACGGGAAGCGGTCTGCCACCACGATCAACTTGCGCGCCGCATTGTTGACAATGCCCTGAATGCTCTCACCCACTCCGCTGATCTGCACGGTGTAGTCCGCCGCGTTTTGCTTATAAGCCTCCGCGTTGGCGGCGTCGGCCTTACTCAGTGCGTCCATTATGGCGTTCACCATCTGTATGGCGTTTTTAGGCGACGTCCAGATGTGCTCGTCAAACTCGCCCTCATGACTATGTTCCTCGCCCTCTTCATTTACATGCTCCTCATCGGCGTGCTCTTCGCCTTCCTCGTGGGCGTGTTCTTCGTCGGCATGCTCTTGGCCGGCATGTTCTTCGCCTTCCTCATACGCGTGCTGCATGCCTTCCACGATCTCCTCCTCCACCGGTGTCACAACGTCCATCAGCCGTACGATTTGTTTGCCGCTGGTGTCCATCGACTCCAGCACGGTGTCCACCCATGCCTCGTTCTCGCCGCCGATATAGATAAACACATCACATTCCTGTACCTTGATTATGTCCTCGGTGGTAGGGTCAAACGTATGCACCTCCGCACCCGGATCTATCAGCATCGAAATATCCGCCTTGCCGCCCGACACGGTGCGGGCAAAGTCATACGGCGGAAATATCGTTGTGACCACGCTTATACTTCCATCGTCACTGCCCATCTGCGGTGCCCCCGTTTTTTGCGCACAGCCCGAAAAGACCGCTGCAATCAGCAGTACCGCCAGCATATATGTCAATATCTTTTTCAATTTTTCCTCCTAAAAAAACGCTTTCTTTGAATTGGTCCGCCAATGATACGGCTCAGCCGTCCATCCGCACCTTCAGGGTAATAAGCGTAAGTGCTGGCAAGCGGATATACGCCGGTCTTTTTGTTATCCGGACCGGCTTCAGCAATGCTGATACTGTAACTCCGCCCACAATAACCGCAAACAGCAAGCTTTGCAGCATGTCCAGGCAAAGCCGTATGTGCACGCACACATGACAGCCGTCACCAGAGCAGTCGTGCCCCGCCTCAGCAGCGATAAAAACAGCACAAAGCAGCATCAGACATACCGCCGCACAGACCAATACGCGCCCGGCTAACCGGCTCAGCCTCATCGCCTCACACCGGCGCAGGCGTTGCACAGACCGTATATAACCGTGCGAAACCTGTCCACGCTGAACTGGTGATGCTCCAGCATGTGCGCCGTCAGTTCGTCCATATGTTCGCATTCCAGATGCGTCATAATTCCACAGTCCGTACATACCAAATGGTAATGCGAATGGCCGTCATCCTGACAGTCCATGTATTGATAGCACGCGCTCTGTCCGTCTGCGCCCGCATATCGTACCACCGCGCCCTGCCGCATCAGCTTGTCAAGGTGCCGGTATATTGTGGTCTGCCCCACGGACGCACCCTGCACTCTTAGGTGTTCCAGTATGTCATCCGCCGTCACATGCTTGGACTTATGCTGTTTTAAGCAATCCAGTATCAGACTGCCCTGTTTCGTCGAATATCCCATATTCTCTTAGCCTCAAACAGAAAATGAATTTCGTTTTCAATTTACACTATCATATTCGTCCTTTTCATACAATACCCTGTAATAATACATTTCCAGTTTTCACCGTATTGTAAATAAAATAAACAGCCCTTAACGCTAGCCAATAAAAAAACGCACCACCATTTCAGTGATGCGCTGTATTAACGTTACTCAGCCCTCCAGCTCTGCAATCAACTGCTGTTCCTCTTCCATGAACAGCTTTTCGCAGTCCAGCAGCAGTTTCACATGCCCGTCCACATTGGCGATACCCTTTATATATAGGTTGTGGATGCCGGTGCGGTAGTTGGGCGGCGGCACAATCTGTTCATCTGAGATAGACATCACTTCGGCGACGCTGTCCACGATCAGACCGGCGGAGAAAACCTCCGTATCGATAATGACGATGCATGTGCGATCGGTGTAATCGATTTCAGGCTTTTTGAACCGAAGCCGCATGTCAATCACCGGTATGATCTTGCCGCGCAAGTTCACGATACCCTTCACGTGCTCGGGTATCTCGGGCAGAGTGGATATCGGCTGCATGCCAATGATCTCGGTCACATAGCTGATTTCAATACCGAACTCCTCTTCCCCCAGTGCAAACGTCAGAAAGCGCCCATGCTGAGTGTCTTCCGCCTCATCCAGATATAAATCCGCTTCATATGCCATTGACTTATTGCTACCTCCTCGCTATGATAAAAAATACTTTACTGTAGAATCTAAGAGCCGGTTAACCCGACACCTGTCTTATTTAGCCGTCCGTTATTTATATCGTATAATAAACAGGGCAGGTTAATATCTTCATGCTTATTTTTCGTGACCATTTTTTACAAGCCCACTGTCATCGTCATGCGCAAAATCTAGACTGTGCTCAGTATTTGCCGAAGTCATTGTCATCCATGGGGCTTGTGGTCGGTGCTCCAGGCAGCTGAAGCGCTTGGGGTATCTCTTTCAGCACGGGCTGTGTGCCGCCCATCAGGATGAACTGCCCAACAAGGCTTTTTAGCATCTCAGCCTGACCGGACAGCTCTTCCGCTGCCGCGGCTGCTTCCTCCGCCGTGGCCGAGTTGTTCTGCACAACCGCCGATAACTGCTCGATTCCGCGATTCACCTGGGCGATGGCATTGGCCTGTTCGCCCGACGCCTGTGCAATCTCGCTCACCAGCTGTCCCGCTCTGCGGATGCCCGCCACGATTTCAGCAAGCGCCGAAGCTGTCTCGTCGGCTATCTTCGTGCCCGCCGCCGTCTTTTTAATGGAGCCTTCGATCAGTTCCGTGGTCTCCTTCGCCGCGCCAGCGCTCCGTGCCGCGAGGTTCCTGACTTCTTCCGCTACCACCGCAAAACCCTTGCCATGCACGCCCGCCCTTGCGGCTTCCACTGCTGCATTCAACGCGAGTATGTTGGTCTGGAACGCGATGTCATCAATCACTTTGATAATCTTCGAGATGCTGTGCGATGATTCGTTAATTTCCGCCATCGCCTGCTGCATCGCCTTCATCTGCTCGTTGCCCTGCACCGCACCGGACTGCGCCGATTCTGTCAGCTCATTTGCAGTGTTTGCACTTTTTGCATTCTGCTGCGTCTGCGCGGCAATCTGACTGATGGATGCCGTCAGCTCCTCAATAGCACCAGCCTGTTCCGTGGCGCCTTGGGATATCTGCTGGCTGCCGTCCGAAACCTGCCGCGTACCGGAAGCCACCTGATCCGCCGATACGCTGATATCACCCAGTACCCCGTTCAGCGATGCTGCGATAGCATTAATGGATTCCTTCAACGCCGCGAAGTCGCCCCGGTATTCTGACTCTATGCCGACCACGAGGTTGCCCTGCGACATCTCGTCCAGCACCGAGGATATCTCACCGATGTAGCCCTTAAGCGTATTAATTGTGCTGTTGAGCGCTTCCTTGATCGTAGCGTGGTCGCCGCGGTAGTCGCCCGTTACACTCACATTCAGGTTGCCTTTTGCCATCTCTGCCAGTACCATGGCGGCTTCGTCCACCGGTTGTATAACCGCGTCCAGCGTGGCGTTCACGCCCTCTACGATCTTTCTAAAATCGCCCTGATGCTTCTCTGCGTCGGCGCGGGTGGACAATCTGCCCTCTACCGCCGCCAACGCCAGCATGTTCGCATCTGCCAGCATGGCCTTTAAAGCATCTGCTGCGTTGGAAAATGCACCGGCCAGCATGCCGATCTCATCCTGCCGCTGCACATCAAGCTTTAGATCCGTTTCGCCGCAGGCCAGCTGCTGCGCTCCTGTGGTGATGAGCCCCAACGGCTTGCGTATGCTCACTCTCACAAATATGAGCACTGCGATTATGGCGATGACAGCGAGTGCAGCAGCGGCACCTACCGATATCATCATTGTGGAGATACGACTCTTCTCGATCTCAGCAGTCTGGAGCCCTGCGAACAACACGCCCACAGCACTGCCGGATTTATCGAGCACAGGCGAATAGAACGCCATAAACGGCAGGCCGGACAGCACCATTCGGCCTGCATATTCTTTCTTTCCTGTCAGCACATCCTGGGTAAGCCCCGCATCCAGCTTGGTGCCCAGTACGCGCTGGCCATCCGCCATCATGGTGGTCGCCACTTTCACATCGCCAAAGAATATTGAATACTCAACACCCTGAATCTCTTTTAATTCATCCAGCATGCCTTGTTTGTCATAATAGACACCGCCGACCACGTTGCCAACCTGCTTGCCTTCATGCGACAGCGAGCTTGCTGACAGGAAGTATACATTTTTCTGATCGTCTGCGTAAATACCGGTATCGCTTTCAATGGCTTTAGCCACATAAGCCGTACCCGCATTTTCGTTCCTGTTGGACGTGTAGAGCACCTGCCCGTTCATATCGGTGATCACCACAAAATCAAGACCCGTGCCGGCCACGCCGGTCAGCGCATTCGCCACCCGTTCCGCATCGTTCATGCTGACACTCGCCTTCAGAAAGCCGTTGTTGGCTACGCTCATTGTGCCGGTGTCGCACTGCAGCTGCAGAGTGTCCATCCGTTTTTCCAAGTAGTCATAAGCCCGCTTTACCTGCGACTGCAATATCTGGTCGGAGTAATTGTTGTTCATTTCCGTCAGCACTGCCACACACGATGCCGCAACCAACACAATAGCCGTCAGTACCACACCCAGTATTTTGACGGATATGCTTTTCAGTGCGAATTTCTTTCCAATCCTGTTCTTCAAATCGCACACACTCCTTTGTTTTTGCTGTCTGCGCAAAACATCGCGCACTTTGATTTGCCTGAAGCACTCTTGCTTCATCCGTTTTTGTTTTCTATTGATTCATCAGCCGATATGCATTTATTCACTTCAGATTTGTATAGAAGTCCTGCAAAGCAGCAATAGGCAATAGGTTCATTTTTTTTATCGGAGAAAAACAATTAAGACTTTAGAGCAAAATACAACCCGGCAGTACACAAGCAACAGGATTTCGATATATTTATTACTTATTTGGTAAAGTGACTGCTGCCGATTAATAATTATTTCCATTTCATTTAAGGCTGCTAGCCTTCTTGAGTTTTGATTCAATGAAAATTATGTTATAATATACCTGACCGCAGCTCAGACAGAGTATTGCCCTCTGCGGATTATGCCGCCCGCCCCGCGGGACACTGGAAGGCTAATATGGATGCAAATAAAGGACGCTTCAGGGATATACTCAAGGTGCTGGCTAGGCACGAACTGACGCGCGGTCTCTCTCCGGAAAAGCTGCGCCGCGTACTGGAGGATCTCGGACCAACATTCGTCAAGTTTGGCCAGCTGCTCTCAATGCGGCCTGACATCATCCCCGAGGAATACTGCGATGAACTGACCAGGCTGCGTACCGACGTCATGCCGATGGATTTTGATATTGTTTTAGCCATGCTGGAGTCTGAATATGCGCAGCCGCCGAGCCAGGTGTTCGCATCCATCGACAGCGAATCCTCCGGCTCAGCGTCCATTGCGCAGGTTCACCGCGCAGTCTTAAAGGACGGGCGCAGCGTGGTGCTCAAGGTGCAGCGTCCCGGCATTTATGCTAAAATGGCTCAGGATATGCACCTGCTGCACCGGGCGTCCGGCATCATCCGCATCATTCAGAAGACCGGACAAGTTATCGACTTCGACACCGTAATCGACGAAATGTGGTCGACCGCGCAGCAGGAACTGGATTTTACGGTCGAGGCCGGTCATATCCGTGAGTTTATCGAGAACAACCAGGATACCGGCTGCATCTCGTTTCCCAAGGTGGAGTGGGCGCTCACTACCCAGAAGGTACTGGTGATGGAGCTGATTGACGGCATCCAGATCGACGACACCGAGGCGCTCACAGCGGCGGGCTACGATCTGCCTGAGATATGCGACCGGCTTGCTGCCAACTATTTAAAGCAGGTGGTGGAAGACGGCTTTTTCCATGCCGACCCTCATCCGGGTAACATCCGCATACGCGCCGGCCAGATCGTCTGGATCGACCTCGGCATGACGGGAAGACTGTCCGCCCGTCACCGCAAGTTGTTTAAAAATGCCATTGTGGCTGCCGCCGAGAACGATTATTACGCGCTCAAATCCGTGGTGCTCTCCCTCGCGCGCCAGACAGGTGATGTGGACCACTTAAAGCTTTACGCCGATATCGAAGAAATGATGACACGCTACGGTTCAGAAGAACTGGGCAGTATTGACGTGGGCCAATTTGTGATGGAGTTCATCCATGTGGCGGAGAGCAACAGTCTCGCAATGCCGGCGGGTATTTCAATGCTGGCCCGCGGCATCATCACCATGGAGGGCGTGCTGTCCCGCATCAGCCCCGAAACCAGCCTGATGCGTATACTTGCGTCCCACGTATCCGGCACGATAATGAATGAGGCCAGCTTTAAGGACGAGCTGCTGCGCGGAGGAAAATCGCTGTACTCCTTCGGCAAACGATCGTTGGAGCTGCCGGGACAGATGTCCGACCTGCTGCGCATCGCGTCCAAGGGCGAGGCACGGCTCGGCATCAGCGTGGTGGGTTCCGAGGTACCGATGGCGCGGTTTGACCGCATCATGAACCGGCTGATCGTTGGCCTGCTGAATGCCGCTGCGGTCGTCGGCTCTTCCATTCTTTGCACCACCGACATGGAGCCAAAGCTGCTGGGCATACCGCTGCTGGGCGTGCTGGGCTTCTCGGCGTCATTTATTATGACGGTATGGCTCATCGTGCGCATACTGCGCGGCAACCGAAAGCCCCGCGTGAAACGCAGGCGGCTCAAGAATCTGCTTCGGAAAAGAGGATAAACGTCATCCGGCCTTCTCGGCCCGCAACTTCATAAGTAACAACATAAGGCCCCTCACCCGTAAACCTTGGGTGAAGGGCGGCAGTATCAGGACAGCTCAGTACTTGCCAAAATCGCCGTCCGCGAGGTCTATGCGAGGCACACCGGCGGCCGCTTGCACAGCAGGTCTTTGGAACTGGCCGTGAGCCTGCGGAGCCGCTGCACTGTCGCGGATGCTGAATCTTCCTACCATCCCCTTGAGCATCTCAGCCTGGCTGGACAGTTCTTCTGCCGCCGCCGCCGTTTCCTCAGAAGTCGCCGAGTTGGTCTGCACCACCATCGACATCTGCTCGATGCCGCGATCCACTTGCGCGATTGCTGACGCCTGCTACTGGAGGCAGCCGCGATCTCGCTGACCAGCTGCGCCGCCTCGTCCACTCTCTCTACGATGGCAGACAGCGCCTGCGCCGTCTCTCCGGCTATCTTCGTGCCAGCCTCCGTCTTGACGATCGAGCCTTCAATCAGCTCCGTCGTCTCCTTAGCTGCCCCTGCACTGCGCGCTGCGAGGTTTCTTACTTCCTCCGCCACAACTGCGAAGCCCTTACCGTGCGCACCGCAGATAAATCAATAGTTATTAATATTTACCATATTCGCTGTCCGACAGTTCCATTTGCTGCGCAGCAGATTCAGCTTTTTTAGTTTTGCCCTGTCCGGCAGTAATGGTTTTTATCTCTGATTTTCCCGCATCTGAGTGTCGGAACTGCCCCACAAGGCTTTTGAGCATTTCAGCCTGACTGGAAAGCTCCTGCGCAGCTGCTGCGGTCTCCTCGGACGTCGCCGAATTGTTCTGTACCACCTGGCTCATCTGCTCGATACCCCGGTCCACCTGCGCGATGGCACCCGCCTGCTCGCCCGACGCGGCAGCAATCTCTGCGACCAGTTGTGCTGCCTTGTTAACACTCTGCACGATGGCAGCCAGAGCCTGGGCTGTCTCCCCGGCGATCTTCATACCCACTTTGGTCTTTGTGATTGAGCCTTCAATCAGATCCGTTGTTTCCTTCGCCGCGCCTGCACTGCGTGCTGCCAGATTTCTAACCTCCTCGGCCACAACAGCGAAGCCCTTGCCGTGTGCGCCCGCTCTGGCAGCTTCCACTGCTGCATTCAGCGCCAAAATGTTCGTCTGGAACGCGATGTCGTCGATCACCTTGATGATCTTTGAAATACTGCTGGATGCTTCACTGATATCATCCATTGACTGCTGCATCGCCTGCATCTGCTCGTTTCCTTTGGACGCCTCAGCCGCCGCTGTCATCGTCAGATCATTCGCCTGATTAGCACTCATCGCATTCTGACGCGTCTGTTCGGCAATTTGGCTGACGGATACTGTCAGTTCTTCGATCGCACTAGCCTGTTCTGTGGCCCCTTGAGAAATCTCCTGACTGCCGTCTGACACCTGACGTGTACCTGCTGCCACCTGTTCTGCTGCTATATCGATCTCCGCGAGCAGGTTCCTCATCGATTCCGCCTGCTCCGCGACCTGCCTTGCAGCGCGTTTAATATTGGTCAGGTCCGTTATCACTTCCAGTGCGCCGATCACCTTGCCGTCCTTGAAGGCGGGCGTACCGCCATACTGTATCTCCATTGAAAGATGCGCATTCGGGTTTGCCGTTGTTTCCCCTGTCTGATATTGCTCTGATTCCATGGCCCTGAAACAAGCGCACCGGGGCGTTTTACAGTCGTTCGTCTTGAATACGTCGTAGCATTTAATGCCCACCAGTTCCTGCTGTGTTTTGCCGACCAGTTCCGCACCGCTTCTGTTCATATACTGTATATTGAAATCCTTGTCAATACGCATAACAGGTATCGGCAGCTTGTCAAAATCACTGATAAACAGACTAATGGTGTTATTAAAGCCCTGTATGATCCTTCCGAAATCACCCGGGTGCCTGTTCTCGTCCGCTCTGCACGAGAAGCACCCTTCTTCAGCGGCATTAGCCAGACGGTTCACATCTTCGATCATGGCCTTCACAGTGTCCAGAACCGTTCTGAATGACGCTGTCAGCCGCCCCACCTCGTCTTTGGACTGTTTATCCGGCAGTTGAATGTCCGTATTTCCTGCCGCGAGCTGGTCAGCCACATCCACAATACGGTTAATCGGCTTGCTGATCGACCGGGCAACAAGAATGCCAAGCAGTATCGATGCAACAACCCCGGCCGCAATCAGTATGATGGTCACCAGTTCCGTCGTTTTGCCTAAAGCCAGGTTTTCGCTGAACCTTTGCCCTGTTTCTTTCACCAGATGGGCTTCCATTTCACTGATCGATTCCTGCACCGCCATCGCAGCATCGTCCGTTTCCGGACTTTCCAGCAGAGCGTAAGCACCCTTTGGGTCACCAGACAATGCCAGCTCCACAACCTTATCTCTTTGCGGAATATAACTATCAATGTTTTGCGTCAGAGCATCATACATCGCATTGTCTTCACTGCCCAAGTTACCTTTCAGTTCCTGAGCGGCAGCGGCAATCAGCGCGTCCTTCTCCGCCAGATTTTCAACCTCGCTCTGCTTGCGCTCTGCGTCGTCTATTAATATGATATCGCGGACGATGACGCGTGTCCTTTGATAAAGCTGTGATATTTCCGACAGCTTACTAATGCTTTGTGTACCCTCAGTGTACATCAGACTGCTTTTTGCGTTGACTGAGTGCATGTTTATCAAGCTGAAAACACCAACCGCCGCCACAATTATGGCGATAATCAGAAAGCCCGATACTATTTTAACACCAATCTTCAAATTCCTGATCCAACCCATTTTTCTTCTCCTTTGTCTTCCATGCCGGAATTATTTTATCTGCTCTATTAAGTAACATAGCATTGAACGAAACGAATCTCAGGATCAATCGCGAGACCATAGTTCATTAAATTGCCCATTTGACAAACCAATCGTTATCATGTTGTCTTCATGATGCCGTGAACATAAGATGTCGATAGTAAGCAATATTTACTTATGCAATATATACCCTCAAACAGAAAATTAAATCATTTGCTCAAATATTTAAAAACATCAAATTATTGAACTGAAAAAATTGCTCCAAGATTTCCGCGCCATACAACGATATATACGATATAGCCTGACATGGCTTTTTAAAACAATATAAGGACGCGTGAATGAATACTTTTCTAAAGATAGACATTAATATTTTCGCACTGGTCATCTGTGCCTGCATGTACATATTCAATCTCCGGAACAGCGAAAAAAAGAATCTGCAAAACCGTCTGTTCCGGATGATCATACTTTCCACAATGGCGCTGCTGCTGCTTGAGAGCCTGTTTTTTCACTGAGCGGTATTCGTGAAGCCCACTTGCTGCTCAACGTGACCGCGGCGGCCATATACGCGCTGGTACCGCTGCCCTCCGTAACTTGGGCACTTTATGCCAGTTATCAGCTTTATTGCGATAACCGGCGTATAAAAACGGAAATCAAGCTTCTGTCAATCCTCTTTGGCATAAACGCCCTGCTCGCGCTCACCAGTCCGCTGACAGGGCTTGTGTATTCGCTCGGCAGCGATCATATACACCATCGCGGACCGCTGCTGTCCGTCATGGTGGCGGTCTCCCTGATTCCTCTGATCTACATCACCGTGCTATATATCGTACAGCGCAAAGCGCTGACCGGCAGGGTTTTTCTGCCGATGATACTCTTCTCCTCCATACTCACAGTCGGTGCCGTGCTGCAGTTGATGTTTGAATTGCTGCCGCTATATTACGTGACGCTGACTCTGGCGATATTCGTTGTGCACACCAGCGTTCAAAACAAACAGTATCATCTTGACCATCTGACCGGGGTGTATAACCGCCGCCAGTTGGACAGCCACCTCACCGGACGCATCAATGCTGCGCGCAAAGGCGGAGATTTCTCCTGCATCATGCTGGACATCGATAATTTCAAGGAGATCAATGACCTCTACGGCCATGTGGCGGGCGATAAGGCGCTCCAAGAAGCCGCCCGGATACTTGAAACCAGCATCCGCAGCAGCGACTTTCTGGCTCGTTACGCCGGCGACGAGTTTGTCATCGTCTTCGACATCGACAACGACCAAATACTCCAGAAAACGATCTCCCGTATTCACGAAAATGCGGCTCAGTTCAGCCGGCAGGCATCCAGTCCGTATAAACTGAGCTTCAGTGTGGGCGGGGCGATCTACAGACACGGCTCCGGCATTACCCGGGACGAATTTATCGCCGGCGTAGATGCAAGAATGTATCAAGAAAAAAACGGACGCTATCCGAGAAAAATGCAGACGCACTATCGCTCAGATCAAAAACAGCTGCTATACGGAAAGAACCGCTTCTATAAGCAGCTTGTAACCGGCTTTTTTATAAGCACATTGTCTCAATCAGCAAAAAATAAACAAGTGGATTTGCCGCTAAGAAAAGCGGAAAAGAGTATGGGATGGATACCTTTTTAAGAATAGATCTGAATATTATGGCCGCAATACTCTGCGCCGGCATGTACATCATGAATTTATAACTTGCCGATAAAAACATGATGCGCAACCGGTTGTTTCGGCTGCTCATTGCTGTCACCATAGGGCTGCTGCTGCTCGAATCAATCTGCTGGGCAGTAGACGGCAAACCTGGCGCGCTGGCACGCGTGATCAACTTCTCCGCCAACACTCTTGGATTTATTGTCGCACCGTTTCCCGCAGCCGTATGGACCCTTTATGCCAGCTTTCAGCTTTTCCACGACATAAACCGTCTGAAAACCGAGATGCACATACTGACCGTTCCCATCGTCATCAACGCGGCATTTGCGGTGTCTTCGCCCTTTACGGGGTGGCTATATTCCATCGACGGCGACAATCACTATCACCGGGGGCCAGTCATTGCCGTATTTGCTGTCATCGCTCTGCTTCCTGTTGTTTACACTGCCGTATGCTATATAACAAACCGTAAGAAGATGTCCCGTTCCATGTTTATCCCAATGCTGCTGTTTGCAGTTCCGCCCGTTACCGGTGCGGTTTTCCAGACGCTCTTCTATGGTATTTCGATAATATGGAGCTCCATTACAGTATCAATATTCATCGTCCATTCCGGCATACAGAACAAGCAGTTTTATATGGACCACCTGACGGGTGTATACAACCGGCGCCAACTGGACAGCTATTTGAATGGACTGCTTCAGGCTGGACGCAAACAGACAGACTTCGCTTGCATCATGCTGGATATCAATCATTTCAAGTCCATCAACGACACCTTTGGTCATGTGGTGGGCGACGACGCCTTGAAAGATGCAGCGGCGCTGCTGAAGTCGTGCATCCGCAGCAGTGATTTTCTCGCCAGGTATGCCGGAGATGAATTCGTGATGCTGCTGGACAGCGGCGATGAGGCAACCGTGCAACTGGTCATTCAGCGCATACACGACAAGGCAGTTCAATTCAACGCCTCCCAAACAAAGGCTTATCGTCTGGAATTCAGCGTGGGCTATGAGATATACCGCCGCGGCAGCTGCCTATCGCACGAAGACCTGATCTCCCGGGTGGATGCTCTGATGTATCAGGATAAAAACCGTGGGCGCGTCACTCCGCCCGGCAGTTTGGATGAGGTGCAGCCTGTATATTGGCCTGCGTCTGACGAAGGTTCATATTCCAATAAATAAAAAAGACTTATTTCTGCGGATAAATCTTAATATTCCTGTGCTAAAGATTCTGCAGGCATTTTCACAATTACGCACTGCCATATTAAGCCCGCGGATTTGAGCGCGCATCCTCTCGGATGTCGCAAGCCCTGCAGGGTCATCCACCGCCGAATTGATACGCTGCCCCGACGACAGTCTCCGGACAGCCATCGCCATCCGTGCGTTCCAGATATTATATTGTCGGTACATAAACATTGCGCTTGCGTTATTGTTGATCCTCAAATGCTCATCTCCCTGATACTGCCGCTGCCTCTTTGCATTTTTCCAATTATGTTCCCAATCTTGCCAATGCGCTAAATCTTCTGCTCTCATCCGTCTTCCTCCGGCATATAGGCTGCCTGCGCTTTTTCCGGCTGGCTTTCCCCTGCCGGCATGTCCCTTCCGTCTGCCGCTGCTTCTGAGATGCCTTGCGTCGGCGTTATCTGATTCGCCAGCAGAAACATCACATTGCCTGCCAGCGCATTGGCTTGCGCCAGCATTGCAGCAGACACGTGTGCAAGCAAGCGGGCACGCGTAAATCGCACCATTTCCTCCGCGATATCAGCATCACGGATACGGCTGTCAGCAGCTGTAAGGTTCTCCGCCGCGTTGCCGAGGCTATAAATGCGGCTGGTGAGGCGCGATTGCGAGGCACCAAGCTTCGCCCTTGCCTGTGAAACCCGTAATATTGCACCATCCAGATCGCCCAGCACATCTGCCGCGGCGGCACCTGCACGCACATGCGTGCCGCTGAGGCCAAGCGCTTCGGGGGTCACGCCGTCGATAACAAAATTGAATATTTCGCCGACCTCAGGACCTGCCTGAATCATAAATGAAGTCGAACCGCCGCCGGACAGCAGCAGCTTTCCGTTAAAACGTGCTTCCTGCGCAATGTCGCCCAGTTCTCTGAGCAGCTGCTGGTATTCGGCGTCAAGTGCATTGCGGTCGGTATCGCCATTGGTATCGGTTGATGACTGCACAGCCAGTTCACGCATGCGCTGCAGCACGGCATGCATGGATGCCATCACGCCCTCCGCGGTCTGCGCAAGAGATATAGCGTCCTCGCTGTTGCGCTGCGCAGCCGACAGGCTGCGTATACGTGTACGAACCTTTTCAGAGATCGCCAAACCAGCCGCATCATCCGCCGCGGAATTGATGCGGGTACCCGAAGAAATCCGTTTGATCGCCTGACTCATGCAGCTGTTCTGCTCGTCGTAGTGACGATGAATGAACAGCGCAATAAGGCTGTTCCTGATGTGCATGGCGTATCCTCCGTGATACACTGTCTGCATCCCTGCAAAACCATGTGGCCGAATAGACCACTTCATATTGTATTATCGTCATCGTACCCAAGATTCTTTACAGTTGTTTACCTGTAATGGAATTGTATTCTCATTCGCTGACAATCTAATACGTCAAAAGAGGCGCTCATGTGAAACGCCCCTTTTGCCCCAGACCCCTTACCCCCCTCTTTGGATATGCCCCAATTACTTTGGCGTTACGCATACCCTGACACCCCGAAAGCATTGTATTCCACAGGATGCCTATTGGCCGCCGGTCTATTTACCGGCTAAACCGGCCACGGCTTTTACCAGCGCGTCGACGTCATCTGGCGTGTTGTACACGCCCAGCGACGCGCGCGCGGCACTGCCGAGGCCGTAGTGATGCAGAGCAGGCTGTGCGCAGTGGTGCCCCGCCCGTATCGCGATGCCCTGCGCATCCAGCTTCTGTGCAATCTGTTCCGGCTTGACGCCATCCACCAGAAATGTGACGACGCCCGCCTTCTCGCGCGGTGCTCCGACGAGCCGCACGCCGCGCAGACGCGCCAGCCCCTCCGTCATCCGCTGTGTGAGCGCCTGTTCGTGCGTGCGGATGCGCATAAGCCCGACGCGGCTCAGATAGTCCTCCGCCGCCCCCAGTGCCACCGCGTCCGCAATGTTGCCGGTGCCCGCTTCAAACTTCTCCGGTGACTGGTGGAAACGTGTGGACTCAAACGTGACGCTGTCGATCATGCCGCCGCCGCTCTGATACGGCGGCATGGCGTCGAGCAGCGCCTTCTTGCCGTACAGCACGCCGATACCTGTGGGGCCGTACATCTTGTGCCCGGACAGCACGAAGAAGTCCGCGTCCATAGCTTTCACGTTCACCGGCAGGTGCGCGGCGGACTGCGCTCCGTCCACCAGCGCCAGCGCGCCGTGCCGGTGCGCGATACCACACATCTCGCTGACGGGGTTCACGGTGCCCAGCACGTTGGACACGTGGCTGAACGCCGCCAGCTTCGTACGGGGCGTGAACAGCCGCTCATACGCGGCTAAATCCACATCGCCGCTGTCCGTGATGGGCGCAACCCTGAGCACCGCGCCCGTGCGCTGCGCCAGCAGCTGCCACGGCACGATGTTGGAATGGTGTTCCATCTCTGTCAATATGATCCCGTCGCCCTCGCGGACGTTCATCCCGCCCCAGCTAGCGGCTACGAGGTTGATAGCCTCCGTCGCCCCGCGCACGAACACAACCTCCGCGCGGTCCGTGGTGCCGATGAGCGCTCCCACCTTGTTACGCGCATCCTCAAACGCCGCTGTGGCCTCACGCGCCAGCGTATGCGCTCCCCGGTGGACGTTGGAATTGTAGTTGCCGTAGTAGTCGGCCAGTGCATTCATCACGCACTGCGGCTTCTGAGTGGTGGCGGCGTTGTCCAGCCACACCAGCGGATGTCCGTTCACCCGCCGTTTGAGTATTGGAAAGTCGCCCCGCACATCCGTGGGCGCCTCCCTTTTTTCAAAGTAGTATTGCGGCGCGCTTTCGGGGGCGGCCTCCGCTGCTATGGGGATGCCGCACGGCGCTTGTACGACGCGCCCCCAATACACGCGGGACAATATGTCGCGCATGGGCGTGCCTTCCGGATAAACTCGATACTCACTTGTAGTCATAATAACTGCCCACCTCGACATTCTCGAGCTTGCCCAGCGCGTCGCCCGAGAGCACCGCCACAGAGAAATACAGGCTTAAAATGTACGAGGCGATGCCTCTGTTGTCGATGTTCGCCAGCCGCATGGACATGCTGGGAATGTCCGTTTCGTCGGGCACCCCTGGCTGGTGCAGCCCGATAACGCCCTGCTGGGCCTCGCCCACGCGCATCAGCAATATACTGGTCTGCCCGCCGCAGTGGCGTGAGCAGGTCTGGTTGTTCACCATCAGCTTATCGCACGGCACCAGAGGCACGCCGCGCCACGTGATGAACGGCGAACCCATGATGTGCACCGCCACCGGCGGTACGCCGCGCCGCGTGCTCTCGCGACCGAACGCCGAGATGGCCCGCGGGTGCGCCAGGAAAAACGCGGGCTTCTTCCACACCAGCGACAGCAGCTCATCCATGTCGTCCGGCGTGGGCGCGCCCCGGCGTGTGGTTACGCGCATATCAGGCGATACCGCATTTGCCAGACCGAACTCCGGATTATTGAGCAGCTCCCATTCCTGACGCTCACGCATGGCCTCCTTCACGAGGCGCATCTGCTCGTCTTTCTGGCTCAAGGGCTGGTTGAATATGTCTGTCACGTTGGTGTTAAGGCGCAACGTCGTCTGCACCATGCTCAGCATGTATTCATCGGGATGTAATTCGTAATCCGGATACGTCTCGGCTATCCGGTCCTCACTGATGGGCGTGTGTTTTGATTCGATCAACTTTTCGCCGTATTCGTTGGAAGGTTCATCCTGCTCCAGCAGCCGTTTCACGCGGTTCACGCGGTAGGTTCCGGCCTGTACCGGCACCCACGGCAGAAAGTCCAAAAACCAGCGCGGCGTAATGCTCTCCATCATCGGCCGCGTTTTGGTGGTGTCGGACAGCCGTCTGGCGGCCAGCGGGTGCAGGCTCATATGTGTCATACTGTTGTTATCCATCTGGTTCATCGTCGATTCACCTGCTTTATATATGTCAAGACCCCGACAGGGTTCTTCTGTTTATGATATGTACGGGGCAGAGGGCTTGTGACGGGGTTCACAAGGCCGGGGCGGGGACAAAAAAAGAGCCGCGTTTGCGCAGCCCCTTGCCTGTTCTCTCCTTATCCGTTTGCGTTCATGCGCCTGATTGTTTCGGCCATGTTCACTTTTGTCGTCACGGTTTTTGGATGCTGTTCTCCGAGAACTCTTACTAACACAGCCAACGCCTTGTTGTACCAATCCAGCGCTTTTTTATATTCGCCCTGTCTGTCATAGACCCCAGCAATGTTGTTGTAAGTGGTCGCTGTAGACGGATGCTCTTTCCCCAACACCTTTTCTTTAACATACAACGCCTTGTTGTACCAATCCAGCGCTTTATCATATTCACCTTGGCTATAATAGATGCTTGCTATATTGTTATAGGTGACTGCCGTAGACGGATGTTCTTTCCCCAGCACTTTTTCACGAATTGTCAATGCCTGGTTATCCCACTCCAGCGCTTTTTCATATTCGCCTCGGCTATAATAGATGCTCGCGATGTTGTTATAGGCAGCTGCCGTACGAAACCTACGTCGCCAACATCATGAAAGATTTGTACGGGAACGGCTTCAAGAACGCCAGTAACAACGCCGTCTACGACTACCACTTCTGCACGGAGGACGCGTGGATGACCGATGGCTCGGTCTACGAGTTCATGTTTGAGGACGGCAAGCTGCAGCAGGTGTTCTTCTTCGCGGATGAAAAGTGTTTTATGTCTAGCTTAAGCGGCTGGAAGGCTGACCACGAGTACATCAACTCCGCCACCGGCGAGACGTTTATTCCGAATTGACACAGGCTGATCCCAAAACCCCGCTCTCTTCCTGAAAATACAACCACCGCTCTTCGGGGAGAGTGCTGACAGCGTCCTGCCACAGACTTAAACTACCGCGGTAGGGCGTTTTAATTTATGACATATTTCAGATACCTTTAGGCTATGCTGTGATGCAGAGCGCAGCGATGCATCCCATGTTATATCCTCTTTAGAGGGGGATTCCTCGCAAGCTCGGAATGACAGGGTTGATGTGGGAACGCCCGCCCGTCACACAAAAAGGCCCGCTTTATCAGCAGACCCTGTATTGCATATTCTCTTTCGAACCCTTACCCTACGTCGTTGCTGCCGATGCAGCTTTCCCGTATCTTGTCGATCTCCTCGTTTTGCAGATACTCGTCGAACGTGCAGCGCCGGTCGATCAGCGTCCCGGGCAGTATCTCAATGATGCGCGTGGCCACCGTCTGCATCACCTGATGGTCGTGCGAGGTGAACAGCATCGTGCCTTTGAAATCCACCATACCATCGTTGAGCGCCGTGATGGCCTCGAGGTCGAGGTGGTTGGTCGGCTCGTCCATGATGAGCACGTTCGCGCCTGAGAGCATCATCTTAGCCAGCATGCAGCGCACGCGCTCACCGCCCGACAGTACGTTCACTGGCTTGGTCGCGTCCTCGCCGGAGAACAGCATGCGGCCCAGCCATCCGCGAATGGTGGTCTCGTATTTGTCCTCCGAAAACTGCCGCAGCCAGTCGATGATGGACAGCTCAATGCCATTAAAAAATTCAGCGTTGTCGGACGGCAGGTACGCCTGCGAGGTGGTCACACCCCACTTATACGTGCCCTCGTCCGCCTCCAGCTCGCCCATCAGTATCTGGAACAGCGTGGTGCGTGCCAATTCGTCCTTGCCCGCGAAGCCGATCTTATCGCCCGGCTGCACGATGAACGACACGTTGTCCAGCACCTTGCGATCACCAATTGTTTTGCTCAGTCCAGTGACGGTCAGCGCCTCGTTGCCCACCTCGCGCTCCTGCTTGAAGTTGACAAACGGATACCGCCGTGACGACGGTGAGAAGTTGCCCATGTCTAGGTTGTCCAGCATCTTCTTGCGGGACGTGGCCTGCTTAGACTTGGAGGCATTGGCACTGAACCGGCGGATGAATTCCTCCAGCTCCTTGGCCTTCTGCTCGGCGCGTTTGCGCTCGTCCTTGGCCTGTCGCGCGGCCAGCTGCGTATACATATACCAGAAGTCGTAGTTGCCCACGTACATCTTGATCTTACCGTAGTCAATGTCCGCGATGTGCGTACACACCTTGTTCAGGAAGTGGCGGTCATGCGACACCACGATCACTGTGTTGGGGAAATCCATCAGAAAATCCTCCAGCCAGCGTATAGCGCGCAGGTCGAGGTTGTTGGTGGGCTCGTCCAGCAGCAGAATGTCCGGCTTGGCGAACAGCGCCTGCGCCAGCAGCACCTTCACCTTGCGTGGGCCGTCCAACTCCGCCATCTTCTGGTTGTGGTACGCCGACGTCACGCCCAAACCGTTGAGCAGCGTCTCCGCGTTGTATTCGGCGTTCCAGCCGTCCATCTCGGCGAACTCACCCTCCAGCTCGCCCAGGCGTATGCCGTCCTCGTCGCTGAAGTCCTCCCTGGCGTAGAGCGTTTCCTTCTCCTGCATGACCTCATACAGCCGCGCGTGCCCCATGATGACCGTCTCCAGCGCGGTATAGTCGTTATAGGCGAAGTGATCCTGTTTGAGCACCGCAAGGCGCTCGCCCGGCGTCACGGATATCATGCCGGTGCTCGGCTCTATCTCGCCGGACAGTATTTTTAAAAAGGTGGATTTTCCGGTGCCGTTTGCCCCAATCACACCATAGCAGTTGCCCGCGGAAAACTGTACGTCCACGTCCTTAAACAGCGTCGTTCCGCCGTATTGCAGGGATATCCCCTGTGCGCTGATCATGCTTTCTTCGTGTCTCCTCTTGCGTTAATTGCCGCCGCGCGACTCAGTCGTCCTCCGGCAGCCCCACAACAGTATACTCCATATCGCCCTCTCTGGCTATGCGCAGTTTCAATAACTGGTTGCCGATCTGCAGCCGGGATATTATAATAATCGCAATATGATGATTAAGGGGACCAATATGAAACGTTTTTTCAGCTTCGTGGAGATAAAGACCAAGATTACGAGCGTTTTTGCGTTCCTGATGACGATTGCGTACCTTTGGGCCAAAGGCTATACGATCCGGTGGGGCGTGACGGCGCTGTTCTTCGCCGCGATGCTGCTGTTTGACCTCACCACCACTGCGATCAACAACTACATGGGCAGCAAGTCTCACGGAGAACCGCCTCATTACGGCAAAACCACGGGGCTGCTCATCATAGCCGCGCTGCTGGCGCTCAGCATTGCGGGCGGTCTGGCCCTTGTCTTCATGACGGATATCGTCGTGCTGCTGGCGGGCGTCTTATGCTTCCTGTTCGGTATACTCTACTCGTACGGTCCCGTGCCCATATCCGCGACGCCGCTCGGAGAAGCGCTGTCCGGGTTGTTCTACGGACTGTTCATCCCCTTCCTGCTGCTGCACATCAACATGCCCACGGGTTCGCTTGTATCGTTATCGCTCGCGGGACAGACGCTGCACATATCCACCAACCTCGTACTGCTGCTGCATCTGCTGCTGCTCTCAGTGGTGCCGGTGCTGACCACGGCGAACATCATGCTGGCCAACAATATCTGCGACGTTGAGCGCGACAAGGTATCCGGGCGGCACACGCTGCCCCAATACCTCGGGCGCAAGTCGGTATATCTGTTCGCGGGGCTGTATTATCTGTGCTACGCCGCCATTATTGCCATGGCTGCGGCGGGCGTCGTCTCCCCCATCTGCCTGCTGTCGCTGCTGACCATTATCCCCGTTCAACGCAACATCAAAAAGTTCTTCGCCGAGCAGGTGAAGTCCAAGACGTTCGTGGTGTCCGTCCAGAACTACGTCATCATCATGGGTGCGCTGACGGTTACGATATTTGTGGGCGGGATTGTGGGATGAGGAAGCTAAGGTAAATAAGACCGTGGAGGCTCTGCCTCCACACCTCCGCCAAAGGGCACACCCTTTGGAAACCAGGAAAATGCCTAACGGCATTTTCAAATGCTTTTATCGATCATTATTTTTTACAAGGCTTTCACTCCTTCTTTTTGCACCCTCTTGCACTTATGCTTTCATTACAATGTCAAATTGCCGGGGTCTGGAGTCTATGCCTTCAGAGAAATGCATGAGCACGCACGGTCTTTACACGAACTATTATTACTTACCCGAATAAAAAAAGCTGGACAAAAAGCTTCACAGAAGAAGCAGCGCATTCTGTCCGGCCCTTTTCTCTCATGGCATCCGTTGACACATAAAAGAAAAATAAATTTCTCCTCTTGTTCAAACGTGACAAAAATCTCATTTTGAGGGGCGTTATTGTCGCTTTGCATCCAGCAAACCTCCGCAAGCCGTATTCTGTATCGGCCTTGGCAGTCGCCGGGATGAAGCACCCCCATTTTACCGTAGAAGTGCAACCGTCGCGCACTGACGTGGACAACCATCTCGCTGTATTGATTCAGGTTCTTCTTACAAGCCTGTCTGACGGCACTTCTCAGCTCCTTTAACGCCTGGTTCCTGTACTCCTCCTCCAAATCGTTCAAATCATGACTGTCTGATTCATTGATCCGTAAAAGACAATTGCTAATACTAAGGCGACTTATCAAGTGTGTCCCACTCCTTCAAGCATCATTTTTTAACAAGAGGAGCCGGACAAAATACGATTATAGTATCTCACACTTTCCGTTTTATTCCAAGCTTTATTAAACAAACCTTGATCAATCTCGACATAATGATGTAAACCGACGGCTCCTTCCCTGTTGCATCGCACCAAGCAGGCAATCCGTGCATCCCTCTGTTCACATATAGCCAAGGTTGGAGGCCGAGCCTCCAGCGGGGTGTGGGGC
>JAEZHF010000050.1 GCA_023416745.1 Bacillota bacterium
TCTCTGTACTGTTCTTGCTCTTTCCGAGTTAGCATCCGCGATTAGGTCTCGAGACTTTTTGCCAGCTAACATGTGGTCAAATTGGCCACATGTTAAATCTGTACGCTTACCCTGTCGCTTAATCGCTTCCAGCTTCATCTTATATGAGAATGCTTTTTCGCTGGGCAGCAGGTTTTCACGCTGCTGGTTTGAGTCCACCATGATGATCGTCGCAGTATTATCATCCAAGTGCCGAACCACAACCGGCATGGCTGCAACACCGGTCAGCTCGCATGCAGCTTTTCGCCTGTGTCCCGCAACAAGCTCGTATCCGCCTTCCGGGCGCGGTCTTGCGATGGCTGGTGTCACTACCCCATTCTCTTTGATGCTTTCAGCCAACTCACGCAGTTCTTCATTCTTGGTAACTTGAAACGGATGGTTTTTGAATGGGTGTAAGCCTGTGAGAGGTATCTCAAGAATCTTCTCTTGATTGCCTTCATCTCTTTCTTTTTGTGTCGTAAACAAATCATCCACTGTGGGCAGCTTAATATCAGTTCTTTTTGTACTCATTTTATTTCTCCTTTTCTTTTTTGGGGTGTATAAAAAGGACATGGCGTAAATCCATGTCCTAATTTTCTATATTGGTTTAGTTCAGTTAAATTTCAATCCCCACAGTGGTTTGTGTTACCACTCCAATCTGTGTAATAATTAGTGTATACAAATCGACGTTTGCTTCGGGTATAGATATGGAAACAACTAAAGAGTTGATCTCATGAACAGTATTCAAGAGACCTTGCTTCTAATGGACTTCTAAAATTATTTTCTTAATTCTGTATTTTATTCTTCCGCAGCATCATTGGGCAAAATCCACATACTATCTCTTGAAATTGAAAAAAGCCCTTTAGATAGGCTTTTTCCAAGGGCTTTGAAGTGACCTAACAACAAAGGATAATGTCCAAAGGGGAACTCAGGTTATCGATGGGGTTCAAGAGGCCGGAGGTTCAATTCCTCTCACCCAGACCAAGAAAACTCTCGTATTTGCGAGCATGAGCTAGCATTCGGGAGTTTTTTATTTCCATGATGTTCGTTCAAATTGGTTTGACTGCTATTTCTGACTGCTATTACGATGGTATAGCCTGCTACAGTACTGCACATAATGAAAAATCTCTCCACCATTTTGGAGGCAGTTCAGACTGTTTTTATACCTTTCCTGCCAGCGTCTGTTCAAGTAATCCCACAGCTTTTGCCGTTACCTCATCTTTAATATGCAAATATCCACGCGTCGCATCCTCGTCAGACTGTCCCGCGAGTGTCTGTATCGTATTGAAATCTACACCCGAAGCATGCAGAAGCGTGATATATGTATGCCGGCAGCAGTGCGGCGGCAAAATACGTACCCCGTCTACTTTCTCAACCGCTTTTTTGTAGTACGTCCTCCAAGTCTTGTTGTTTAGCGGCAAATCAAGTTTCCCTTTCATTACAAACCCATCTGCATGTTCACGTAGATACTTGGCGCTCTCCACCGCAAAACGCGGCACCGGAATGTCACGTATACCAGAGATGCTTTTTGTGTCACCAATTCGCGTCTTTCCTCTCACGAGCTGAACTGCCTGACGAATATATATCATGCTTCCATCTTCCTCGATAAGTTCTTTTTCAAGTGCAAGCAATTCCTGCGGTCTGAGTCCACAGGCCAGCGATAACCGAATCGCATGACCGGTTCGTTCTTTTGGAAGATTTTCAAAGAGCAAAGCAAGCTCGGCGATGCTGTAACTATCTTTCGTGTTCTTTCTCTTTGGTAATCTTGTCTTTTCCGTTAGCTGTACTGGGTTTTTGTCGATCAGTTCATCCGCCTCAGCCCTCCGGAATATTTGGTTATACATCGCTTTTACTTTTGTTACTTGTGAAGCACTATATCCTTCTGCAATCAGCAGCTTAATCGCTGATTCAATATCTAACGCTTTTATCGAGTATAACAATCGGCTACCAAGTAACTTTTTTGCTAACGATAGTGTATAAGCATATCCTTCATAAGTTGAATCACTCACATTACCTTTAAACCCTTGATACCATCTGTCTGCCCATTCACCAAAACGTATACTTTTATTAATAACAACACCTTTTTCAATTTGACGCTTTAGTGAATTACCCTTTTCTATTGCTTCTTTCTGCGTTTTCCCGTAAACAGTTTTTCTCAACTGCTTTCCATTGTTATCATAACCCAGAGTAAAGGTAATAGACCATCTTCCATCAGTTCTTTGTTTCAAGCTACCTTCACCGTTGCCACGCTTCCTCGGCATAGCCAATCCTCCTTTCAACAATCTTGGTATTATACTTGAGATACTATCCCAAAAAAGTCACTTCTGTCTCTTATATCGCCGATCCCTGTTTACCCACTCCATAAACTCATCCTTACTTAGCTCGCCAGCAATACATTGATCACGCTTTTCCCGAGCCTCATCTGACCATTCTAAGAATTCAGGCTGTGTCATCGAACCGACACGCACCCGGGAATGGTTGCGCTTGTACGCCTTATGAAACTCCTTTCGGATCGGGTCGGCATGCACCTTATCCATGTACTTGTTGAGTGCGCCTACGTCCTGACATGTCTTCCCCGGCTTGTCACCCAGCGGACGTGAACAATACTCTATGTCACTTCTGCCGTCCAGGATGAAATATCGCCCGCAGTTTGCGCACTTTCTTATCGGTATATCCAGCGATACCATCTTCATCAACTCAAATCGCATCAGCGCCCATCCGGTGGGCAATACCGTCATTTCGGCGATCTGCGGTTTTTGTTTTTTCAGCTTGTCGGTCAATTCATCTATTGAGAATTCACCATCAGTGGATATCTCCTCGCTGATAACCAGCCGGGAAGGAAAAGTATCCGTTTCAAAATATAGTGGCTGCTCTCCCTTTGATTTGCGCCATTGCTCATAAATATAAAGCCTTTCTGTGGGCGAGAGCTGCCGGTATTGTTCATAGTTCGAACCATCAACACAGAATTCTAACTGCTGTTTTATAAAGGATTGCATACCCGAAGCATGAACGGAAAACACACCGATCAAAAACGCTTTGGATACTGTGCGATACGAGACGTTTTTGAATTTATCAGTCTGCGTCAAAAAAGCGACTTCCTGCGGAAACTGATTTTGCAGCGCTTCAAAGCCAGCTTTTGTGTTGGGTTCCCCGTGAAAGATTGTGTCCAGCATTAATTCGACAAAAAAGCGCAGGTATATGTTTTGCATATCCAGCCTGCTGAGTATTCCTTCGAAGCTTGGATTCTTCGCATGGACAGCAAGGCTGTATGCATGGTCGAGCGCTTCATTCAACTTTTTCAAATCATAATAAATGAAATCCAGCAACTGCTGACCGACTAAGACTTCCCTTTGGCGGCGCAGTTGATTCTCCCCTTCAATAAGAACTTCCATTTTGTTTTCAGACATCCTTGCATAATACGCCATATAACACTCCTGAAAAACGACTATTGATGTCACCCGTAAACGACAATCTCTAGTCGTTAAAAATGTTATCAAAATCTATTGAAATCATATCAGGCGTCATGTATTGTGTCAATACGGAAAATAATACAGTAGAAAACAATAGTCGTTAATGAAGGGGGCGTGAATCATTACAACATGATTGCCTAAAAAGAAGCAAGAAAAGAACTTTGACAAAAGAATAGGAGGAACCACCATGAAAGCAACCAAAATGTCTTACGATCAACTGCCGATTATACTCAACGCCAACGCAATCGCCCAAACGCTCGGTATCTCCAGAGCCGGTGCATATGAGCTGATGAACAGCGAAGGATTCCCGACACTGCGGATTGGTAAACGCATGATGGTAAGCAAAGAACATTTCATCCAATGGATTGAACGCAGAAGCGGTGAAGCAGTATGAGCGCAAAGCTGCAAACCATCGATGCCGAAACGCTGCTGGCCACGCCGCTCAAGCCTGTCCCGTTTATTGTGGATGGGCTGATCCCGTGCGGTCTGCATATCCTCGCCGGCAGTCCGAAGATCGGCAAAAGCTGGCTGGTGCTGTGGCTGTGCCTGAAGGTCTCGGCTGGCGAATCAGTGTGGGAATGCATGACCAATCGTTGCGGCGTTCTGTATCTTTGCCTGGAGGATACCTTTAACCGGATTCAGAACCGATTGTTTGAGATCACAGACACAGCACCTAGCAATCTGCATTTCGCAGTCATGGCGGATCAGATCGGTACCGGTCTACAGCAGCAGATTGAAGACTTCTTGAAGCAGGAACCGGGAACAAGGCTGATTGTAATCGACACACTGCAGCGTGTACGTGGCATGGATGTATCGTCCAACGCCTACGCGAATGACTACCGAGACATCTGCGAGCTCAAGCAGGTTGCGGACAGTCATCGGTTGGCGATTATACTGGTGCACCACCTGCGTAAGCACACGGACAAAGACCCATTCATGATGGTATCCGGCACGACGGGGCTGACCGGCGGAGTGGATACCACTTATGTGTTGGAAAAAGACAAGCGTTCCGACAATGTAGCCAAGCTGTATATGACCGGGCGGGATGTAGAGTACACGGAGCTGACTTTGCAATTTGAAAACTGCGTGTGGGAATGCATCTCCTATGAAACCGCCGAAGACGTGCGCAAACGCGAAACGCCGGAATTCATTTTCCGGGTGGTCAGCTTCATGGCCGGATGCGGCGAATGGCGCGGCAATGCCACGGATTTGCTCAACGAGATCGATGATACCACAACAGCAGCCAACTCGGTTACGAAGCT
>JAEZHF010000075.1 GCA_023416745.1 Bacillota bacterium
CATCGCTGACAGACGGCAAACCGGTGGACCTGTCCATCATCGCCGTCATCGACAGCGGGGAGCTCAAAGGTCAGAAGATATTCGAGAAGTTCAAAACCGAGAGACGCCCGGACTAAGGCGAGCTCGGCTTGCATAATGATTTTTGACACAGTGAGGAGTGTACTGTTATGGAAATGACGCAGGACCAGATATCCAAAATCGTTGCGGAAACGCTGAAGGCGCTGAACGTGCCCGCAGGGGCGGCATCCTCTTCTTTCAGCCCGAGCCGCTGGCTTTGCGATACCGCCGAAGAAGCGGTGGAGACGGCAAAGAAGGCCTACCGGCAGCTGTCGGACTTGACGCTGGAGAAGCGCGGAGAGCTGATCGCGGCGATGAGAAAGGCCGCTCTGGACAATGCGGAATACCTCGCGAAGCTGGCCAACGAAGAGACGGGCTACGGCCATGTGGAGCACAAGATCGCCAAGAACAAGCTGGCGGCCAACAAGACGCCGGGTATTGAAGACCTGAAAACCACGGCAGTTTCGGGCGACGAAGGCCTGATGCTGACCGAGATGGCGCCTTATGGTGTCGTCGGGTCCATCACCCCTTCCACCAACCCGACCTCGACGGTCATCAACAACTCCATCAGCATGATCGCGGCGGGCAATGCCGTGGTATACAACCCGCACCCGGCGGCCAAGAAGTGCTCCATCGAAGCGATGCGCGTACTCAATCAGGCCGTTGTGGCAGCAGGCGGCCCCTTAGGGCTTATCTGCACGGTGAAGGAACCGTCGTTGGAGTCGGGCAACATCATCATGAACCACAAGGACATTCCGATACTGTCCATCACAGGCGGTGAGGCGGTCGTCAAGGTGGCGATGAAGACGGGCAAGAAGGTCATCGCGGCCGGCCCGGGTAACCCGCCGGTGATTGTGGACGACACTGCGATACTTGAAGATGCTGCCAGGGACATCGTGGACGGCGCGAGCTTCGACAACAACGTGCTGTGCGTGGCGGAGAAGGAAGTTTTCGCTTTTGACAACATCGCCGACAAGCTGATGGACCTGATGGTGAAAAACGGCGCATGGCGTGTGGCCGGTGACGATATCAGCAAGATAGTTAATACTGTACTGGTCAAGAAGGACTTTGGATATATAATCAACAGAAAATACGTGGGTCGCAACGCGGATGTAATACTGCGCGACAGCGGCGTATCGTTTACCGGGCAGCCCCGGCTGGTCATCGCGGACGTGCCCAACGACCACCCGCTGGTGGTGACCGAGATGCTGATGCCGGTGCTGCCCATCGTACGCGTGCGCACCATCGAGGAAGCGATCGACAAGGCGATCGCCGCCGAGTCAGGCTGCCACCACAGCGCGATGATGCATTCGCAGAACGTGACGCATCTGTCGATGGCCGCAAGGGCGCTCAACACCACAATATTCGTTAAGAATGCGCCTTCGTATGCTGGCCTTGGGTTTAAAGGAGAAGGATTCACGACACTGACGATTGCCACGCCGACAGGCGAGGGACTGACCAGCGCGAGAAGCTTCACGCGTGCGCGCCGCTGCGTGCTGCACGGCAGCTTTCGGATCATTTAACCGGGGGGCATTCAATGGACGTGGTAGAACTCATCCGCAATGCGGGCGTCGTGGGCGCCGGTGGAGCGGGTTTTCCAACACATGTGAAGGCGAAGTGCCAGGCTGAGTTGGTGATCGCTAACGGCGCCGAGTGCGAGCCGATGCTGCGTATCGACCAACAGCTGATGGAGCACTACCCAGACGCTATTGTGCGCGGTATGCTGGCCTTGATGGAGGTCACGGGCGCGAGGCGCGGCGTGATCGCATTGAAGGCGCATTATTACCGCGCGGTGGACGCTCTGGAAAAGGCGATTGAAGGCAAACCGGGTCTGTCGCTGCACTTGATGAAGAGCTATTACCCGGCGGGCGACGAACAGCAGATGGTGTATGACATCACGGGACGCGTGGTGCCCACGGGCGGGCTGCCGCTGGATGTGGGTGCCGTCGTCAACAATGTTAACACTTTTATCAATATCGCGGACGCGCTCATCGGCAGGCCGGTGACGGATAAATACGTAACGGTGGGCGGCGAGGTCGCCAGCCCCGTTACGCTGAAGGTGCCGATTGGTACCCCGCTCCGCACGCTGATTGCGGCGGCAGGCGGCCCATCCTCCGAGCACGGTTATACGTTGATCATCGGCGGTCCGGCAATGGGCAAGCTGTGCGATGACTGGGATACGCCAGTCACCAAAACGACGGGCGGTGTGCTGGTGTTCCGCAGCAATCACAGACTGATCGCTCAGAAGGCGGAGAATACCGAAGAAGAGATCCGCATGGCCAAGGCGGTGTGCTGCCAGTGCAACATGTGCACGCTGATGTGCCCGCGCAATGCCCTCGGTCTTCGGGTGGAGCCGCACAAGGCGATGCGCGCGGCGGCGATGGGCCAGGGCGCGCTGCTGGGAGACCCGAACGGTGTGTTTTCCTGCTGCGACTGCGGCATCTGCACCTACTATGCGTGTAACTTTGGCCTCAAGCCCTCGCGCATGATGCAAAACATGAAGCAAGGGCTCAGCAATGGCGGCTACAAACCGCGCAAGGAAGTAGCGGGCAGTCCCAACAGGAATCTGGAGTCGTCACGCGTGCCGGTGAAGCGGCTGGTTGCGCGGTTGGGCGTGTCGGAGTACGACGTGCCCGCTCCGCTGGACGAGCGGGACCTCAGCGTGAGAGCCGTAACCATACCGCTGCAGCAGCATATCGGAGCGCCATCTGCGCCGGTGGTGTCCGTCGGAGACCGGGTGGAAAAGGGCGCGCTGATAGCGGATATCCGGGAGAAGAGCCTGGGCGCGAAAATACACGCCAGCATCAGCGGCACGGTGGCTGAAGTGACTGATACGGCGATTGTCATACAAGCCTAAGGAAGGTGACAAGCATGAACGCGATTGGAATGATTGAGACGAACAGCATACCGGCTGGCATCGAAGCGGGTGACGCGATGCTCAAAGCGGCGGCGGTGGAGCTGGTGACAGCCCAGGCCGTGTGCGCCGGCAAATATATTGTGCTGGTGGCGGGCGATGTGTCCGCAGTGAAGTCCGCTGTGGCGGACGGTGAGCCTGTGGCCGGCAACTATCTGGTGGACAGCATTGTGATACCCAACGTGCACGACCAGGTGATCGCGGCGCTGTCGGCATGCAGCGACATCAAGGAACCGGCGGCGCTGGGCATCATCGAAACGTACTCGCTGGCTTCCGCGGTGATCTGTGCGGACGCGGCGGTAAAGGCGGCGGACATCGACCTGATGGAGATCAGGCTGGGGCGCGGTCTCGGCGGCAAGTCGTTCGTGACGCTGACGGGCGACGTGGCGGCGGCCAAGGCGGCGGTGGAAGCGGCAATTGATGCGGGAGAAGAACACGGCATGATGGCGAATACGGTGGTGATACCGTCGCCGCATCCGGATCTGTTTAAGGCCATATATTGATTTTGAAATGATAAAGGAGAAGGGTAATCATGATTCAGGAAGCACTAGGCATGGTGGAAACGAAAGGTCTGATCGGCGCGATTGAAGCGGCAGACGCGATGGTAAAAGCGGCCAATGTATCGCTGATTGGCAAAGAGATGATCGGCAGCGGGCTCGTAACGGTGATGGTGCGCGGCGATGTCGGCGCGGTGAAGGCGTCTGTGGATGCGGGTGCGGCGGCGGCCAAGCGGGTCGGCGAGCTGGTGAGCGTTCACGTGATACCGCGGCCGCACGACGAAGTGGAAGGCATACTGCCGCAAAGAAACGTGCCCAAACCGGCCAAGGCGGCGAAATCGGCGGCGAAGGAGTAATATGTACGTCGGCAGAGTGGTGGGCAGCGTTGTCTGCACTCAAAAAGATCCCGCTTTGGTGGGCGTGGCCTTGAAATTGGTCGAGGTCATCGAAAATGGCGTTGTCAAAAGCACCATCGTTGCGGCGGACGCGATGCGCCTCGCGGGCAACGGCGACTTTGTGTATCTGATCGGGTCCAAGGAAGCGGGCATGCCGTTTCTCGATCAGCATAAGCTCAATCCCTTTGATGCTTCCATCATGGGTTTTGTGGACGAATACAACGAAAACATATAAAAAAAAGGATTTTGAAAGGAGACTATCATGGAAAAACAGGCTTTAGGAATGGTTGAGACCAAGGGTCTTATCGGCGCAATCGAGGCGGCGGACGCGATGGTGAAAGCGGCGAATGTAACACTCGTCGGCAAGGAGAAGATCGGCAGCGGGCTCGTGACCGTTATGGTGCGCGGTGATGTGGGTGCGGTGAAGGCGTCGGTGGACGCGGGCGCAGCGGCGGCAAAAAGAGTCGGCGAGCTGTTCAGCGTGCATGTGATTCCGCGTCCGCACGAAGATGTCGAGACAATTCTGCCCACAAAATAAGCTTTAAGTCAGGAGCGGACAAGTGAGAATTGGACGCGTCGTGGGCAACGTAGTGTCCACGGTCAAAAACCATACCCAGTACGGGTATAAGCTTTTACTGGTAGAATATATCGATACGGAAGGGAACCCCATCGGAGCCCGGCAGATCGCATTTGACGGTGCGTGTGCGGGGGTGGGCGATATTGTGCTCATCAACGTGGACGGCGGCGCGGCGAAGATGCTGCTGGAGGACGACAATTTGATAGCGGACTTGACCATCTGCGGAGTGCTGGATCACTTCGCGTTTGACGGCAAGATCGTGCATCTTTGAATGGGGAGGGCTTGACATGGATTTGAACAGTTTAGATGTAAAGGAAATAGTGGAGCGGGTCACCAAAGAGGTGTATGCGCGCATTGGAAGCGCAGGCCTGCAGGGGCTGACTGTGCCGTCGCTTTCCTACAGCCTGACGGATGTGGCTGCGGCGATTGAGCACTCGCTCTTGAATCCTGATATGACGCGTGAGAAGATGATCAAGGGCTGCGCGGAAGTGAAAAAATACCGCTTCGGCAACGTATGCGCAACGCCGTTCCTCGCGGCGGACGCGGCAGAGGCGCTGGCTGGCACCGGCATACCGGTGTGTGTGCCCATCGGTTTTCCCCATGGGGCAGCCTCTACAGCGGCAAAGGTGACGGAGATTCGCGAAGCCATCATGAACTGTGCGGGAGAGCTGGATGTTTCGCTCAACATGGTCGCGATCAAGTCAGGCGATATGGATGCCGCGAAGAAGGACCTCGACGCCATGATGAGCGCGGCGGGCGGCCGGGCCAAGGTGAAGGCAATATACGAACAGGGGCTCTACTCCGAGGAAGAGAAAGTAAAAACGCTGCTGCTGGCCAAGCAGGCAGGTGTGGATTACATCAAGATCAGCAACGCGCTGACCGGCAAGAAGGCCGTGGTAGAGGACGTGAAGTACGTTCGCTCCATTATTGGTAAAGGCATCGGCATCAAGATCGACGGCGGCGTGAAAGACGCAGCAACGGTATGCGCGCTGCTGGCCGCAGGCGCCAACAGAGTGGGCGCGAGCGCGAGCGTGCAGATCGTCACACAAGGCTGATGATGATATGGGTGCACAAGAGGTTTGTGCGCTCAGCTACTGACAAAGCTTTCTTTGAAGTATATTTTTTCAAACGGAAAATGCCTTAAATAAGGCATTTTCTTGATGGGATTCTTTAGGGATAACATCCCTTAAACGGTGGAGGACCGAGCCCCCGAAAAGCGCAGCTTTTTGGGGTAGGGTACGGAGGCAGCGCCTCCAAGGTCTTGAGGGTTTTCATCGGCATGGGCGCATGAGACACTTGTGCGCTCTTTGTGTTATATTTAATGAGGACAGTTTGGGAGGATAAATGGGCATTGAAGCAATACTGAAGGAATCCTTGGACAGCCTGAGCGCGAAGCCGCTCTATGCCCAGCTGGCCGCGCAGTTGGAAAGCCTCATGCGCTCCGGTGAGCTGAAAACGGGTGAACTGCTGCCCTCCGAACCGGAATTATGCGAAGCCTTGAGCATCAGCCGATCCACCGTGCGTCAGGCTTTCAGGGTTTTAGAGGAGGAAGGCTTTGTGGTGCGCCGCCGCGGCAAAGGCACTTTTGTCAGCGCGCCCAAGGTACAGCGCCCGCTCTCCCGCCTGTGCAGCTTCACGCGGCAGATGGCGGAGTTGAGTATTGAAAGCGCGTCTCGGGTGCTGGAGTTTGACAGAGTGGGTGCGGAAGATGAGAGTATGCCGTTCGGCTTGTCGGTAGAGGCATATAAAATAGTGCGTCTGCGGTTGACGGACGGGCGGCCTTTCATGATCGACACGGTTTTTCTCCCGGTTTATCTGGCTCCTGCGCTAACGCGGGAAGCCCTTGAAGGACGGTCGTTATATGATGTGATTGAGGAGATGACGGGGTATATGCCGCACCGCGCGCATGAATCGTATGAGGTGGTGAAGCTCAGCCTTGAAGAAGCCCGGCTGCTTGATACGGATTCGCTGGCGGCGTTTTTGGTGAAGAGGCTGACAAAAATGAAATCAGGCGCACCGTTCGAAGTGGCGTCAATGCTGATACGCGGTGACAGGTGCCGTCTTGAAGCGGCGCTGGAACGAGATGCGGTGGCGTTTTCACGGCAGCTGCAGACCTGATGGCTATTCGGCCAGACTGTCGTAAGTGGATTTGTATATCGCAGGCGCGACATCCTTCCATTTGCGGATGAAAGCTTCGGCGGAATTCTTGGACCAGGTGACCAGATTCAGTTCGAACACGGGCTGCTGGTTTTCCAGCACTTTTAGCATCACCCGGTATTCACCCTCGTCTATTTTTATATAGTCGGCGGCCAGTTCGGTCTCCATTCGCAAGTCGTCCCGGTTTTCGGCACAGTACGTGTCGATGGCTTTACGCTGTGATTCAAGCAGCTCCTTTTCCAGATAGAAAACGGTGGTTTCGCCCAACTCTGTGATGGTGTAAAATGTGCCGTTGGGCGTTTCCCGCTGCTCGACCAGACGGCCTTCGATCAGCTCAAACATGCATTCCTTCAAATCGAAATAATTCAGCCAGCCGTTGTCCGTGACAATGCGGAGTATCTGTAGCTCTGATAATTGTATATTGATCGTCTTTAGCAAATACAATATGAGCAGCTTATTTTGAGCAATGGCTTCGATGTGCATGGACCAACCTCCGGGCGCAATTATCTAAATGTTATTATATCATATTTTTTGATATAGTACAGCAAATATGGTATTCTTATTTTTGTGATAAACTATATATTGCGGGGAACAAACGGATGGTTGGAGAACTAACAGCATTTTTACGCGATCAGGGGGCTGACCTGACGGGGACATCGCATTTGGGTGCGGTGCTGCCCGAGCGGTTTTCAAAGCTGCGATATGCGGTGACGATAGGCGTCAGGCTCTCCGACTTTGTTATAAGCGAGGTGACAGACGGGCCGACGATGCTGTATTTTGCGCACTACCGCGCTGCCAATGCATATCTGGACGCGCTAGCGTTCAAATGCGTGGGGTGGCTGCAGCGGCGCGGAAAGAACGCACTGGCGATTCCGGCATCCCAGTCCACCAGCAGCGACGGTTTTGGGGGCGACTTCCCGCACAAGACGGCGGCTAACATGGCCGGGTTGGGATTCATCGGTAAAAGTGCGCTGTTCGTCTCAAACGAGTTTGGGCCACGTGTGCGTTTGTCAACCGTGCTGACGGATGCAGCACTGCCTGTCGGTGAGTTGCAGCCCATATTGTGCGGCAGCTGCAGCATCTGTGCGGACGCGTGCCCGTGCGGCGCGATCACCGGCAGGGAATGGTCTAAAAGCGGTGAAAGGGACGACATCGTGGATGCGCTGCGGTGCTCGCGGCACATGAAAAATGCGTATCAGCATATCGGGCGCGGTGCTGTTTGCGGCATATGTATGGCTGTGTGCCCAATGGGAAAAAAAGCATAAATACATCAGAACATGCATTTATGCTTCGAATAAGCCTGACAATATGCATAAGTATATATATTTATAGATTGTAACATCATTCAAAAGTACAAAAAAGCTATTGATTTCACTGAAATATTGTGTATAATATGAAATGCGGCTTTTGGGGGGTTATAGCTCAGCCGGTTAGAGCGCTACGTTGACATCGTAGAGGTCGTTGGTTCGATCCCAATTAACCCCACCAGTCCTGCGGTGTTCGAGAACGCCTGTGTTTTAAACCTACAGAACTTTTACGGGAGCGCGAGTCCTGATACGGATGCCGGGCCCGCATCGACGGGATGACAGAAGTTAAGGCAGCACACCCACCTGCTTTTAGGGGCAGGTGTTAAAACTGGGCGGACGGCACCTTGGGATACATAATATAGCGGAATTGTGTAACGGTAGCACCTACGACTCTGACGGGGTTCCCGAACAAAATCTGCAATGTCCCATGAAATAGGCACTTTACGAAGCCTTGTACCTACGATTATTTGCTCAAAAAGCAATGAGAGTAGGTATTTTAATGTCCAAACAACCAAGGATCAAGGTAACATCTGCACAAGATATCACCTTTACGGAAGTCTACGAACAATTCCAAACCTTTAACAAAGCCAGAAACTTATCACCTCAGACACTTCGCTTTTATGAACAGAGCCATAGAGCAGTCATCAAATTCATGAATGGAAACTTTGTCATCAGTACCTTTGATGAACAGACCCTGTATAGGTTTATTAACCATCTGCGGGATGATAGAGGGAATAAGCCTATGACCATCAACACTCACCTGCGCAGTATCAGAGCCATGTTCAACTTTGCGGCGGAACGTGGTTATATGGAGCATCTTACCGTAAAATCAATTAAAGCAGATACGCCCGTAATGCCTACCTATACTGAGGAAGAGCTTAAGATACTGTTACGAAAACCGAACATGAACAAAGCAAACTTCTCAGAATATCGGAATTGGGTAATTGTATCCTTTCTTATTGGCACAGGGGCAAGAGCTTCTACCGTATGTAATATCAAAGTGAAAGATTTAGACATTAACGCATCCGAAGTGATATTTAGGCATATGAAAACACGCAAGCAGATAGTAGTACCGATTTCAAGCACTCTTAAGGGGATACTAATGCAGTACCTTAAGGTGAGAGGTGGAACGGATGATGATTATTTGTTTTGCGAATGTCGTGGGGCAATGCTTACACCAAATGCTCTTAAGTTTGCTGTCAAGCGATATAACCTCAGACGTGGAATTGTAAAAACTGGAATCCATATGTTCAGACATACCTTCGCCAAGATGTTCATTGTGTCAGGTGGCAATGCTTTTGTCCTTCAGCGTTTATTGGGGCAGGGAGCGTGTTAGAATTTTAGACAATCTGCTAAGATGGAAAGAGCGAAAGAATGCGCAGAAATCGGAGGCAGAAAAATGGGAGAATACAGAAAGAAATACGATGAAGACTTCAAGAAAAATGCGGT
>JAEZHF010000046.1 GCA_023416745.1 Bacillota bacterium
TCAGAAGCCTTGTTATTTTTGTCAATATCAGCAGTAACTCTCTGTGCATCCTGTAATGAAAAAATTTTATCCACAAGCAAGGTGATGATTCCTTTGCCCAAACCTTTGCCAAGATAAGATTCTTCTCCTATCAGGAAATCTATTCCGTATGAGCCTATAAGTGGTAGTGTTCCAAAATCTTCGCCGCTACTATCCACACATTTATAATATAGGCATAATCCAATTGGACGGTCTTGCCACAAAACAATGAGGTATGTAATCCATTGAAATTCTCCTTTGTATTCTTTAAGTTCAGATATCCAGTCATTAATCGTAATTCCAAGATGTGGTATTTCATACCATCTTCTCACATGTTCCTCATTGAGCCAGATTTCTATCAATGGAATATCACTATCATTAAGTAATCTTAATTCTAACATAGGTTTATCTCCTTATTGTTCAGTTTGTGCTTCGCAGTTTTATCGAGTACTTTTACTTCTGCTTAAATATTACACTATATTTTAAGAATTCTCAATCAACTAAAAATGCTTTCGAGCCCAATATTCTTCTATCTTTTCAATCGATTCTTCTTTCATAACAAATATGCCTCCGCTCATATCTTCTTTAAGACCAGACATAAGAATTAAACCTTTATCCATAGCTGCTTGGGTATATGCCATATGAGCCTTCATAATCTTATCATTTATTAAATATGCATCTTTTAATGTGCCTTCAACCATAAAATATTTCAGCTATATTCTCCTTTAATACCATTTTAATAGAATTAATTTTAAACCTTTTGGCGTTATATATACTTTTATGCGGAACTACTGAATTACGCCAAATAGTTTACCCCCTACTCATGAGAGAACATATAAATATGTTTCCATAGATATCTAGACGCACTAAAAGGCTTAAAGCATAATCGCTCTAAGCCTTGATGGTTCTAAGTTTTATTTAGAAAGCTTTACTACAGTTTCAACGAGCCTTTGTACAGTTGTGAGGAAACTATTGCGCGTAAATAGGAGAACGTACCCCCGGGTTCATTAAGATTGCCCACTACTAATAGGAAGAAACTACTTCAAAATATCAGACTGTAGTATAAGCTAAATAGATATTATTAGTCTATCATCTTCCATCTTTACCTCAGTTGCCATTCTTTATATACGAAATGATTATAAAAAAATGGTGACAGTGAGACAAGAATTTGAAATGAAAAACTCGGAATTTGCAACCTTTACAAAAAGGACTTTCTGGTCCTGAAATTTATAATAAAACTTCAGTTTAATCCGAAACCCCTCTTTAGAAGATACTAAAACTCTTTAAACATTTCCTTCTTAACACCACAGACTGGGCATTTATCAGGAGCTTCATCAAGAATGGTATATCCACAAATAGGGCAGATATAAACATTTGTTAATTCTATATCTTTTCCTTCTCTTGCACAATCTTGAGCCTTCTTAAATAAGTCTACGTGGATTTTTTCAGCCTCTAAAGCATAATGGAAGGAACGTTCTGCGCCCTTTTCATTTTGGAACTGAGCTGCATTCAGATAAACAGGATACATTTGCTCTACTTCATGAAGTTCTCCATCTATTGCTCCCTGTAGATTGTCCACAGTCTTTCCAGTACCAAATTCTGCACCAGCTGTTACAGAAGTTCCTTGAGTTTCCCCAGCAATTACCTTAAAGTGGTTATTCGCATGTACTTGTTCAGCATAAGCAATCGCAATAAAGAGCTTTTCAATGTTAGGAAATCCCTCCTTTTCTGCCATGGTTGCCCAAGTAAGGTATCTCATATGCGCCATACTTTCGCCACCGTACGCTGAATGTAAAAATTCACTTGTCATTGCATTTTTTACTGCCATTGTTTTATTCCTCCTATATAATTATATTTATTCAAGGGCTATTACATCATAATATAACATCCCCGATTTAACATGGAATATATTACTCAAAAAACTCTTTATACAAATTCCTGTATTAATCTTTGTATTACCTTCATATCTGTCTTTTGATCCAACAGAGGCTCTTTTCCTTCTAGCACAATATTCTTCTTATGAAAGTCTTCTTTTTCTTCCTTGTATATTACACCAACAGGTATCTTTTCATCAAATTCCATTGCTCTTTTCATAGCTTCTAGTCGATTTGTAGGATCATAATCAGCTTCTAATTGATATATTCTATTTTTATAATAATCATACGTATTGATCTTATTATACACTACGCATGGTTGCAAGATATCTACCATCGCATATCCCTTGTATGAAATTGCTTCTTTCATAATTTGCTTCAAATGATCCCTATCTATACTAAATGATCTGGCAACGAAACCAGCCCCTGCAGCGATTGCCAACAATATTGGATTAAGAGGTGTATTAATGCTACCAGTAACTTGAACGCCAGTAATCTGACCTTCTGCAGTCGTAGGAGAGGCCTGCCCTTTGGTTAATCCATATATCTGATTATCATGTATAAAATGGGTTATATCAACATTTCTACGTATATTATGAATAAAGTGATTGCCGCCTTCACCATATGAATCTCCATCACCAGTATTAACAATCACTGTTAGCTTTTCATTGGCAATCTTCGCTGCAACCGCGGCTGGAAGTGCCCTACCATGTAAACCGCAGAAGCTATTTCCACTAAGATATTGAGGTGTCTTTGCTGCCTGACCAATCCCACCAACTAATAGTACTTCATGAGGGTCTTTTCCTAATTCTTCTAATGTTGACTTTAAGTTTGATAATAATCCAAAGTTACCACATCCAGGACACCATGCTGTTTTAAAGGTTTGAAAATCGCCCATATTATTTCATACCTCCTTGTTGTATTCTTTCTACGATTTCCTCACCAGATATCTGACGTCCATCGTATTTTAAAATACTACTATCAAAAACAATTCCAGTTTGCTCTCGGATTAATCCACCTAGCTGACCGGTTGCATTTTGCTCTATATTAATCAATTCTTTAGCCTGAGTCACTTTTTCTATAAGTAATTTTTTTGGTAATGGGAATACGTCTCCAAAAATCAAAGCTCCGTACTTACCTGGTTCTTTCTCATTCAGTACCCCCACAGCCTCTCTAATTGGACCATATGTAGAACCCCAACCAACCAATAAAGTATCAAAGGTTTCTCCACCAATAAATTCTGGTTCTTGTAATTCTTCCATTAACTTATCAAGCTTTCGCATACGTTTGTCCATCATCTGGATTCGTTCTTTTGATGATTCGATTATCATGCCACGTTCATCATGCTCATCACTATCTGCAGAAACAAGATTCTTTGTTTTTCCTGGAATTAATCTTGGAGATATACCATCCTCAGTAATCTTATATCGTAAATATTCTCCTTCATTGTACTTTTCTTGGCATGGCTCAGCAACTTGTATATCACTGATATCATATGGTTCCACCGTAGCTGTGGAGTCTCCCAAATATTGATCACTTAATAATATTACTGGTATCTGATATCGTTCCGCAAGATCAAATGCTCGTATAGTTTGATAAAATGCGTCTGTATGATTACGAAGGGCTATTACCATCCTTGGAAATTCACCTTGAGCAGCAGAAATAACAAATTTCAAATCACTTTGCTCTGTTCTAGTTGGAAGTCCGGTTGCTGGGCCAGGCCGCTGAACATCAATAACAACCAATGGTATCTCAGCGATTCCTGATAATCCTAGCGCTTCTACCTTTAAACAAAAGCCTCCACCAGAGGTACCAGTCATTGCTCTAGCTCCTGCAAATGAGGCTCCAATTGCCATTTTAATTCCTGCAATTTCATCCTCTGCTTGCTCCACAACAATACCAGCCTCAACACTTTTTGATGCTAAAAACTCCATTATTGCTGTAGATGGTGACATTGGATAAGCAGAATAAAACTTCAACCCAGCTGCTAATGCACCAAGTCCAACCGCTTTGCTTCCAGATAAAATCATATAGTCACCACTTGTGCCTTTAAGAAATTTAAATCTAGTATCTACACTTTCATAACCAATACGTACGGCTTTTAAATTCATCTCCAAATACGCTTCTTTTACAAGATGCTTCATTGTCTCATGCACATGGTCTAATCCGATTCCAAAAAGTTTTAAAATTGCGCCAATTGCTATACTTCCGGAAACTTTTGGATTACCAAGTTCCTTTGCCATACTATCCATATTTAATTTGATGGCTTTTTCATTTTCTGTTTTTAGTTTGGTGTCACAAAGGATAAATCCATCCTTACATAACTTATCTTTATGTATCTCTACTGTGTCATCATTCAGTGCTATAATGCCATCCAATTTTGCACTGTGCGAAAAGATTGGTTCATTCCCAAATCTTATAATTGAAAAGTTATGACCACCGCGTACTCGAGACATAAAGTCTCTCATTGTAAATACATAATATCCTGCTTTTTTTAAAAGCATCTCAAGGTTTGCAGCTGTAGTATCTATGCCTTGACCAGCTGCTCCTCCTACTAAAATATTATACATCAAAGCACCTCCTTATTTGTGTTTCAATTTTATTATATTCTTCACTTTTCTGAAAATCAACCTTCAAAATGATCTTTTGGACCACCAATGGTATGTAGAAAACGTATTAAATCAAGTACCTTTTATACTTGATTTTCAAGATTACGTGAGCTAGCTTGTTATAAGATTTCTGATACATCCTGTCAGTAATTCTTTGTCATGTTCACCTCAGC
>JAEZHF010000092.1 GCA_023416745.1 Bacillota bacterium
ACATCGCCAAACAGGCACCGAATGTTGCCCGGATGAAGCTTCTGGGCGCCAGAGTTGTGCCTGTTTCTCACGGGCTCAAAACGCTCAAGGAAGCTGTGGATGCCGCTTTTGAAGCCTACATGGGTGAATATGAAGAGGCTATCTATTGCATCGGATCGGTCGTGGGCCCGCATCCTTTTCCGCTCATGGTGAGAGATTTTCAGACCATAGTGGGGGTGGAGGCCAGAGAGCAGTTTTTGAACATGACAGGCAATCTTCCAGACGCGGTTGTGGCTTGCGTGGGCGGCGGCTCAAATGCCGCGGGCATCATGACTCCGTTCCTGAATGATCCGGTCGATCTTTATGGGGTGGAACCCATGGGCATAGGAACAAAAATCGGTGAACATGCCGCGAGTTTAACTTACGGCACTGAAGGCGTTATGCACGGGTTCAATTCGATCATGCTGCAGAACGATAAGGGAGAGCCGGATCCGGTATATTCTGTTGCCAGCGGTCTCGATTATCCTTCAGTGGGGCCGGAACACGCGTATCTTCGTGATCTGGGAAGAGTCATTTATAAGTCCGCATCAGACGATGAGGCCATCGACGCTTTCTTTTTACTGTCCAGGCTGGAAGGTATTATTCCGGCACTGGAAAGCGCTCACGCGGTTGCTTATGCCATTAAGCTGGCAAAAGAAATGGACACCGGTTCAATACTCGTAAACTGCTCGGGTCGAGGCGATAAGGATCTGGATTTTGTTCTGGAGAATTATGGCGACCGACTGCGGTGATAAATCAATGTGATTTTGGGCAAGGTTTTCTGATGGAGGTACCGCAATGACGGACAAGATCAAGCTGACCAAGCTGGCCAAATGCGCCGGATGCGGCGCCAAGGTGGGCGCGGGCGTGCTGGCGCAGCTGCTGGAGGATATCAAGGTGCACTCGGACCCGAACCTGCTGGTGGGGTTTGACCGTAGCGACGACGCGTCCGTATACAAGATCAGCGACGAGCTGGCGCTGGTACAGACGGTGGACTTCTTTCCGCCGATTGCGGATGACCCGTATACCTTCGGTGCCATCGCGGCGACCAACGCGTTGTCCGATGTTTATGCGATGGGCGGCGAGCCCAAGCTGGCGCTTAACATCATGGCGGTGCCCGAGGACATGCCCAAAGAAACGGTTCATGAAATACTGCGCGGCGGTTATGATAAGGTGTATGAGGCGGGCGCGCTGATCACCGGCGGGCACAGCATTTATGACGAGGAGCCCAAATACGGGCTGGCGGTGACCGGCTTCGTGCATCCGGATAAGATACTGACGAACTCGGGCGCAAGGCCGGGCGACGTGCTGCTGTTCACCAAGCCGGTGGGAATCGGTGTGCTGACATCTGCTATGAAAGCCGGGCTCGTCAGCGAGGAAACCGAGAAATTGGCGTATCGGCTGATGACAACGCTGAACAAAGCCGCGCGGGACGCAATGGTCAAGTACGACGTGCATGCGTGCACCGATGTGACAGGTTTTGGCATGATGGGGCATCTGCTGGAGATGGCGCAGGGCAGCGACGTGGAGCTGCATGTGGACGTTAATGGCATCGATATGATACCCGACGCGGTGGAGTTCGCGCGGATGGGCGTATTGCCCGCGGGCATGTACCGCAACCGCAGCTTCGCTGAGGATGCTGTAGATGTCGGCAATACACCGCTGGAGAAGGCGGACTTGCTGTTCGACCCGCAGACGGCGGGCGGGCTGGTGATTTCCGTCAGCAAAGCGGATGCGGACGCGCTGTTTGAGGAGCTAAAAAACTGCGTGCCGTCGGCGCAGCGCATCGGAACGGTTGCTTCTTACGGCGGCGGAAAACGTATATTTTTGGAAGTGACGGGATGAACTATAATCTGAAACAGCTGGAGGCGTTTGCCGCAGTTGTGGAATGCGGCAGCTTTACCGCAGCAGCGGAGAGGCTGTATCTGGCTCAGTCCACCGTGAGCGGGCATGTGGCGGCGCTGGAAAAAGACATCGGCGTGCCGCTGATCGTACGGTCAGGCAAGCGCCGTATCGTACTGACGGAGGAGGGGCGGCGGGTATACGCCCATTCCAAGGCTATTCTGCAAAGCTGCGACCAGCTCTCGCGGGAGCTGGAGGAGCGCACGTCGGTGGAGCTGGCACTGGCGGCTTCCACCATACCGATGAGCTATCTGCTGCCCGGGCTGATCGCCGGATTCTCGCAAAGGATGCCTGAGTGCCGTTTCACGCTGCGCGGCGGAGACAGCACGTGCGTGCACGAGCAGGTGTTGGACGGCGACGTGCAGATCGGCTTCGTGGGCGCGGTAATAAACCGCAAGGAGCTGGTGTACGATCTGCTGTGCGAAGACAGACTGGTGCTGCTGACACCCGACAATGAGAAGTTCCGCGGTTTGCAGAGCGAGGGGGTATCAGGGGACTCGTTGCTGTCCGAACCGCTGATTTTCCGCGAGGGCGGGTCCGGCACACAGCTGGCGGTGGATAAGTTTCTGTGCGAGAATCGTATTAAGACGGAGGATATTCACGTCGTCGCGCGGATGGACAACAACGACACGATACTGCGCGCTGTGGCGCAGGGGCTGGGCGTCGCAGTGGTGTCTGAGTTGGCGGCGGGTATGGCGCAGAACGTGCTGTGCTTTCCGCTGGAGGGCAAGAGCACGGTGCGCTGCCTGTATATGATTCATCCCAAGGACCGCAGGCTGACAAATACGGCGCAGGCGTTTCGGGATTATATTCTAAGCCGCAACAAATAAGCGGAAAAATCCATAAAAAAAATACGTATTAGTATCGACGATTCCGATGGAATGCATTGTTCTATCAGATATTTGAATTGGCGTTTTTTAGTATGGGTTTTTATAATGAAATTACAAGAGGTATGGGGATGAATTACATCGGTATTGATATTGGCTCGACATGCACCAAAACAGTGGTGCTGGATGAAAACGAGACGCTTGTTCTGCAATTAGCTGTACCCACCGGATGGAGCAGCGTGGGGACGGCGGAGGCCATCCGCCAAAAGCTGCTGGAAAATGGAATAGAGGTGGCGGGTTCGCCCTGCGTGGCCACCGGCTATGGGCGGGCAGCAGTGCCCTACGCGGACAAGGCGGTGACGGAGATCACCTGCCATGCAAAAGGAGCGTGCTCCATCTTTTTGCGGCGCGACATGACGGTAATCGATATCGGCGGGCAGGACACCAAAATCATCCGCATCGAGGACGGCGTGGTGAAAGACTTCATCATGAACGACAAATGTTCGGCGGGGACGGGGCGCTTTCTGGAAGTGATGGCAAACACGCTGGCTGTTTCGCCCAAAGCGCTGTGCGCGCTGGCGGCGCAGGGTGGCAATACGTCCATCAGCTCCATGTGTACGGTGTTCGCGGAGTCTGAAGTGATCAGCCTGATTGGGCGGGGAGAGAAGCGCGAAAACATCGCGTTCGCGGTGGTGGATTCCATCGTGCAGAAGGTGGCCTCGCAGGCCAAGCGGCTGATAAGCGCCGGCGTTGTCTGTCTGACGGGCGGGTTGTGTGATAGCACTTACATTATTGATGCGCTGTCCGGCGTGCTGCGAACGCAGGTGGTGTCCAATGAACAGGGACGGTATGCGGGTGCCATCGGCGCGGCGCTGCATGCGATGAAGGGCGCGAAGGCTGACGGGTAAACCGGCTGCGACGGAGACAAGAGATGAGTATTTCCCCGGAAATGTTATTAATATTTAGATGATACGGTAAGGAGGAAACGATAATGGAAAAGCTGATCGTCAACGCGGTGGGGGAACAGTGCCCGATACCCGTGGTTAAGGCCACAAAGGCGCTGAACGGGATGATGGAAGCAGGCGTTCTGGAAGTGCACGTGGACAACGAGATCGCCGTACAGAACGTGACACGGTTGGCGGCGGGCAAGGGCTACAAGGTGAGCAGCGAAAAGAAAAGCGACAAGCTCTTTGTGATCACGATGGAGGTGACAGATCTGCCCGCGGCAGGCGCGCCGGAGCCGGAATGCGCGTGTGTTCCTGACATTCGTGGCAACACGGTGGTCGCAATCGATTCTGCCGCGATGGGTAGTGGGGACGACGAGCTGGGAAAGACCCTGATGAAGGGGTTCATCTACGCATTGTCGCAGCTGGAGGAACTGCCGAAGACCGTTCTTCTCTACAACGGCGGTGCGACCATTCCGGTGGAAGGGTCGGTGAGTTTGGAAGACTTGAAAAGCATGGAGGCGCAGGGGGTGGAGATCATGACATGCGGCACCTGTTTGAATTTCTACGGACTGACCGATAAGCTGGCCGTGGGGCAGGTCGGCAATATGTATGCCATCGTGGAGACGCTCTGCGGTGCGGGCAAGGTCATCAAGCCGTGATATATCTCGATAACGCGGCGACAACATTGCGCAAGCCGCCGGAAGTGATTGAGGCCGTGATGCGGGCAATGAATGCGCTGGGTAACGCCTCGCGCGGGACGCACGCCAGCAGCCTCGATGCCTCGCGCACCATTTATGACGCACGCGTCAAGATCGCGAAGCTGTTCGGGTGCAGACGCGCCGACCACGTGGTGTTCACCAGTAATGCCACGGAGGCGCTGAACATTGCCATTAATGGAACGATAGGCTCTAAAAAGCATGTGATAACCACGGACTTGGAGCATAACTCCGTTTTGAGGCCGCTGTACCGTCTGGAGGCGGAGAGGCAGGTTGAACTGAACTTTGCAGCGGCGGACCGCCACGGTAATATCGATTACGCGGATCTTGAAAGGCTGGTACGTCCGGACACGCAGGCCATCGTGTGTACGCACGCGTCCAACCTGACCGGCAACATGGTAGACTTGGCGCAGGTGGGGCGGATCGCGAAAGCTCACAACCTGCTGTTCATCGTGGACGCTGCGCAAACGGCGGGCGAATTCCCCATCGACATGGAAGTTATGGGCATCGACATATTATGCTTTACGGGACACAAGGCGCTGATGGGCCCGCAGGGCACCGGCGGCCTGTGCATGCGCGAGGGCGTCGCCATCAAGCCGTGGAAGGTGGGCGGCACTGGTGTGCAGACGTACAGTCAGACGCAACCGGAAGCGCTGCCTGCGCTGCTGGAAGCGGGCACGCTGAACGGACACGGTATCGCAGGACTGACTGCGGCGGTGGACTATATCAATTCCGTGGGCATTGAAGCGATACGGGTCAAAGAGGATTATCTGACGCGCCGCTTTGTTGACGGCGTTTCGCGTTTTGGGGGCGTTACGGTATACGGCGACTTTGCGGCGGAGCGGCACGCGCCGGTGGTCGCGCTGAATATTCGGGATTATGACTCTGGCGCAGTGGCCGACGAACTGTCCGAAGCGTACGGCATCGCGGTTCGACCCGGGGCTCACTGCGCGCCCCGAATGCATCAGGCGCTGGGCACAACGCAGCAGGGAGCGGTGCGCTTCAGTTTCGGGTGGTTTACGGAGGCTGCGGACGTGGATGCGGCAATAAGGGCTGTAAAGGAGCTGGCTGGATGAGAACGAAGCAGCTGCGGCTGATCGTAACGTTCCACACAACGACGTCCGCGATGGCGATGGAGAAGGTGTGTGCGGAGAAGGGGATTGCCGGACGGCTGATTCCCGTGCCGCGGGACATCACCGCGGGCTGTGGCATGGCTTGGAGCGCGCCGGTGGAGGCAAGGAGCGCTGTCGAGAATACGGCGCGGGAAGCCGCTATTGAAACGGACGGCTGGTATGAGCTGATGGTTTGACAGACAAGACAGTGAAATATATGTGAGGAGGATATATATAGTGTCGGATTACGTACAGATGTGGAAGGACCTTGGCATGGATCTGGAGACGCACGATCTGCTGTGCCAGGTGCTGCCAACCGCGGTGGGGGATGTGTTTATGTCGCAGGAGAACAGACCCACGGGCATGGATTTCTGGGATCTGGTGATCTCCGAAGTCCATGGTATTCGCCCCGCGGAGCTGATTGAAGCGCAAAAAGCAGGGCGCAAGGTGTTCGGCACGTTCTGCGTGTTTGTCCCCGACGAGGTGGTGATTGCGGCAAACGGCATCGTGACAGGATTGTGCGGAGGCTCGCAGTTCTGGGTGGCCGACGGCGAGGCCGTGCTGCCCAAGAGCACCTGCTCGCTGATCAAGGCGTCGGTGGGCGCACGGCTGGGCAAGACCTGTCCGTTCTTCCGCATTGCCGATATGTACGTGGGCGAAACCACGTGCGACGGCAAGAAGAAGGCATATGAGATACTCGGCGAGGATGTGCCCATGCACATCATGGACGTGCCGCAGATGAAGAGGGACAAGGACATCGTCAAGTGGAAGGAAGAGATTGCGGACTTTGCCAAGGTGGTTCAGGAGTTTACCGGAAATGTGATCTCTGCCGAGAAGCTGGGCAATGCTATCAAAATCGTCAATGAGAAGCGCAAGGCGATCCAGCGTGTGTATGACGCGCGCAAATCCGAATGCCTGCCGATATCCGGCCGGGACGCGCTGCTGATGATACAGATCGCGTTCTTTGATGACCCGGAACGCTGTGCAAAAATGTGCAACCGGCTGGCTGACGAGCTGGAGCAACGAATCAAGGACGGCGTGTGCGTGGTGCCTGCGGGAACCAAACGGATTCTCGTCACCGGGACGCCGCTCGCGGTGCCCAACTGGAAGCTGCACAACATCATCGAAACCAGCGGCGGCGCGGTGGTGTGCGAGGAGATGTGCACCGGCACCCGCTACTTTGAGAACCTGGTGGACGAGACGAAGACGACGCTGGATGAGCAGTACATGGCGCTGTCCGAGCGGTACATGAAGAACAACTGCGCCTGTTTCACGCCCAACACCGGCCGAATCGACGACATAATGCGCATGGTCAAGGAATACAAGGCGGATGGCGTGATCGACTGCAGCCTCAAGTTCTGCGGCCTCTACGATACCGAGAAGTATAATGTATCGCGGGCGCTCAAGGACGCGGGCGTACCGGTGCTGAGCCTTGAGACAGACTACAATGATACCGATGCTGAGCAGCTGCGTACGAGAATCGGCGCGTTCATCGAAATGCTCAATGACTGAGCCGGACGTCAAATATTACATACTCTTTGAGAACTATACCCACGGCATGGCGCTGCATGAGCTGATGCTGGCGGACGGGATAACCCACCGCATTGCGCCCGCTCCCCGATCGATTCAGGGGGAGCTGTCCTGTGGTATGTCGCTGCTGGTCGCGCCTGCGCACATCGAAGCGGCAAGAGCCTGCATCGAGCGTCACGGCGCGCCGCATCACGGCATCGTGCCGCTGGCCGGGCAGATCGTATCCCGCCGGGACCGGTATTGCTGAAGGCAGCAACGCGTCAGGATGAAAGGGATTAAAGCAACAATAGTCCCCCAAAGCGACCTCGAAAAGCGTGCTTTTGGGGATTATTCGTATGGGCTGACAGCGGCGCGGCGTCAATGCCTTATGCCGGGAGGTCGGAAAGGTTCTCGGTCAGTTTATAAAAAAAGTTAGGCTTGTCGTTCTCCTATGATACCGTTAATATAAAATATTCGGATCACCCTATATCATTTAATTTTGAGAAAATGTGATAAATTTATTAAAAATCATAAAAGATTATAATTAAATTCGTTCCTATCCACAAAACAAAAAGATTTTATAAAACGCAAGTCTATCATTTTGAATGTTAATTAATTTATATATCGGTTGATTTGTATTATGATGAAGGCCGTATTTCTGAATTGTATCTGAATCCCGACCGGATAGCACCTATCACAACAGTCAATAATGAATAAAACAGATTTGCGGCTCACGCCGCAATAAACATAATGAGTAATGGAGGAAAGAGTATGAAGAAATTACTGTTCGTGGTCCTGTCGCTCGTTTTATCGGTGGCGATGTTTGCCGGCTGCGGCGCAAACACACCCCAAGAGAGCGCACCGGCTGCGACCGAAGCACCGGCTGTGACCGAGGCACCGGCTGAAGAAAGCCCGGCTGCCGAGCCCGTTGAAGGTGCGGATAAGTTCCGCGTGGGCATTCTGTTCAAGACTCAGAACAACCCCTACTTCGTAGACCTGTCCCAGAAGGCTCAGCAGTACTGCGAAGAAGCCGGGTTCGAAGTGGTTGGCAACCAGGATGCAAAGCAGGATCTCGAATCCGAATTTGCTCTGATGGAACAGTATGTGTCTCAGGGCGTTGATCTGGTCCTTTGGAACCCGATTGACCCGAAGGGCTCTATCGCGGCTGCCGACCTGTGCTACGAAGCCGGTATTCCGCTGATCGGTATCGATAACCTGTGCCAGAGCGAAAACATGACGACGACGGTTTATTCCGATAACAAAGCCAATGGTTACATGGCGGGTCAGTATGTCGGCAACAACTACTACAAAGGCGAGACCATCAATTCCATCCTGCTCTCTGGCGAGAAGGGCAACGCGGTTGGCCAGGAAAGACGTACGGGCCTGATGGCTGGTATCATCGGCTCCCGCGCTGGTCTCGACGAGACGGCTGCATGGGCAGCGGCTGAGACAATGAATCAGGAACTGACCGACAGCGGCAAAGCTTACAACGAAGCGGCTGACTTCTACATCCTTGGACAGGGCTGGGGAAACTGGACGTCTGAAGAAGGTCTGCCGGCTGCAGAAGACCTGCTTGTGGCTAACGCTGCTAAGGTTAACCTGGTGCTCGGTGAGAACGACAACATGCTGCTTGGCGCTATGACGGCTATTGAGAACGCTGGTCTGATGGATCAGGTTTACATCGCTGCGGCTGCTGACGGTCAGAAGGAAGCTTACAAGCTGATCAAGGATGGCACGAAGTACATCGTAACGGGCCTCAACGCTCCTCCGGTTATCGCAAGAGGCGCTGTTGACATCGCGATCGATATCCTCGTGAACGGCGTTGATCCGACCAGCTATGAGCTGACCACGACGACTCCTCCGGCTGCGATCACGATTGAGAACGTCGACGAGTTCTATGATCCCAACGCAAACTTCTAAGAACTGATACATCAGGTCATAAAAGAGATTGCACGCAATCGTACTTGTGCGGTTGCGTGCATCTCAATTAGGCTCTGGGCGGAACCTATATTGGAATTCACCGGGAGGTTTTTAATGAGTGAAAATTATAAAGTAGAGCTGCTGGATATCCAAAAGGCCTTCGGCGGTGTGCAGGCATTAAAAAACGGGAGGCTGCAGGTTAAGCCCGGGGAGATACACGGGCTTGTTGGAGAAAACGGCGCAGGTAAATCCACACTGATCAAAGTGCTGTCCGGAGCCCATCGTCACGATGCAGGACAGGTTTTATTGGATGGTAAAGACGCAAATATACATTCTCCAAAAGATAGTATTGACAAAGGTGTAGCTGTTATATATCAGGAGTTTATGCTGGCTCCTCATTTAACAGTTGCTGAAAATATTTTCATAGATCATCTGACGCAAAAAAAAGGGATTATCAATTGGCGGAGCTTGGCGAAGAGCGCTCAGGATCTGCTGGATGCCCTCGGTTTTGGAAATATATCGCCGATGACACTGGTCAGCGACATACCGGTGGCCCATCAGCAGGTTGTGGAGATATGTAAGGCGCTGTCCAGAAACGCCAAGGTATTGGTTCTTGACGAACCGACTGCTGTGCTGACATTTGCCGAAATTGAGAAATTATTCGTTCTTCTTAACCAGCTCAAACAGGACGGCGTCAGCATTATCTACATTTCCCACAGACTTGAAGAGATATTCACCCTGTGCGACCGTATCACGATCATGAAGGACGGTGACTACATGGACACCGTTTTGGCCCAAGAGATTGACAAGGAAGGCCTTATCAACAAAATGATCGGCAGATCGATGACAGAAATGTTCCCGACACGAAAGGCGCAGATCGGCGATGTGGTGTTTGAAGCGAAGAATATATATGCGGGCAAGATGGTTAATGATGTCAGCTTTAATTTAAGAAGCGGCGAGGTTCTTGGTTTTGCAGGGCTGGTGGGTGCCGGCAGAACGGAGACGATGCGCGCCATATTCGGGGTGGACATTATGGAAAAGGGTGAGATCACCTACTTTGGTCAAAGCCTCCGTTTCCGGTCTCCCAAACAGGCTGTTAAAAATGGGTTCGGGCTGCTGCCTGAAGACAGAAAGCGGCAGGGCGTGCTTCTTGACCAGTCGATTCGCGTGAACGCGACGCTGGCCGCGATTGACAAGGGCAAGAACAAGCTGGGCATATTCGACGCGAAGAAGGAAAAAGCGTACGTACAGGACATACTCGCGCAGCTGAACACAAAATACAATTCAACAGAAGACAACGCGTCCAGCCTGAGCGGCGGAAATCAGCAGAAAGTGGCGCTGTCCAAATGGCTGGCGGCCGACTGCAAGGTGATCGTTCTGGATGAACCCACACGCGGTGTGGACGTGGGCGCGAAGGTGGAAATCTATAAGAATATCAACGACCTTGCGGCTAAGGGTGTTGCCATCATCATGATCTCGTCGGAAATGCCGGAGTTGATCGGCATGTGTGACCGGGTGATGGTGATGCGTTTTGGCAGCGTGGTCGGCGAACTGAAAAAGGATGAAATTACGGAGAGCAATTTAATAGCATTAGAAATGGGAGTGGCTTAGTATGGAAAATGTTGCTGAAAAAAGAGAGAAGCTGACCTTTGTCAAGTTTTTACTCAGGTACAACACGCACATCATGTTCATAATGTTGTTTATCGTATGTACGCTGTTATCAACGGAATTCTTTACATGGAAGAACATAGGAAACCTGATCAGACAGAATGCCGGTACAACGTTTATGGTGATGGGCATGCTGCTGGTCATTCTGACGGGTGGCATTGACCTTTCGGTTGGCTCGCTGGTGGCGGTCGGTTCGGTTTTTACGGCGTTTTTTTCCACGACACTTGGCCTTCCGATACTGCTTTCCCTGTTGATGGCCATTGTCGTTGCAACTGTCCTCGGCACGATTACGGGACTTTTGGTGGCCTATGCCAAAATGGCTCCGTTCGTCGCGTCGCTCGCCATGATGACAATGGCCCGCGGACTGGTGCTGTTTGTGGCAAACGGCGCGCCCATCATGCTGCCTGAAAACTCGATTGAGTGGATTTCCACGTATAAGATCGTTGCCGCAACCCCTGAGATGGCCTCTACTATTGGTGAGGTAACGCCGCTGTTGGGAGCGTTCTTGGCTGCGATCGTCGTCGTTATGTGGTTTATTATGAAGTACACATCGTTTGGCCGTTTGGTTTATGGCATTGGCAGCAATGAGACGGCTGTCCGTCTTGCCGGTATTAATGTCAGAAGAATTAAGATGTCGGTCTACCTGATTTCCGGCCTGTTGTGCGGGATCGCCGGTGTTCTGTCCGCCACGCGCTCCAAGGTGGGAGCGCCTGTGCTGGGTCAGGGCTGGGAACTTGATGCCATTGCATCCTGCGTTATCGGCGGTGCCAGCCTTGCCGGCGGAAAAGGGACTCCGGTAAAAGCATTGGTCGGCGTGTTCGTATTGGCTCTGATTGGGAATATCATGAACCTGCTCGCGGTTCCCTCTTATCCGCAGGACATCATCAAGGGCGCAATCATCATCATCGCTGTACTGCTGCAGACGACATCCTTCCGAGATGAATAAGTACGTAAAAAAATAAGTTGGAGGATATATTATGTCAAGAAATATGATGGGTTTGAACATATACGCTCCGTTCGATTACAGATATGAACAAGTGGGGCTGCCGGATGTTGGCGAAGGAGAAATCCTGCTCAAGGTTTCCGCCTGCGGCGTATGCGCCAGCGACACGAAAACTTATCATGGCGGAAAACGTGTCTGGGGCCAGTCTCCTGAGACGCAGTATATTCAGACGCCCGTGGTGGGCGGCCATGAATTTTTCGGAGAAGTTGTGGAAATCGGCAATGGTGTAACACATGTCGCGGTGGGCGATATGGTAGCGGTTGAACAGATTGTGCCCTGCGGCAAATGCAAATACTGCCTGGAGGGCAACTACTGGATGTGCAAGCCGCATGAGATCACGGGGTTCCGTTATGCATGTCCAGGCGGTTTTGCGGAGTATTGCTTGCTGAACAAAAATACGCGCGTCTATAAGGTTCCCAAGGATTTCCCCGTCGAGTTGGGCGCTATTGTCGAACCATACGGGTGCGCGATGCACGCCGTGGATCGCGCAGAGCTGAAACATACGGACGTGCTGGTAATCAGCGGCCTGGGCGCAATCGGACTGGCTATGGTATCAATAGCAAAGAAGTATATGCCAAAAATGATCATCGGCTTGGATGTGCGCAAGAACCGCTTGGAAAAGGCTCTGGAGTTTGGAGCCGATTACGTGTTCAGCCCAGCCGAATGTGATGTGGTGGCGGAGATTAAAAAGCTGACCAACGATTATGGATGCGATAAGTATATTGAGGCATCGGGTCATCCCAGCAGCACCGAACAAGGCTTGGGAGCGATACGCAACCTGGGCACATATGTCCAGTTCGGCATCTTTGCAGACGTGGTTCAGTTTGATCTGAACATTGTCGGCGATACCAAGGAGATCAACGTCCATGGTGCCCACCTGAGCCCCAACTGCTTTAAAGCGGTGATTGACGGCATGCTGGACGGAACGATCAGGACGGATGGCATCGTGACGCATGTTTTCAAGCTCAAGGACTGGGAAAAAGCATTTGAAACTGCGGAGAAGGATCCAACAGCGATCAAAGTTGCAATTATACCTTAGACAAAGCCTCCTCTTTGTTAATGGAAGATAAGAACCAGGAAAGCCGTTGCACTGTTTTCACCATGGCATAGCATAAAGCAATGGCTTTCCGGTACTTATTTCATAGCTGCCCGGAATCAATATGGAACCAGCATTTGAGCAACTTCACTGTTTGTCGTCCAAAACTTATTAAGGGGACGCTTTTTATTTATCCGGCAATCAGCTATTATCAAAGAGATATTACATATGGCTGCGAATCGGCAGCAATCTGTACAGATAGGGGAGCATTATATGGGAAAAGCGAGCAGTTACTTTATTGGCGTCGATTTTGGCACGCAGGGCGTCAGGTGCGGGGTTGTTGACGCTGCCGGGTTGGTGGTGACCGCCAATGAGGTGCCGTATTCGACTCAATATCCGTTGCCGGGCTGGGCTGCGCAGGATCCGGCGGAATGGCTGATACGTTTTGATGAGGTCATGCAGCAAAGTTTAAAGGATGTCGATCGCAATATCATAGAGAATATTAAGGGGATGACCCTTTGCACGACAGCGTCAACGGTGCTTCCGGTGGATAAGGACGGAAACCATCTGTATGAGGCGCTTTTGTGGATGGATAACCGCGCGAAGGAAGAGGCGGAATTCATCAACGCACAGAAACATGATGTGCTCAAATACTGCGGCGGCGAGGTTTCTGTTGAGTGGATGATGCCAAAAATGCTGTGGCTGAAGAAACATCAGCCGGATATATACGACTCGATGTACCGGTTTGTGGAGCTGCTGGATTTTATGAACCACCAACTGACGGGAGAGTGGTGTTCTTCGATCTGTCAGGCGACATGCAAGGCTAATTATGTGAAAGACTTTGGAGAATGGGTGGAGGATTATTACCAGAGCATCGGTCTGGACTCCGGCAAGCTATGCAAAAATGTCGTCCGGCTGGGGGAGCCCGTCGGGCGTATCCGAAGGGAACTGGCACAGAGGTATTCGCTGCCGGAAGGCTTGATGATATATCAGGGAGGAACGGACGCCCATGTCGCCATGCTGGGGCTGGGCATACACAAGCCGGGTATGATGGGTGTTGTTATGGGGACGAGCTTCGTCCATCTCGCGTTTGCCGAAAAGTTTGTTTCCTTAAATGGCATCTGGGGCCCCTATAACGATCCGGTGGTGCCGGGGCTGTTCTGCTTTGAGGGCGGACAGGTGTCAGCCGGGTCCATCACGAAGTGGTTTTTGAGGGAGTTTGGCATCACGGGTCAGAACGGTTATTTGGATATGACCAAAGAAGCGGTGAATATTCCGCCCGGAAGCGATGGCATCATTACTCTGGATTTCTTCCAGGGAAACCGTACGCCATACAAGGACCCGAAAGCAAAGGGTGTGTTCTATGGGCTGACGTTAAGCCATACCAAAGCGCATATATTCCGGTCTATATTGGAAGGCATTGCGTTCGGGACCAAGAATATTATTGACACAATGAATCAGGCAGATTTGGGTATAGAGTGTATCGTTGCGAGCGGCGGCGTGATTAAGAACCCGCTGTGGATGAAGATTATTGCGGATGTGACCCAAAAACCTATACTGCTGACGAAGAATTCAGCGAACGCGGGCATACTGGGCTGCGCCATACTCAGTGCAATAGGCAGCGGCACGCATCGGGGCTTTGAGGAAGCTGTCGGCAATATGGTCGAGTTTACTGCATCTGTAGAACCGGATTTAGAAGAATATAAACGTTATGAAGAGCACTATGACAAATATTTAAAAATCTATCAGTTGCTGAAGCCAATAATGTCATCATAACCAACCTTGAAATTCGGCGAATTTTAAATGATATAAGGAACAGTTATTGTCACGACTGTTCCTTTGTTATTGACACCGGCTGTGAGCTTCAGACCGTATTGCGAGCCGAAATAGAGCTGAATACGCTCCTGAATGTTATTCAAGCCAATTCCATTGAAGCTGTTGCTCTTTTTATACACAACGTTTTCTCCAATATTATCGATGCCCGGACCGGAACCGTTATCAATGACTTCAATGATCAGTTTTTGATTGATTCGACAGGCATTAATGATGATAGCACCCTGTTTGGACAGGTTTTCAAAGCCATGAAAGATTGCATTTTCCACGATTGGCTGTAGAATAAATCTTAGGACTTTACAGGACATCAGTATACCCGGGACGTTGTATGTTATTGTAAACAGATCCCCATACCTGTACTTTTGTATGACGATATAGTTGTTCACGCCTTCGATTTCCTCTGAAAGCGTGGTCAGCTTATCGGTGTCCAAAAGGTTGTAACGCAGGAGATGGATTAAGGACGTCACCATCTCCGATATGTTGGACACATTCTGTATTGTTGCCAGCCACTTTACCGAATCCAAAGTATTATATAAAAAATGCGGGTTTATTTGGTTTTGAAGAATCTGAAACTTCATTTCGGATTTCTTCTTTTGTTCTTCAAATTCCTTTTCCATGTAATCCTTGAGTTTGACGACCATATTGTCAAAGGACTGGCTCAGCTGGCCATATTCATCATGGCTGTTCAGTTTAACGTTGATATCAAGATTGCCGCTTTCAACGTGCTTGATTTTACTGCGAAGCTCCTTTAAGGGGTTGGTTAACCGGGTCGACAAGAAGAAGGATATGCCTAGTGCGAGAACAATGAAAACAATGGATATGGAAAAAGACAATGATTTTAGCGCTTCGGTGTCTTTATACACGTTCTCTTTGGTGATGATTCTGATGATATGCCAATTTGCATTTTCAATCAGGCTGGAAACGATAATGCTTTCGATGCCGAAAACATCATTCTCAATCTGAATGTTATCGCGTTGAAGTATTTCCGGATTGTTTTCAATGACGGCCTCAAGGTTTACATAGTTGGGGAAATTGAACAAAATGCTGCCGTGCTCATCCACGACAAGCACTTTTTCATCGCTTTTTATTGTCGTGGTGGTAAAAGCTTCTCTCAAATTGTTGTAATCAATATCGATAATTAACGTTCCTATTTCTTTTCCGTATCGGCGTATGATATTGTAATATGAGATGACGTCAATGCTTCGGCTTCGGTTGTTTCCTCTGTATAAGCCAGAGTAATGCCCCTCGTTTGACGTCAGGTTGTCAAGCTTGACCAAAATTTCATCTTCGGGTTTGAAAGGTATGCTGGAAAACACTTTTCCATTAATTCCAACAATATAAATACCGCTGATTTGAGGCTGTATGCTGGCTGCATTTCGTAATATTGTCGTGATACTATATTCCTCATCAGGGTTTGTTTTACCGGTAATGCCATTGATGATATCTTTATTGCCGCAAAGCGATGCAGAGGTATTTTGAATGAGCCCGAGTATATATTCGATGCTTTTTTTTGTTTCATTGGATGTGGAGATGGCTGTATCAGACGCGTATTCCGTTAACTTCGAGAACAAAAATTGATTATTTATGAAACTCATGACGCTCATCGATAGCAGTACCAAAACGCAAATTGATAAAAAAACTTTGAACTTCAGTGAATGAAACAGATTGGCCATTTATTGATTAACTCCACCCTGAAAATTTCTCTCGCGAAATACTTTGCAGCTGACGCCTGTCGTCTCCTTGAACACTTTGCTGAAATAGTAAGGGTTATTGAACCCCACTTGGTCGGCAATTTCGTATACCATGCAATCAGATTCTATCAACAGCTGTTTCGCTTTTTCTATTCTGTAGTTAATCAGAAATATACTGAAATTAACACTTGTTTCAAGCTTGAATAGCGTTGATAAATAGCTTTTGCTTTTACGCGTATATTTTGCCAGGTCTGACAGGCTGATATTCTTTGAATAGTTCTCTTCTATAAACTTAATGCATTTGGAAACAATAAAAGAATAAGTCGGAGTCTTGGGCTTTAAAAGTTGGCTAAATAAACTGATAATATAAGTCTTCAAAGATTCAAAACCCTGGAAATCATCAAACTCATATTCTTCAGTTTTACCAAGGTTTTGTTCTGTGGCTATATCGGCTGCATAATCCATCAGTTCATAATACAACCGTTTGGTGTTCGCAAGATTTTTTTCGTTTTCCATCTGTATAAGAATTTTTTCGATATTGCTGCTGATAGACTCGTTATCGCCTTCACTGATGCTATGTTTCAAAGACGCGGTACTGATGCTGAAGTAGGATATGTCAGGCTGGATCTCTGGGATTTGACTGCACATCTTGATGCCGGCTGGTTCGAAAAATGCCAGATCAAGGCTTTGGCCGGCTTCCTCAATGGCTTGGTTAATCTGATGAACAGATGAAAAAACGGAACTGATTCCCGCTGACGTGCCAATATTCAGGTATTGGCGCAGATTGGTCCGTATTAATTTCGTAAAATCAAGCAGTTTATCGACTTTCATGTCATGACTTGCAAATACAAACAAAACTTCTTTATTGGCACTGAAAAATAATTTGTATATCAGCCTGCCGGACGGTATGTTAGAAGAGATGTTCTGAAATGCCCTGACCATATCTATATTACTCTGGCTGTTCTCATTCTGCGCTTTGTAGTAAAGTTTTAGTATTAAAGCAACATATGATTTATCGACTATAATATCTGCGCATTTTTTCTGTATACTCAAATAATTATTTTCTGAAAAGAAATCCTGATAAATGATCTGTGTCTCATCAATGGGCGGCTGATTGTTTTCGAGGGCGCCATTACAAACATGCCTGTTGATGATTTTCATAAGGTTATCCGGCGACAGATCGGATTTTAATATATAATCGTTGGCGCCGAGTTTTAGCGCTTCCTGCGCATAATTGAAATCATCATAATGAGAAATGATGATAGCGACAAGCGACGGCTTAACCTTTTTTAAAGCCTCGATCAATTCAAGGCCGCCCATAACCGGCATTCTGATATCAGTTAATAATACATCGGGATCGTACTTCTCAAAGAGCGGAATAGCTTCTCTGCCGTTTCGGGCGGATCCAACGACATGAAAGCCATATTCGTGCCAGGGAATTGTTGACTCTAAACCCACGCGGACCAGGAATTCATCGTCAACAATTAATATTTTCAGCATTATATGGATGCTCCTGATTTTTTAATTCGGTGTAAAGCTGATATTGATTATTATCGAATATACGTCGTTTATGCTATTATCTACTATATTATAAGCATTTTTATTAAGAATCGCAACAAACAATAAGATATTATAAAAAGATTATTTGAAAGAATAAAGACAGCCATTTAAAAACCGTTCAGAATTCGATATGATATAGAAAAGACAGGATCAGAGTTGTTTTGGCATTGCCTGTTTTGGAGGAAAAAGTGAAGCAATTTGATATAAGAAGAATCGGCATTATCATTCTGGATACAATTTTGGTGGCAGCCGCTTTAATGGGGTGCATAAAAAACAACCAGCCACCCAACATAGATTGGCAGGCATACAAGGGGGAGACGCTTCGCATTGCTTTGAGTCAGCATCCTTATGCGGAAGCCATCATCAGCAGGCTGCATGAATTTGAAGAATACACAGGCATCAAAGTTGAATACTCAATAACGTCTGAAACGGATTATTTCGAAAAGCTGACGACCAATCTTGACAGCAGAATGGAATCCCCGGACGTTTTTATGATTGGTCCTACTAAGCTGTGGGAATATGTGCCGTTTGATTACGTATATCCATTGGATGACCTGATAAGCAACTCCTCCGTTACTGCCTCGGATTATGACATTGATGATTTTATTCCCAACGTATTAAACACATTCAGATGGGACAAGAAATTCGGGCACAAGATGGGAGACGGGCCTTTGTGGGCGGTTCCTCTAGGGTGCGAGATATACGACTTGATGTACAACAAAGATATTTTTAATAAGTACAAGCTGGATCCGCCGGAGACGACGGACGAGCTGCTTGAACTTTGCAAAAAGCTCAATGGTTTTGAGGGAGAAGATACATATGCACTCGCTGTCCGCGGTACCCAGGAATGGGCGACGATAATGACATCCTATATCTCCTTATATACGATGTGGGGCGCTACGGATTTTGAGATCGAAAACGGCAAGCTGGTTTCCAGGGTGAATTCAAAAGAGGCCGTGGAAATGACGGATTTTTGGGTGAAGTGCATCCAAGCAGGAGGAGCGAAGGACTGGCAAACGCATACCTGGTATAAAGCGGCCGCAGACTTAGGGGGGCGTAAGGCTTGTATGCTGTATTGTGCCGATAATATGGGTTGGTATCAGAATATTCTTGGCGGTTCCAAGGAGCATGGGAATATTGCCTGGACCACTTCACCCCTGCCGCCGGGAAAGACACAAATTTACTCGCATTTCTGGTCGTGGGCACTGTCGATCAACAATAAATCCAGCCAGAAGGAGGCGGCGTGGCTTTTCATTCAGTATTTCACCAGCAAGGATTATCTGCTTTGGGCAGGTGTGAACGCAAAGCAGGTCGACCCGGTAAGGCAATCTGTGATGAACAGCCCGCAGTATAAGAAAGTGTTGTCTCAGGCGACAGGCTATGAGGAGGCCTTTAATAAAACCATAGAAAATGCGTCTATACTGTTTACACCGCAGCCTCATTTTACCGAAGTGTCGACGGAGTGGGCAGGTACGCTGAGGGATCTTGTTGCAGGCAAGTATAATTCGACTCAGGCAGGTATGAATGCATTAAAAAAGAAGCTGGACGTCATTGTGTCTGAAGTGGAAGTGCAGGAGGAGTATTGATTACGCTAAATATCTCAAACATCATTTAATTAATGATACGAGCGGGCTACAGGCAGAAGATAGGCATCCACTACAATTTTGCCGGGGAGCTGAACGGTTGCGATATCCTTGAGTATTTCGACCATATCACGAAATACCAGAAAGTAAAAGACCAGACTGCGATATAGTCTGGTCACACAACACCGATTATGTGCTGAGTTATTATGGCGGAGAGAGATGCTGTACATACAAGTACACGAAATCCATGCAGTAATCCAAATGTAGCTTAGCTATTAATATCACAGAGTATAGGTATAAGCAAAGTATAAAAACAAGCCGTTTGTGAGCTTGGGACTATATTACTCTGGACCTGATCTGTTAATATTGGAAACTGGAAGACGGGTTATTAATTTATCATGTTACATCATCAAGCAACCAAAGGATTTCTAGGGCAACACCGCACAGAAGCCAAGAGTGTGGAAATGTGGTAAAATAGGGGCATGGATAAACAAATGACACTGTCCGCGATCAGCGACGAGCTGGCGCAGGTCAGAACTAAGAAAAAAGAA
>JAEZHF010000038.1 GCA_023416745.1 Bacillota bacterium
TCTTCGTCCTGACCTGAGCCAGCTCGTCACTAATCGCGGACAGTGTTATTTGTTTATCCATGTTACTATTTTACCATATTTCATTTCGCTTTGCTTCTGTGCGGTGTTGCCCTAGTACCCGGAGCAGTTTATATATTATCTATTGCTGAAAGCAATGGAAAGTTTATGTGTGGCAACGATAACGAAGGTTATGTTGAAATTTCAGCTGATTTGATGGAGCATCTTGCTGGTCATAAAATTGACCTTGAACAGTTAGTGGATAAATGATCGGTTATATTACCTCTTAGCAAAAAAACATAGCGGTCCAAACGTTATATGGCTTTTTCGCCAAAATTATTACTTAACAAACTTAACAAACAAGCGTATAATGATGCCATTATGAAACAGATAACGATTCGGGATATCGCGCGGGAAGCGGGCGTCTCCACAGCGGCTGTCAGCTACGTGCTCAACGACAAGAAGGGCGTGGGCGCTGAAACGCGCCGGAAGATAGAACGCGCCATCGATATGTATGGCTACCGCCCCAGCCTGCGCTCCAAGAGCCTCGCGCTGGGCAAGAACTACAGCATCCATGCGGTGATACGCCGTGAGGCCGCGCCCGCGTGCAAGGCTTTTTATTTTGGCGTGATCGCCCAGATGGTCGAGCAGATATCGGGACACTTCAGCGTGGTCCCGGTATTCCAGTCGGACGACACGGACAACGACGACAGCCTGCTCGAGATCGTTCGCAGCAGCAGCACCGACGGCATCATCGCCTTTCAGGGCGTGAGGCCGGAGATACACGCCGAATTGGAGAAGCACAACATACCGCTCGTTATCATCAATCCGGGCATCGCCGCCACCAGCGCGACTTCCGTGATACTGGACTTCGAACAGCTCGCCTATCAGGCAACGTCTTTTTTGACTGGGCAGGGGCATCGCGATATCGGCATGATCGGTATGGAGTGCATGCCGCTGTTTTACGACCAGACGGTGCGCGGATTCACCCGCGCGCTGCAGGAGGCTGGTATCACTCCGAACCCTGCCTGGATTCGCGGTGAAGCGGACAGCGAAGCGGGCGCGGTGCGCGCGATGGAGAGCATGCTCCAAAGCGGCGCGCCCACCGCGGTGTTCTGCGCGCAGGACAATTTTGCGGTCTGCGCGATGAGCGTCTGCGCGTCACAGGGGCTGCGCGTGCCCGAAGACGTCTCCTTCATCGCCATCGACGATGTGCCCGAAGCGCAATATCTCAACCCGCCGCTCACCACCATTCCGGTGTCACCGGCCGAGATTGCCGGGGCGGCGCTCTCACTCGTTTTTGACAAAATGAAGGACGGCAGCCCCGAGTCCGTCGTGCTGCCGTCCCATGATATCGTTGTTCGCGGTTCAGTCCGCGCTATTCAGCCAGCACGCCTTTGAGCCACTCCACGCTCTTGCGGATATTCTCATCCGAGCCGTCGCATTCGATGGAAACGTCGCCGTCGAAGTTGCGCTCCTTCATGTAGTTCAGTATTTTGCGTATATTGTCCGCGTTGACGCCGCCGCCGATCGGCACCGCCGACATGCCGATGCCCGTCTCTTCGCCGCGCAGCGCCGCCGCGAGACCCGGGTCAACGTCCTTGATATGCGAAGACACGATGTACTTCTCAAGCTCTTTGTAATACTCCAGCGGGTCGTGACCCTGGATGAACGTGTTGCCCGTGTCGAAGTTGACGCGCAGATACTCGTCTTCGAAATGGGAGAGAAGCTTCAGCATGAACTCGGCGTCGCCTGTATACGGCCCGTGAGGTTCGATGCAGATGATGATGCCGTAGTCATGCGCCCATTTCAAGATCTCGGTGTAGTTGCCGATCGTGATCTTGAGCATCTCGTCACGCGGCATATCTGGCGCCTGACCGGAGTCCACGCTGTCCACCTTGGGCGCGCCGAGCTCCTTTGCGTAACGGATGACCTGAGTGTAGTAGGGGATGCCGTAATACGCGCCCTGCGGCCCGAAGATCGGATAACTCGCGTCGAGCATGGAAAGCTGGAGCCCGTGCTTGTCGAGCAGGCGTTTGATCGGATACGGGTTATCGAGGATTGACAGGCTTGGATCGTAGCCGAGCGACGAAATGAAATAGTAGCCGAAAACGGTGCCGGCCTCAAGATATTTCAAATCATACTTCACCGCTGACGCCACTGCGTCATTGAAATTTCCGGACTGGCCGCGCCAGTTGTCCGCATGCATCCCGAGACGAATACCCATAGATAGTTCCTCCTTCTACGTATTTGTTAGTTTCCGCGAAGCAAAGACAGCCCGCTGTACTGATTATACTTAAGCGTTTAAGCAAAGTCAATGAGCACGTGAGGGCAATGCGCGTCGCCGACAAAAAAACGCCGGACAGACCACCGGTGCCGTTACTCCGTGCTGCATTCTTCAGGCACATAATTGGCTTGAAACGGCTGTAAGTATGGTATAAGGATTTCTTTGGCGGGGTTTGTTATGCTGACTGTCATCGCGGTGCTGTTGAATTTCATTGCCGGTTCGTTCCTCATCGTGTTCGGCGTGCGCGTACTGGGCCAAACGCTGGAGGGCGCGGGCTCCGCGCTGCTCCGCAAAGCGATGCGCCTGTGCACCGGCAGCAGGTGGGCGGCCTTTCTGACAGGGACGGCGGCCACTGCGCTGGTGCAGAGCAGCACCGCCGTCACGATACTCACCATCGGGTTCACGGACGCGGGCGTGATGGGGCTGGAATCGGCAGTGGCGGTGATATTCGGCGCGAACATCGGCACCACGCTCACGGCGCAGCTGATGAGCTTCAACCTGTCACAGTACGCATGGTACATACTGATCGCGGGGAGCGTGCTCGGGTTCGGGCTGATTCCCCGGCTGGAAACGGCGGGCAAAGCGCTCGCGGCGGTGGGGCTGCTGTTTTCGGGATTGAACATACTGGGGCAGAGCGTCGCGCTGATACAGGGCAACGCGGCGGTGTCGGGATGGCTGCAGGCGCACGCGGCCAGCCCGCTGCTGTGCCTGCTGTTCGGCATCGTGGTCACGATGCTGGTGCAAAGCAGCAGCGCCACCGTGGGGCTCACGATACTGCTGTATGGCAGCGGCCTGATGCCGTTCGCTTCCGCCGTGGCGCTGACGCTGGGCGACAACATCGGCACCTGCGCGACGGCGCAGATCGCCAGCCTGCGTTCGGGGCTTGCGGGACGGCGCGTGGCATGGGCACACACGCTGTACAACATACTTGGCGCGGCGGCGGCCTTCGCGCTGCTGCCGCAGTTCTGCGCGCTGGTCGGATGGTTCACGCGCGCGGTGGGGCAGGACGGCGGTCGGCTGGTCGCCAACACGCACACGATATTCAACGTGCTCTCGGCGGTGGTGTTTCTGCCGTTCGCGGGGCGGTACGCTCGGTTTATTGAATGGGTGGTGCCGGAGAAACGCCGGTCGCCGGTGAAACGGCGGCAGCCGGAGCCGCGTCGCGCGGCATGAACGAGCTGCGCCGCCACACGGACAGGAATACGCCGGTGAGGGCGCAATCCGTGAGGAGGTTGAACAGGCCGTGGCTGATGAACGGCAGGTTGACGGATATGCCGCCGATCAAACCCAGATTGGCCAGCACGAACAGCACAAACCGGATGCCGAAGTAAGCGCAGACGCCAAAGGACAGCAGCCTGCCGAAGAAGTGCGGCGTTCTGAAGCTGCGGAGCACCATCAGCGCCAGCATCGCGGCAAACACGGCGATGACGCCGATGCCGAACAGCCAGCCGTAAGCGCTGATCGCTGCGGTGAGTATGTAGCCGGTGGTGCTGGCCGTCAGGCTCCATGACCGGTTAACGGGAGATACGTCGATAAACGGGGCTTTCGCCAGCATGCTCCTGACCTGTGACATGTTGCCCATGTCGTCACCGAACGTCAGATACGGGGGTTGCAGCGACTGGCTTGCGATGAGTACAGCCGCGAGCACGGCCAGTAAGACGGCAAAACGCCAGAACCGCTGCGCTCTGCCCAGCGGGCTTTGCGACAGCGCGACAGCTGTCATCGCGAGGTATACGGCGGACAACACCAGCGCATAAACGCCGGACAGCACGCCGGTGGCGAGGACGGACACGGCGCACATGGACAGCACCAAAGCCATGTCCCATAGCCCCCAGCGGCTGCGGCGCTGCAAAACGCCCGCCATACCAGCCATAAACAGCAGCCCGGGCACGACAATCACGGCTGACTGACCCAGCCATCCGTATGAGCCCAACGCAAAATCCAGACCGTGGATAAGATACATAACGATGTATGCGGCGATATAGGCCAGCCCCAAGCCGAAGCAGACATGGCGCAGCTTTCTGATCCATGTGTAATTAACAAAAATCAGTACCGCCATAACAACCAGACAGCGGATCATCGACCGCCACGACAGGCTGGACCAGAAGAGTGAGATGCGTTCATCAAAGTGGATGCCGTAGGTGGTGCCCACGAAAAGCGCAGCGGCACCTGCTATGGTAAGCAGCAGCACACAAGCGATTATGCCCCACTCCACTCTCGGCCTGTGGATGGCATTCAGGGCTTGTCCTGTCTGCACAGCGCTGCCATGGCCTTGACGGTCTCCGCCTCGGCGTCCGCTGCGCCGCTGGCCTGCAGCTGCGCCCGCTTGTCGTCGATATGGGCGGACAGCTCCTGTCGTACGTATTTGCGCGCCGCGCGGAAACGCACTTCGCGGCAGACCTCGCTTAAGTAGTCGTCACGCTTACTCATGGCACAGCCCTCCGATCACGCGGCTGACGCCTTTGGAGAATACCTCCCACTCGGCTTTGCGGTCCGCCAGCGCCGCGCCACCCTTCTTGGTGATGCGGTAATACTTGCGGGGTTTGCCGCTGTCCGCCGTCTGCATGTA
>JAEZHF010000099.1 GCA_023416745.1 Bacillota bacterium
GACAGACCCTGCCTGTCGGCTTGATAGGGATTCTCGTGCGACCAAGTTTTCCACAAACTATATACTTTTGTGGAGTTCGTTTGCGTCCACGGTGTGAAATAGTTAATTCTGCGGTGTTGCCTTAATATAAATTGCATCTTTTGCTCTGCTAATAAACTGCAACAAAAAGGGCCGCACCCGCAGATACAGCCCTCATCATCCTATCCCCTCACAGCCACGGCAGCAGCACCTTCCCGCTGTACGCCGTCCACTTCTCGCCGAATATCTTCGACAGCAGCTGCTCCTCCTCGGGCGAGAACAGCCGTGAACCGATATACACCACAATCCCGATCAGCGTACCCAACCACGTGTTCAGCAGAAAGCCCGCCCATGGCAGCACCATCAGCGCCACGCCGACATAAAGCGGATGCTTCATCAGCGCATATGGACCGATGGTAATCAGCTCCTTTTTGGGTATCTTCGTCAGTATCAGCCATACTGTCCAGAACCACAAGATGACGCCCGGAACCAGAATCACGATGGATACCACCGTCAGCCACAGCGGCGGCCCGCACACGGCGAACACCGTTGGAAACAGTATGTTGAGCGCCACACCGGCCAACAGAAACGGCAGCACGAGAGCGCCGATCTTCTTCCCGTTGCCCACCAGAACTTTCAGCTTCATCGTTCTTCCCGCCTTTTTTGGTATTTTGCTGACTGAACCCGTCAGTGCTGCGGCTGTGCCTGAACGGCCTTTAATGCCTGCAGCACCGATACCGTGAGATCCGTCTTATATTGATACCCCGTCGCGTCCAGCAGCGTCAGCAGTTCGCCCTTCTTGGTGGTCACATAATGCGAATCCAGCTGCTGATTGAGTATAATCGCACAGGCGTCCAGAAAGCACTTCTCGCACTGGCACATATCAAAGTCCTTCATTGTGTCGCGCACCTTTTTCCTGACCAGTTGTTCCGTGATGTTCACCAGCAAATAATCGTTGCGTTTTTCCATTCCAGCACCCCCGATTTTAGTTTGATTCATCGTATATGTCGGGCTTATCCAGAATTAAAATATCATGTTTTTTTGACAATATCAACGCATATCCTTGCGTTTACGCGCTGATTCACGCAAAAACAGGCCATGCCTTACGGGCGATGGCCTGTTTTCCTTTTAATCTAAACCGATCCAAGGGAGCCGGGCTTCTTGCTCCACTTCCTTGGCACTGAGTCCTTGATGTAAGTGCGCAGCAGTGTGCCGCAGTTCACACACAGGTCAGAATAAACCTGCGTGACGCCAACGAGTATTCCCGCATTGTACTTGAGCCCCACATTCCCCGTCTCCGCGCTCTTTCCCCACGCGATACCCGTTTCAATGTTGTCGCTTCCGCAGTACTGACAACCCAAAGCTTGCACCCTCTTTCCCGTTACTCCATGACCAGAGCCATATCCTTGGCCGGTCGTGCGTCTAGCTCCGCCTTCTTTTGCTCGAAGCCTGCCTTGCCCATCAGTGCGAACGTGGCCTTTTTACCCTCCTCGACGCCGGGTTGATCGAACGCGTCGATGTCCAGCATCTCGCCCGCGTAAGCCGTTGCCATCTCGAAGAAATGCAGCAGCGCACCGATGGTGTAAGCCGACACCTCCGGCAGCGTGATGGTGAGATTGGGCCGGCTGGCCTTGCACAGCGCGTATTCCGTCGAGCTCCGCTCCGCCTCCAGCAGCTGGCCGAACGTTTTGCCCGCGAGGAACTGCAGGTCCTCTATGTAATCAAACGCCGCGGGGATTGTCAGATCACAGGCGAACTTCTCCACCTTGAGGAACGTGATGATCTTGTCGAACGGCCCCTCGGTGTATAATTGAATTTGCGAATGCTGATCCGTCACGCCCAGCGCCTTCACCGGCGTCTGCCCGGCATACACGTCTTTGCCATCACGCCCGAAGCGTTTGCCCAAAGACTCCGCCCACAGCTGCGCGTACCAGTCCGACATGTATTTGAGGCTGTCAGCATACGGCAGCATCACGCTGATGTCAAAGCCCTTGCGCATGCCCAGCACATGCAGCATGGCGAACATCAGCGCCGGGTTGTTGGACTCCTGAATGCACAGCCCATCCATGTACGCCGCGCCTTCCAGCAGCGCGCGGATGTCGATGCCGCACACCGCCGCGGGCAGCAGGCCCACCGGCGTCAGCTCGGAAAATCGCCCGCCCACATCCGCGGGGATAATGAACGTCTTGAGCCCTTCCTCCTTGGCGATGCGGCACAGGTCACCGTTTTTGGCATCCGTCGTCGCTATCACATGGCCGGACAGCGGCAATCCGGCACCCTTAAGCGCGCCGGCCACATACATCAGCTGCGCCATCGTCTCCGAGGTCTTTCCAGACTTGGTAACCACGTTGAACATCGTCCGCTTCAGGTCCAGCCCGCCGAACACGCGCGCAAGCCGCACCGGGTCCACATTGTCCTCCACAAACAGCCTCACCGTTTCATTACCGGTGGCGAGCGCCTGATGCACCGCGATGGGTCCCAGCGCCGACCCGCCGATGCCCAGCACAACGAAGTTGTCGAAGCTCTCGCGGATATCCTGCGCCGTCGCGATGATATCGTCCAGCTGTGCCGCCTGTCCTTTGGGCAGGTTGCGAAAACCCAGCGGTTTGCCGCCCAATGCACACCATGCGCTGTTCATCATGTCTTGCGATTGCGCCAGTTCCGCTTTTGTAAAGCCGCCCCCGCCTGTCATCTCCGCTATCATGTTGTTAAAATCGAACTTCAAACGGCTCATTGAGTTCCTCTCCTTTGGATAAATCTTGTATTGGCGTTATTATATCCGTTTTCGCAAGCTTTCGCTACGGTAAATTTCCCTGATTATTTTGTACACGCTTCGCGCATATACATAGCTTTGAGGTGAACAAAATGGAGAAACACAAGGATAGGCATACGCTCGCCGCGGCAGCCGGTATCTGCCTGCTGCTCGTCATCGGCGCAGTGGCGCTGGCGGCCACGCTCACACCCTCGTCAGTCGCGGTGTTTGGAGAATCGGCTACCGTAGACACGGCGCAGCTCTCATTGCATGTACTGGAAGGCTACACCGAATCTCCCATCACCGGCGCAAAGGTGGTGGTGCTGGAAACAGGCCAGACATACGAAACGGACCAGAACGGCATGACGGAGGTCATCAAGGTGCCGGTGGTCCGCGATACGCGTTATGACTCGATACTGCAAAAGCCATGGGGAGAAGTATCGGTCATCATCTATAAAGACGGTTTCGTGCCCTACGCGCTGTTTTACCTTCAGGTCATGCGCGGCCAGACGCGCGAGGGCGTCAAAATACTGCTCTTTGAGCAGGGCAGCACGGACAGCGGGGATCCGTTCTCCATCATTGAGGGACCGAGCCGGGTCTGGGTAAACCAGCTCGTCGAGATGTACCAGCCTTAAGCGCCCATCAGTATCTGTTTGGCCCCAGGCTTTTGATCCTCCTGATGGGAATATTGGCGGTCAGCCTCGTGGCCCCGCTGTTGTGCATGTCAGACGAATTCCTGATTTCCACGTCGAAATCGGACTCCACCACCTCGAAATACTTCGAAATGACGGAAAAGATATCCTTTCGAAGCATTTCCATAACATTGCTGGAAGGCGATGTTCCCGCGCGGTCGTGGATCAGTACAAGCTTGAGGCGTTCTCTCGCCACACTGCTGGAACTGACTTTTTTACCGAATGCCATAACTACCCCCCTTATTTGCCTCCGAACAGTCTTTTAAGCTTTGCTCCAAAACCACCGTCGTCTTCCAAATCCAAAAGCGGAACCTTTTCACCGAGTATACGCCGGACGACATTCCGGTAGGCTTTTCCGGCGAGCGATTTGTCAGACAGCACGATGGGTTCTCCAACGTTGGAAGACCTGATGATCTTCTCATCCTCCGGCACCACACCGATAAGGCTTATGCCCAGTATATCCAGCGTGTCATCCAGCCCCAGCATGTCGCCACGCCTCACCATATCCGGCCGCATCCGGTTCACCAGCAGCCGCGCATCGTCAATGCCGGCTGCGGACAGAAGGCCGATAATCCTGTCGGCATCACGCACAGCGGATACTTCAGGCACCGTCACCACAATGGCTGATTTGGCACCGGCCACCGCGTTTTTGAACCCCTGCTCGATACCGGCCGGACAGTCAATCAGTATATAGTCAAACTCCTGCTCCAGCTCCGCCACCAGTCTGACCATCTGCTCGGGATTCACCGCCATCTTGTCCCGCGTTTGCGCGGCAGGCAGAAGAAACAGCCCGTCAAAACGCTTGTCCTTGATCAGCGCCTGCTTGATGCGGCAGGTACCTTCCACAACATCCACAAGATCATACACGATGCGGTTTTCAAGGCCCAGCACCACGTCCAGGTTTCGAAGACCGATGTCCGTATCGATCAATACAACTCTTTTGCCCATATTCGCCAGACCCGAGCCCAGATTGGCTACTGTGGTCGTTTTGCCGACGCCGCCTTTTCCCGATGTCACCACGATGACATTTTGCATACAAACCAGCCCTCCAAATTTGTTTTCAGATTTACTCGGCCCTCAAAATAGCCCTTTTCTGCAGCTTCAAAGGTCTTATCACTATACTGCCCTGCTTGTATTCGGCCAGTTCCGGCACATCGCCCGGCCTGTCCGACGGAAACACGGCGATCTTGCCGCTGATACGCAGCTGCTTGGGTCCCAAGAAGTTGGCCGCTACCACCACGTCGCTGCGGCCCGTCGCGCCCGCGTGCGCCAGCCCGCGCAGCGCGCCCATCACAGCAATGCTGCCGCCGGCAATCACCTCGGCACCATCGTTAACATCCCCCAGCACAATAATATCGCCCTCACATTCCACACGCTGGCCGCTGCGCAGCGTGTGTGATACGAAGACGCTTTTTGCATTAAAATACTCTTTGGAAACAAGCGATACGCGGTTCGGTGCTTCGGCCGGCGCCTCGTTTGAGGTAACGGCGCCCACTTCCACGAGACTTTCCGGCACCTCGTCCGCATAAGTCACGTTCTTGATATCATAATCCATCAGGAGCATGCGTCGCAGCTCCTGTTTTTGCGCACGCGACAACGTCTTACCGGAAAACAGCACCTTGACATTCCCGGTAAAAAAATCCTTATTCTTGGAAAGCTTTTCGCTGACTGACAACTTGATATCTGAATACGACGCAAGCGGCTGCATCGAGATCTCCAGCACACCGCCTGATTTCCCCTTGATGGTGATGCCCATATTCCCCCCACCTTTGCCCCTCTAAAAGTATATCGGACAATTTTCTACAAATATGAGCCTTATTCCTGCCTGTGCGCTCAAATAGTTTGTTTGAACGGCTGATTAGTAAACCAAAGTGTTGGAATCGGGTATCGTCTGCTCCGCCACGATCTTCTTCTGATCCATATAATACTTAATGATGTCTTGCGCTACAAACGTGGACAGGCCGCCCTGATAGCCATGCGGCACATAAACCACCACGGCGATCTCCGGCTTCACAGTTGGGTCCAACTCGTCATAGGGGGCAAAGCACACGAACCAGCTGTTGTTTTCCAGATCGATTGTCGACACCTGCGCCGTTCCCGTCTTGCCGCCGATCTGTTTCGTATATTCGAAATTTATAAAGTAGTCGGATGCTGTGCCTTCCTCGGCGGATACCACGGAGGACATGCCTTTGATGATGGCATTCAGAAATTCCGGGGGTGCATCCAACGAACCGAAAACCTCGGGCTGCTTGTCCAGCACCACCGTACCGTCCTGCGCTACAATCTTGTCCACGATGTTGGCTTGATAGACGGTGCCGCCGTTGACGACGGCCGCCACGTAGCGCGCCACCGCGATGGGCGTCACCGCGGTTATGCCCTGTCCAATGCCCGTCGCCACCGTCCGGGTGGGCGTCCACTGCAGCTCCGTCAGCACGCCGGCAATTTCTCTGGACAGGTTCAGGGACACCTTCTTGGAGATCCCCAGTTCATCAAATAATATGTCGCGAATGTGCTGGCCGATAGTCACATCGTTATCGTCCACCGTCAGGGCCACGTTGTTTTGTTCTATGGTGTGCCATTGAATGCCCATGAGGTCAACGATCTCGTGGGCTGCACCAAGCACCTGCTCCTCCGTATACGAAACCCCCACGCTTTTCGCATACGCTCTGATCTGGTTGGCCACCGAGTTGGGGCCCGTCTCCATCACCAGTTTGGGGAGCGCCGACGCCTGATTATTAATGTCCTTGCTGGAATCGTAAAGCAGCTTCTGGCTGCCGATCTGGCCGATCAGCTCACCGGGCAGTTCAATGCCGGTGGACGAAGCCAGCCCGAATTTTTCACCCCATTTGCTGAGCAGATCTATGCCCATACGTCCCGCCAGCGTATAGAAATAGAAGTTGCAGCTGTGCTCGAGGCCTTCCACAATAGTTTGATTGGCATGATCCACGAGATAGTTGTGTTTCTTCCAGCATTTGGGCGCATTCTTGACATCGCTCTCCAGAATACCTTCCGTATATGTGCCCTGGCAATCGATCTCTTCGGTTAGTGTCGTGCCCTTTTTCTCGTCGATCTTCCCTTCCATCAGCGCGCCCAAGCCCGTCACCATCTTGAATATGGAACCCGGTGTGGCACGGCTGGCAATGGCCTTGTTGAACAGCGGCGCTGCCGGATCATCCTTAAAGGCCTGATATATTTCATCACTGATGCCCCCGGTAAACAGGTTCAGGTCATAAGACGGGTAGCTCGCCATCGACAGAACCTCACCGGTATCCACCTTCATAACCACCGCTGCGCCCGATGCAGCTAGGTCCAGTTCGCTGATATCCTTGATGTCCTTGTATTTTTGTTTTTTCGGTTCCAGTTTTCTGTCATTATCAAAAGCTTGAACCTGCGCCGCATGGATCCTCGGTATGTTGTCCGCCAGGGACTTCTCCACCGCCATCTGCATCGGTATGTCCAGCGTCAGCATCACGTTGTAGCCCTGAGACGGTTCGGTGGACGACAAAACGTTCTGCACCACCGCCATGTTGTCGATCTCCACTTCCTGCCTGCCCTGCCGCTCGGAGTAGTTGCCGGTGAGATACGCCTCCATCGATTTTTCGACGCCTTCCACGCCGATCAGGTCGTCCACGCTGTAGCCCATCGCCAGCAGTCCGCCGGAAGCCTGTCCGTTCTTGGCCTCTTTCTTTTTCTGAGCCACTGTCTGCAGCATGGCGCTGACCTGTTCGTCAGTGTATCCGAAATCCTTGAGGCTTTTGGCGGTTTGGGTACCGACAGGCGCATCCGCCTCAATCCCGTAGTCTCTCAGCGTATCCTCAGTAATGCGTCCCAGATATCCAATGATGTGCGCAGCCACGGCGTCGCGCGGATAGATGCGCACTGTACTGTCTTCGATGCTCATACCCTCCAGCTCTGCTCGCTGGGTTTCAATCTCAGCCACTGTCTGAATGTCCACGTCATAAGCCACATCCACCGGATTGTAGGCCACCCACGACGACAGCTGGACATCCTGCCAAATGGATAGTATCTTTCGGGCTTCCTCGTAGCCCATCTCGGTGGGTATTTTGTATTTGTTGCGCAGGAACAGGTAGATCTGCTCCGCCGTTTTAAGGCTGTCGCTGGTCACATACATGTTCTTGCGCCATTCCGCCTCGCGTTTCTCTTTGTATTCTTCCTTGATGTCGCCCCAGTCGAAATAATACCCGCCTGTTTTATCGTTGTGCTTGATCGCAAATGTATCCACCGACTTGCCACCATTTTTTTCCACAATGGCTATGGTCTGCATGATGATGGACGTGTAGTATGCGCGGTCCGTCTCGGTGTTTTTGGAGGGATCGCGGTAAAACTGAACGTTATAGGCCTTTTGATCGTACGCTAAAGGCAGGCCGCTGCGGTCCAGTATGCTGCCCCGCGCGCCTGAAACGGTGATGACGCGCTTGGGCAGCACGGCTGCCGCCGCTGCCAGCTCTTCACCCTTTACCAGCGTTAAATGGATCAGTTGTACAAAGAGTACAACGAAAAGTCCCAGCGTAACGATGCCGAAAACGATAAATCTGTTGCGGATATTGGCGTTCATGCTCTATTTAAACTCTCCAAAGACTTGTATTCACCACAACCAACATCAGCATTATACCACACAATTGACTGCGGCGTTAAAATGGTCTTAAGAATTTGCAATTTATTTAAAAAGTATTGCAATGAGCAGCCCATCTATGCTATGTTTGTTTATATTGAACACGGATGACGATGATGTCAGGCATGGCTTTCCCAAGCTGTTCTGACATTTTTTTATGAATTGATATTTCAATGAACAAGCACCTGGCTCCCGGTCTGCCTCTGGCTGCGCGGTCGTTTAAAAGGAGCAAGGGCGAATCTGAAGATTATTTTGTTTTTCTTATTCCCCGAAAGAGGGTATAATTGTAATCATCAGGCGACTTAAAAGTGTTAAATATATGTCAAAGGAGTTTTTGAAATGGCAAAGAAGTTCACAAACAAAGATGTCCTCAAACTGGTGGAAGAGAATGACGTCAAGTTTATTCGCCTTCAGTTTACCGATGTGTTCGGCATACTGAAGAACGTAGCGATCACGTCAAAACAGCTTTCCAGGGTACTGGAGGATGGCTGCATGTTCGATGGTTCGTCGATTGACGGCTTCGTCCGCATCGAAGAGTCGGATATGCTTTTAAAGCCGGACACCGACTCTTTCTCTATCTTCCCGTGGCGTCCTCAGCAGGGCAAGGTGGCGCGCCTCATCTGCGACGTTTACACCACCGACGGCGAACCGTACGGCGGGTGCCCGAGAAACGTCCTGAAAAAATCGCTGAACATGGCCGCTGATCTGGGATACACGATGAACGTGGGCCCCGAGTTGGAATTTTTCCTTTTTCAGACTGACGGTGAAGGCAAGCCCACCACCATCACACAAGACGACGGCGGATATTTTGACCTCGCGCCCATCGACAAGGGCGAGGACGCACGCCGCGATATGTGCCTCACTTTAGAGGACATGGGCTTTGAAATCGAAGCTTCTCACCACGAGGTGGCCGAAGGCCAGCATGAGATTGACTTCAAATATGGTGATGCGCTGACCACTGCGGACAACATTATGACGTTCAAGATCGTCGTGAAAAGCATCGCAGCACGGCATGGACTGTACGCCACCTTCATGCCCAAGCCGATATTCGGCATCAACGGCAGCGGCATGCACACCAATCAGTCCCTGTCCACGAAGGACGGCAATGCTTTCTTCGACAAGACCGGGCCGTTGCAGCTGTCGCCTATCGCCTATAATTACATCGCGGGTATTATGAAACACATTCACTCGATCGCAGCGGTCACCAACCCGACTGTCAACTCTTATAAGCGACTCGTTCCCGGCTATGAAGCGCCCTGCTATGTGGCCTGGTCTGCCCAGAACCGAAGCCCGCTGATCCGTATTCCCGCTTCAAGAGGCGCGGGCACGCGTGTGGAGCTGCGCAGTCCGGACCCGTCCTGCAACCCATATCTTTCCATTGCATTGCAGCTGGCTGCCGGCCTTGACGGCATCAAGAATAATCTCACACCGCCGCCGTCGGTAGACCGCAACATATTTAAAATGACAGAAGCCGAAATGGCCGAAAATGGTGTGACCAGCCTGCCGGGCAACTTGTTCGACGCGCTCCAGACATTTCAGTCCAGCAGCCTCGTCAAGGAAACGCTGGGCGACCATATATTCAAGATGTATTACGACTTCAAGATCAAGGAGTGGGATGCGTTCCGTACGGCTGTTCATCCTTGGGAGATCGACCAGTATCTCACCCGTTATTGATATCCCAGTTTTAAAAGCGGCTGTGTGCCCTTTTAAAAGATAAAACTTCTTTGTCTGGCTTTTTGTTTCGGGACGTGCGGGCGTCCCGAACAACTAAGCCGAAAGACTAAAAGGAGCAAAAATATGGCGCAGCTCGCGCCCTTTTTTAATTGATTGTTCTGCAATTGGCCCGCGATAGGGTTATTCTTCATTAACTGCCGCCATGGCTGCAGCGCAAAGGCTGCTCGCCTTTTTCCATATCAGCTGGTAGAAGTCTTTCTCGTTCACTGGCAGCACACCACCGGATGCCGGCGCAAGCCTGATCTGCAGAGCGGGGCGCAAATACGCATCTCGGAACCACGTTTCGAAGCTGGCCGCAAATATGCCGGGGTTGTCTGCCATCGGCAGCAATGCATAGCCCGAAGCATCCGTCAGGCGGCGCGCCAGTTCCAGCGCCTCCGGCGTCTTCTGGGCTGTTGCCGTGTCCGCGTAAGCGATGGACTCACCTTTGGCGTAAAAGGACAGCGCCGCACGGAAAGCGTGGCTGCGGCAGACGTGTATCACTGCCTTCACCTCCGGCTCCGTTCCCGGCAGGCTGCCGCTGTACAGTTCGGACGCGGGTGCATCGATGGGCAAATAGCGCTCATCCCACAGTGCCGGATAATGCCGGCTTAAGTCTACGCCGTTCACATTAGCCTTCCACTCGCAGTACGACGGGCGTACCATTGTCATCTTCTCCACATTCTCCGGCTGCTGCACCGCTTTGAGACCGCCCTGCACCAGCGCAACACCATCCGGATTCACCATCGGCAACACATACAGCGAGCACGCCGACAGCAACTCCTCCATGTCGAAGATACCGAAGCGTTTGTGGGCCGCTGCGGTGTGGGCATATATGTTGACGACATACATCAGATAAGCGCTCGTGATATACTCACGCGCATGGTGCGTACCGCAGCACAGCAGGCTCGCGCGCCCCGTCCCCAGCCGGATCAGCGGCAGCACCCGCCCCTCCGCCGAATACCCGGCGTCCTCGCACTGTATCAGCTCTGGGTAAGTGGTTTTGAGCGCGTACACGTCGCGCATCAGCTGGTCATGCGAATATGGCGCGGTCGGTGAGACTATCATTTCCTTCATGTAAGGATCCTCCCGGTTTTTAGCATGATAAAGTATATGCCGGTCCGGTTTGTCCTGATTCAAACGAATCTGTCCTGAAAACAGTACAGGCCATCGCTTAACATGAACATAGATTCTTGTTACGGGAGGCGCTTATGTGGGAGAGACTGATGGATGCTGGTTTGCTGGTCGCGGGAGCGGTGGCGCTGTTTGCGGTCTTTACGACGATACTGTTTGTGTATGAACGGCGGGAAGACAGGAGGCAGGTCCGTCGCCCGCCGCTGCGCGTGGTCCGCTGCGGTAACCGGTCCACCGGCGCATACGTCGGCGGAGGACCCGGGAAGACGGACCGGGCAGCTTAAAAGAAGGAGATCTGTGTAGGCCTTGGTCTGGGGTTCAGCGTCACATAGGCGGGCATTGCGTATTTGGTGCGCAACTTGCTGACATTCTCCTGTAATTCCCGTTTGTATTCTGTATAGGCTTGCTTGTCATAAAATACCGATTTTATCCGGTTATACTCGGACGAAAAGCTCTGTCGGACGGCATCAAAGAAACCTCGCCGCGTGGGGCCTTTTAGGTTGAGCGCGGACGTCAGCACGTAATCCGCGCCTGCGTCCTTCGCCGCACTGAACACCGCTTCCAGACTGTCTCTGCCGCTCGTCAGATACGGTATCACGGGCATCAAGTGCACGCCGCACGTGAGCCCCTGCTTTTTCAGTTCTCTCACTGCAGCCATGCGCGCCGTGGGACGCGAGCTGCCCGGTTCAATCAGCGACGCCACCGCGTCGTCCATTGTCGTCACCGTCAGTGCTGCCATCAGCCCGGCCGCGTCCGCCACCTTCTTCAGCAACGCCACATCGCGCAGTATCAGCGCGGATTTGGTAGATATCACCGCCGGAACGTGAAACCGCGCCAGCTGCCCCAATACCCCGGGCATCAGACTGCAAGTTTCTTCGGCGGGCTGATAGCTGTCCGTCACGCCGCCGAGGTTTACAGTCTCGCGCGAAAATCGCGGCAGCTCGCGCATCAATACGTCCGCAACGTTGGTCTTGGCATATATCTGATCGAAAAAAGTGCCGTCGCCGCCGATGTAGCCGTGCGAATACAGCGCGTAACAGTAGATGCACCGGTGCGCGCAGCCCCGGTACACGTTGATGTCGTACTTGAACGGCAGCCATTTGGAATTGTGATGGTGCAGCGCCGAGCTGCAAACCGTTTCAGTGACGCGGTACATAGGCTTATTATACCAGATAAAAAACAAAAAGCGAAAATATTTTCTATTTTTGAGATGATCTATGCTTAAAAATGACTACGGGAAATGCCGCAGGCATTTCCCCGATGGGATTCTCAAGGGATAAGTCCCTTGAGCGGAGGCGAGGAGGCAGCGCCTCATCGGTCTCAATCTATTATAGCTAAGCTCGGTCGGTCGCGATGATGTCCACGCCCGTGCCGAGGATGTCTGCGATCAGCACATCGCCCGGTAACACCGGCGCTTTGGCCCGTGCCGTGTTGATGATATCCATGCTGTCGCGCAGCAAAGCCTTGGGCAGCGCCGCGGACGATTTCACAGGCACCAGCCCCGCGCCATCCACGCGCATCGTCGTGGTCAGCGTGCGCCGCGGGTCCGTCAGCTCCGCCCGCGCATACGCCTCGCCGCGCTTGCACGTTGATCCGGATATACTGATGATTTTGTTACCGTCCATCTGCGCCGTGATGGGACACCCCAGCGGGCAGACGATACATATCAGCTTCTTCGTTTCCATATTTTCAAACATCCTCCACCGTTACCATGATGTCACCGCAAATGTCTGCGTATTTGATCTCAAGCCGCTCCATCTCACCGGGCGCAACGATCTGCCTCTTTCTGCGCGCAATCACCTTGTCGCCGCACCGTGCCACCGTCACGCAGTTGCGGTATACGTTCGCCACGCGGAAGAACAGCGTCTTGTCCGTACCATCGCCGCACAGCTTTTGCGGCACCACGTAGCGCACACCCTGCCCCGGTATCGTATGCCGGCAGGCGCAGTTTTGCGCCTTCTTCAGATACAGTGCCGCTGCACGCCCGGCACGGGTCGCTTCCTCCGTCACGAAATCCACCAGATCGTGCACCTGCACCACGTTACCGCACGCGAATATGCCGTCTGCTGACGTCTGCATGTCGCTGTCCACCACCGGCCCATTCGTCATGCGATCCAACTCCGCGCCGAACCCGCGTGACAGCTCATTCTCGGGGATGAGCCCCACCGACAACAGCAGTGTATCACACGAGACGTATTCCTCCGTCTCCTTTATGGGTGCTCCATATTCATCCACCGCCGCGACGGTTACGCCCGTGAGGCGCTTGCGCCCATGTAGCCGCGTCACCGTATGTGACAGCTTCAGCGGTATGTCGAAGTCGTTCAGACACTGTACGATGTTTCGGTTCAGCCCGCCCGAATACGGCATCAGCTCCAGCACCATTTTCACACACGCGCCTTCCAGCGTCATGCGCCGCGCCATGATGAGTCCGATGTCGCCCGAACCCAGAATGACCACCTCGTGCCCCGGCATAAACCCTTCGATGTTGACGAACCGCTGAGCCGTGCCCGCCGTCATCACGCCCGCCGGACGCGAACCGGGTATCATCAGCGCACCCGCGCTGCGCTCGCGGCAGCCCATCGCCAGCACCACCGCGCCCGCCTCTATCGAAACGAGCCCCGTCTCCGGCCCTACCGCGGTGATAACGCGTTCTGCCGATATGTCCAGCACCATCGTCTCGGTCAGGAAACGTATGCCGTGCGCCTTAGCTTTGTCGATGAACCGGGCGGCGTATTCGGGGCCGGTCAGCTCCTCGCCGAACACGTGCAGCCCGAAGCCGTTGTGGATACACTGACGCAATATGCCGCCCAGATGCTCATCCCGGTCTATCACAATCACATCATCCGCGCCGTTCTCTTTTGCCGCGATGGCCGCGGCCAGCCCCGCCGGGCCTGCCCCGACGACAACCACATCCGCCTTCATCGCACCCCCTCCTTGATCCGTCCGTCCAATATCCATGAGCCATCCCCGCTCTTGGTGATCTCGTCGTAACCTCGGCCCAGCTCCCGCGCGAGTATCGCCATTACGCGCGGCAGGCAGAACCCGCCGTGGCACCGCCCCGCGCCCGCACGGATGCGCAACCGTACGCCGTCCACCGTCTTAGAACCGCAGGGCCGGTGGACGCTCTCCACGATCTCAGCCTCGGTGATCTGCTCGCAGCGGCATACCATGTTGGCATACCGCTTATCCATCGCGATCAGCTCGCGCTGACGTTTGGGTGACGCCTCCGCAAACCGCTCGATTGGGTTGCGCGTTCGCACCGCGCCCGGCTTGGGTGCAAGCGTAACGCCCGCTTCTTCCAGCAGCCCTTTCACGTACTCTGCGATCGCAGGAGATGAAGTCAGTCCCGGCGACTCAATACCCGCCACGTTGATCAGCCCCGGCGCTGTCTTTGATCTTTCAATGATAAAGTCGTGTGTCTCTGGCATCGCGCGCAGTCCGGCGAACACCGTGATGGCGTGGCGCCTGTCCACGGTCGAAACATACCGTTTCACGCCCTCCAGCGCCTCCGTCAGCCCCTCGCGCGTGGTGTCATTGTCGTCCTTGTCCACGAACTCTGCCGTCGGCCCGGCGATCATGTTGCCGTGTGCTGTGGGCCCGAAAAGCACGCCCTTGCCCTTGTCGGAGGGCGCACCGAATATGACGCTGTGAGTCCGCTCCGGCATGCTCTTGTCGAACAGCACGTATTGGCCGCGACGCGCGCGGACACCAAAGCTCTCGCCGCCCGCCATGCGCGATATGTCGTCCGCATACACGCCCGCCGCGTTGATCAGCCAGCGCGCCCGTATGCGGTTATCTCCTGCGTGAATCTCCCAAATGCCCTCTTCCCTCGAGATGGCGGTTACACGGCTGTTCAGGTACAGCGTCACGCCGTTCGCCACCGCATTCTCCATCGCGCCGATGGTCAGCGTGAACGGGCACACGATGCCGCCGGTGGGCGCCCACAACGCTGATATGATGCTGTCGCTCAGCATCGGCTCCATCTGCCGCACGCGCGCGCCGGTTATCTTCTCCACCGGTATGCCGTTGGCCGCGCCCCGTTCCACCAGCTCGTCGATGTGCTTATCGTCCGCGTCATCAAACGCCACCACCAGCGAGCCGCAGTTCTCATACGGTACGCTCAGCTCCTTGACGACCGTTGTCATCATCTCGTTGCCGCGCTTGTTCATCCGCGCCTTCATGCTGCCGGGCGCAGCATCGAAGCCTGCGTGCACGATGCCGCTGTTGGCGCGGCTCGCTCCCATCGCCACGTCCGCCTCCGCTTCGACCACGCACACGGATAGCGCGCACAGCCCCAGCTCCCGCGCGATCAGTGAGCCCGTCACGCCTGCGCCGATGATGGCCGCATCATAGATCATTTGTCGTCTCCTTTCAGCGGTTCAAAACAAATAAAAAAGCCGCGCCAAACTATGGTTTGGTACGGCTCAATTCTCCTGCCATTACACTTACATTCAAATTGTAGCATAAACATTAAAATTCAGCAAGGTGATTCCTCAAAATTCGCCGCCGCGTTGCACTTTATCAATGCCACAATACAGCGGAGCACAATTGTCAAACTCACAAATCCGCGCTGCATGAATAAGCTGTACTATAGTTTCCGGTTGATCAGGGGGTAATGCGATGGAAAATAACGCCGCGCAAAATGTCAATATCAAAGCTCAGGTTGTCTTCGCGCCGGACGCGAAGGTCGGGGACGTCGTTGCATACTGTGTGGGAAAACCTACAGCAGAAAACTGCGTAATGAAGGATGGCGAATGCGCCTGTACCGTCCGTCAGCTGATATATGTGGAGTTTCCCGTCTCCTTCACCATACAAACAGAGGTCACGCCATTCGCGCTGGAAGAAAATCAACCAGAACAACTCCCCGCCCCACCGCAAGTGAAGCTGCTGAAACCGGCGGCAGTGCGTCCTCGCAGACGGCCGTTGCTGTTCATGCTGGCCGAGTGGCTGCGCGGCAGCCTGTTTCCGCGCGGCGGCAAATTACCATCTTGATAGCATTAAGCGCCAATTTGAAGAGAAGGGCTGTGCCAGCAGTTGGTCAATACTTTTGATTGACGATAATCGATAGTTTTTCTATAATTAATATATATATTCCATATTTGCCTGCACTCTAGATTTCAGGGGGACGGGATGTTTGATAGTATAATTCAGAAGCTGATTGATTCCGCCGAAGGAGCTTTTCTGCAGGTTGGCGTCTTTGTTGGGGCTGTGCTGCTGATATTCGGCTTTATTAATTACAAAACACAAGGCCGGTTTGTGGAAAAGCTGGAAAACGCCAAGCGCTTACAGCCTGTCATTGGCGCGGTTTTGGGTCTCACGCCCGGCTGTGGCGGCGCGATTTTCGTAATGCCATTATACTTGAAGGGTACTGTCACTTTTGGCACCATTGTAGCCACACTGGTTGCCACAATGGGAGATTCTGCGTTTGTTCTGATCGCCTCGCGTCCCTTAGATTATCTGATTGTCTCCATTATTAGCTTTGTGGCCGCGCTGATCTCCGGATACACTGTGGATGCTCTGAAAATTGACGGTGGTTTTGAAAAGCGGCGGCAAGCATTGCTTGACAAAAATGCTGTCTCCCTTGCCGACCATGCACTGTTACAGGACGGGCCAATTCGGCATATCGGCCACTCGGATGGGGACAGTATAGACATGCTGCTGCATCACAGGGAAGCAGCGCATCATGAAGAAGGGCTTGCTTACCGTTTCACCCACAACGTGGGATATAAGATATTCTGGGTAATGATGGCCATTGGACTTATTCTGGGCATACTTCTGTTGTTTCAGGTGGACGTGAACGATGCGCTCGGCATTCCCAGCCTTGGAACAATTATCGGCATAGCCGGTCTTGTATTCTGCATTATCTACATGATCATCGACAAGCGTTTTATCAAGAACGAAGAACATGACACTGCTGAACAGAAAGCATTCTCCCTGAAAGAAACACTGGTGCATAATGCGCAGGACACCGCGTTTGTCTGCCTGTGGGTTTTCGTTGCATACTTTGTGTACGAGCTGTTTGTTATATTCATCGGCGGAGAAGCGGTAGTGCAAAGCTGGATGATGGTTACAGGGCTTCTGTCCGTCATTCTTGGCGCTGTTATCGGCTTGGTTCCTGGCTGCGGGCCTCAGATTATTTTCGTTTCTCTATATGCCAGGGGTATGATCCCGTTCGCCGCTTTGCTGGCGAACGCCATTTCGCAGGATGGTGATGCGTTGTTTCCGCTTCTGGCGATAGACCGCCGCTCCTCTCTGTGGGCCACGGTTATTACCACAATACCCGCCTTATTGTTTGGCATTGCCGCATTTTACATTGAGGCGCTTCTGTTCTGATTCATAATCTGGAAACCCGATCGGGCATTAAATTCTTAAAGCGCAGTCCTGTTCTTCCACAATACTCAATAATTCATCCCGCGTTTTAAAAGCCAGCTCATACACCAGAAAATCCGGCCGAACTGTGTCCAGCACATGCCGTATGCCGTCGTATGCGAACGGCTTGTGCGGATCCATGCTGCCCACAAATCGAAAGGCATCCATCAGCCGCGACTCAAAATCGGCATCAGCATTATATTGTCCGTCCAAAGGCTGCGCGCCCGCCGCGCTGTTGAGATGTACGGTGCGGATATGTTCCGCCATGTCGCCCAAAGCATCGATATATTCCAGTATCGCATCCACTGCCTCAGGTTCCGTCTTCACGCCCGCCGTCAGCATCATATGGCTTGTGTCCAGCACAAAACCCTTATTGGGGTACTTCACCTCAGTCATCAGAAGCTCGGCTAGCCGCCGTTCGTTGAGCTTCAGGCCGGGGAACCAGTGGTTCTCAAAAAGCAGCGCCGGCCCTTTGCTCAACCCCTCCGTCGCTTCGTTGATGAATTCAATAAACGCGCGGACGATGTCCTCGTCGGAGTACGTAAACGCGTGGTTGTAGCAGTGCTCCAGCTCTGCGTGGCTGACATGGAATACGGTATACTGTGCGCCCATCGCCGCCGCTTCCTCAAGCTCCGCACGCCGCTGGCTCACGAACTCCTCCCGCGACGCCGCGCCGTAATACGTGCGGACATTGTCCATGCTGCCGAACTGCCGCAGAAGCGATTCCTCGTTCCCGCGCCAGAAGTCCAGCCACGTCGGCCAATACGGCATATGCCGTCCGACCGCGGTCACATCGGGCAGCGGCTGCGGGTCGTGCCAGCGCACCAGCTCGATGCCATCGAACCCATTTTCCTTCAGCGCTTCGTGCACCATTTCGGGACCGCCCAGCTTTTTCAGGCTCCACGGATCGTCCGAGAGGCTCAGCAGCTTCTTATATCCCATGTTATAGCTTGATCGTCGGATCCTTGGGACGCGGGCGGTACAGCACGAACTTACGCCCGGACGACGACACCGGCTCCGCGCCCGTCGCCTCCGCGATGATCTGCAGCACCTCCGCCGCGCTCTCTGGCGCGTTCTGCTGCACCGTCCCCTTGATCAGCTCACGGGCCGCCAAAGCCTCGTCCACCTGCGTGATCACATTATCCGTCAGCCCTCCCTTGCCCACATAGATGATGGGCTCGATGCTGTTCGCCATTGCCTTAAGCGCAGCCCTCTGTTTGCTTGTCAGCATACGTTATATCCTTTCTTAATCGACAAAATCGAATTCCAGTCCTTCAAGGCACACCGCATCGCCCGTCTTTGCGCCTGCCCTGCGCAGCGCCTTGATGATGCCAAAATCGATGAGCAGCTTCTGGAAGTGACGCATCGAATCCGGGTCATCCGGGTTGGTGCGCAGCATGATCTCGCGGACGACGGAGCCGTCCACGTAGTACACGCCGTCCTCGGCGTATACCTCAAAGCCCTCATCATCCTCCTTCTCCAATGCCCATTCCTCCACCACGCCGTCCTCGCGCACCGATGTCGGTATGGGCAGCGTCATCAGCAGCTCATACGCGGCCTCCATCAGTTCGTCCACGCCCTCGCCCGTTTCCGCGGATATTTCATACACCTTCACACCGCGCGGCTCGAGATATTCCTTCAGGCGTTTGGCATGCTCCGCCGCGTCCGGCAGGTCCATCTTATTGGCTGCCACCAGCTCAGGGCGCTTGGTCAGCTCGTCAGAATAGTCGGCCAGTTCGCGCCGGATGATCTCGTAATCTTGGGTCGCGTCGCGCCCCTCTGAGCCGGACACGTCCAGCACGTGGATCAGCATGCGCGTACGCTCGACATGACGCAGAAAGTCGTGCCCCAGCCCCGCACCCGACGCCGCGCCTTCGATCAGCCCGGGGATGTCCGCCATGATGAAGCTCTGATCGTGCTTTCTCACCACACCGAGGTTGGGCGACAGCGTGGTGAAGTGGTAGTTGGCAATCTTGGGCTTGGCGCTGGTGGACGCCGACAGCAGCGTGGACTTGCCCACGTTGGGAAATCCCAGCAGCCCTACGTCCGCAATGGACAGCAGCTCCAATATCACATGCCGCCCCTTGGTTTTCTTGCCCGGTGTCGCAAAGTTCGGTGCCTGCCGCGTGGACGTTGCGAAGCGCGAGTTGCCCTTGCCGCCCGCGCCTCCCTTCAGCAGTACACGTCGGCCTTCGCTCATGTCCGCCGCCACGCGACCCGTCTCATCGTCCTTGATCACGGTACCCGCCGGTACGCGGATGACGAGGTCTTCGGCAGTGCGCCCCCGCATATTCTTCTTACCGCCGCGTTCGCCTGCCTGCGCCTCAAACCGCCGCTGGTAAGCGAAGTCCATCAGTGTGCGCATAGACGCGTCCACCTCGAATACGATGCTGCCACCATCGCCGCCGTCGCCGCCGTCCGGACCGCCGTTGTTCACGTACTTTTCCTTGCGGAAAGAAACGTGGCCGCTGCCGCCGTCTCCCGCCTTTATGAATATCCTCGCCTTATCGACAAACATCAGTTAAATTACCTTTCCTCTCCATGGGCATATATCATTTAAAAAGCATGTCGGGCATTTGGGCCGCTGCGCGGTGCACACCCTTCTGCCGTGGTAGATCAGCCAGTGGTGTGCGGCGGACCATTGCTCCCGCGGTATGTTGTCCATCAGCTGCCGCTCCGTCTCCAGCACGTCCTTTGCCGCCGCGAGTCCCAGCCGGTTCGACACACGAAACACGTGCGTGTCCACCGCGATCGCCGGAATGCCAAAGGCATTGGACATCACGACGTTGGCAGTCTTGCGCCCTACGCCGGGCAGCGCGGTCAGCTCCTCCATCGTGCACGGCACCTGCCCGCTATGCTTGTCCACCAGCGCAGCAGCCGCTGCTTGTATGTTGCGCGCCTTGGTATGGAAAAAACCGCAGCTTTTGATGATGGTCTCGATCTCTTCCATGCTCGCCGCGGCCAGCGCCGCTGCGTCCGAATACCGCTCAAACAGCGTGCCTGTCACGGCGTTTACCTGTTTGTCCGTGGTCTGAGCCGAGAGTATCGTCGCGATGAGCAGCTCAAACGGGGTGCGAAACCATAGTTCCGGCTTTGCTTCGGGATAATGCGCCTTCAACCTTTTCAGTATTTCCGCCTTTTCGCTCATGTTTCTCCCATTGTTTTCTTTTACGCTATTATACTCACACGGGGCATAAAACACAAACATTAAGTCGGATGCGGCGGCGCTGCGTACATATTTTGCGCCCGCACGCTCAAAATAACGCTATGTTCAACGTGATCATCAAAACATTCATCATATACTTCTTCATCATGCTGGTGATGCGGCTGATGGGCAAACGGCAGGCCGGGCAGCTGCAGCCGTTCGACCTCGTGATAGCCGTCATGATCGCCGAGGTGGCATCCACGCCGATGGCGGGCGCGGGCATCCCCATCACATACGGCATCGTGCCTGTTATCACGCTGCTGGTGCTGCACAACGGCATCGCGTTCCTGTCCATCAAGAGCGACAAGCTGCGCGCCTTTTTCTCCGGCAAGCCCAGCATCGTCATCCACAAGGGTATCATCCGCCGCAAGGAGCTTATGAAACTGGGATATAACTTAAACGACCTGATCGAGCAGCTGCGTGTCAAAAACGTGATGAGCATCAGCGACGTGCACTACGCCGTGCTGGAAACCAACGGCGATTTATCCGTGATGCTCAAGCCGGTGAAACGCCCCGTCCAGCCGGAAGACCTGAAGCTGCATCCCGATAACCCAGGGTTTTGTTATGATGTGATCATGGACGGAAAGATAAAACCGAAAAACCTGGAAAAGCTGGGCTTCGAAGCACTTGATCTGCAAAAAGTGCTCAAACAAACGGGCGTCAAGCATATTCATTCCGTATTTCTGGCCACCAGTGATGAAACGGGCAGCGTATTTATACAGGATTATCAGGGCAAACAGATACAGGGACGCATGAAAAATGGGTAAGAATATCGCCATGCTGGTGCTGCTGGCATTGATGCTGTGCACTGCCGTATGGCAGGGTGTCTATATCGACAGCGCCACCGAAGCGCTCGCCAGCCGCCTGGAAGAAATCATTGCTGCGCTCGATCAAAGCGACACGGAAAAAGCCGCGCAGGCGGCTTATGACTTTGACGACGCGTGGCAGCGCCAGAAGCTTTCCTATGAAGCTCTTTTTGAGCATAAGGAGGTGGATATCATATCCGCGACCTCCAAAAAACTGCCCAGTCTGTGCACACCCAGCCATTCCCCCGAGGCATTGGCGGCAGCGCAGGAAATCCTTTTCTACATCGAACACATTCGGGATATCGACCACCTGGGCTGGGAGAACGTACTCTGATGCTATTTCCAGCTGAAGCCGTAGTGCCAGCCTTCAGCCAGCATTTCGTCTGTGACCAGCTTTGGGTCCTCCACCACGAAGCCGCCGGGCAAGCCCAGCTCGTGCGCAGTCAGCTCAAAATGGCACGCCGCGATACCGAGATCAACGCGCTGCATTGTAAAACCGTACATCGTGTTTCCGGCGTAGCGCTTGTCGACCAGCGCATAGAAATGACATGCCCCGTCCTTCACGATCACGCGCCATGGCTGCTTATTGGACGCGGACGGGCCGATGCGCACCATTTCAAGACACGTCTTCAATGCGCCGTCTTGCGGCATAAGCGGCTTTGAGGCCCCACCGTCGAAAAACACCTCCCCGAAGCGTTTGCGCGAACGGGCTCCCGCGCCTGCAGCCACCGCCCGCTCCGTCAGCGACTTTCTCTCTGCGGCATACCCGATGGGTGATACGGCGGGCAAATACTCATTTGCCGGCTTCATATGGTCGATAAACGTACTCCGCTTGAACGTGCCGCCCAGCCAGCAGGTGCCAAGACCCAGCGCCGTGGCATACAGCACTGCGTGCTCAAACGCATAGCCGAAACCTTCCATGTCCATGCCACCCTTTTTCACACAGCCCGCAAAATATGTTTTTGCACCCTTGATGAAGCCGTAGGTGCCAATTCGTTGCTCCGAGTTTTCAGCCAGTTCAAAACGTGTCTGGGCACCGAACGGATTCTTCACTCCAGCCAGAAAGCTGGTCAATCGCTCCAGCTTTTCAGGCTCCACCGGCTTCTTTTCATACGTCCTCACCGACGTCCGCTTCTGTATCAGCTCGATAATGCTCTGTCCTTCGATCATAACGCACTCCTTCTATAAAAAGCTTTACCGCAAATCAGAAACTCCATCGTTGTCGTCGCATGCTGACGTTGATGACCAGCCCAAAGGCGATCATGTTAGTCAGTAAATTGGAACCCCCGTAGCTGAAAAACGGCAGCGGTATACCGGTGATGGGCATCACACCGATGTTCATACCGATGTTCTCGAATATATGAAACAGTGTCATCGCCAGCACGCCGACGATGATCAGCGAACCGAAATCGTCCTTGGCCTTGGTGGCCAGCCACATCGTACGGATGATCAGCACGAAATACAACAGTATGATGAACATCGCGCCGATAAAGCCGACCGCCTCCGTTGTGGAAGCGAAAATGAAGTCCGTATGCTTTTCGGCGATGTGCGACAGACGGCTCTCACCGCCCAGCGAGAACAGCCCCTTGCCGGAGAGCTGCCCCGATCCGATGGCTGTTTTGGCCTGGTTGGCCTGACGTGCGTTATCCGCCATCTCCTGGTCTGTCATACCTTCAGGCTGAACGCCGATAAAAGAAAGAATTCTGTTCTTCTGCCAGTCCGCCAGCACAAACCAGGACGCCGGCAGCGCCACACCCACAATGGCCACCATGCCAAACAGCAGCTTCAGGCTTGTCCGTGCCAGAAACAGCATTGAGAAAAACGTAAAAACATACACCATCGCGGTGCCAAAGTCCGGCTGAATGATGATGAGTGCCAGCGGCAGCAAAAACATGCCGATAATGGGCAGCAGCTCCCTCACCTTGGTAATGCCGCCGTCCTTGCCCTTGGTGCGGTTGGAAATCATGCGCGCCATCATGATGATAATGGCGATCTTGCCGATTTCACTGGGCTGGAAGCCCGAGTTGCCGATGCGGAACCAGCCGCGGACACCTCTTACATTGTCTCCCAGAAAGAACACCGCGACCAGCAACACGATCAATATGATGTATATCCATTTGTAATATTCGCCAATAGCGTGATAGTCGGGCAGCAGCACAACAAACATGGCAAACAGCCCCACGCCAAACCAAGTCAGCTGTTGAAGTACGAGCTCCAAATCCAACTGCGTAACAGCAGCGGATACAGAACCAGTATTTTCGGTCAGCGGCTCGGAAGTAGCGCTCGCGATCGCCACCAAGCTGAGTAATATCAGCACGATGATGTTGACGAACAGCAGCCAGTCAATATGTTTGAACATCCTCGGGTCGATGAATCTCATCTTCAAAGTCTTTACCTCGGTTCAACCGCCTCTGAAAGCTCAAGCGCTTCAGAGTCCTTTTCAATCGTTACAATTTTATTTATAAATTATAACATAAATATTAAGGCAGCATAACCCCGGCAACAATAAGTTTACATTTTGCCTGCGGCTTTGCAACAGCATATCAGAAAAACGCCAGCGAGGGAAGACCCGCCGGCGTCCGATTATACCGATTATGCTAATGTTATGGGGTGCTTATTTGCATGATCATCACGCGCAGAGCTTTACCCTGCACCGGATACGACTCTGCCACCGGTCCGCCGAACACCACCTCGACAGTATCGCCCTGCCTGATCCGCTCCATCGCGGCGGTTTCACCGTCCTGCGTCACCACCACAGAGTCCGCGTCCACACGAACGCTCGCCTTGTCGTACATGCCATAGTCGCTGCCTGACGCTTCTACCAGCATCGTCAGCTCGCCGCCCGACATAGACACATCTGTCACTTCGCCGCGGATACCCACCGCGCTTTGCAGGCTTTCCAGCAGCTCAACTCCCGACAGCGGACATTTGTCCTTTAGGTTTGCATACGTCAGATACAAAAAATCGGTGCCGTCAACCAGATACACCGCAGCAGGTTCCTCGCTCCAGCCCGCGTCCTGCGTTGCGCCCAGTTGGGTTATGATGCCGCCATACGCGGTATCAGCCTCAATCGCTCTCACATCCTCACTTGAAATGAATGCGACCGCATTGTCCGCCGACACCAGATTATCCGGATACGCCGCGCCGCAGGCCGACAATATGACCAGCGCAGCTGTGCAAAATACCGCTGCTATTGCTTTTCTTTTCATGTGATCCTCCATACTGTTTCTGATAATAGGACGTTCTGGCGAGAGTATTTGTTCCGTATCCGAACTCTGACAATATGGACAAAGACCGACATTGGGTGGTATATTATAAAAGCAAAATGAGGGAGGAACGAATGGCTTACAGAGCACTCTACCGCACATGGCGGCCTGTGCGTTTCGCCGACGTGGTGGGTCAGGAATCCATCACCAAGGTGCTGGCAGGCGAGATTGAAAGCGGCAAAATCGCGCACGCATATCTGTTTTCCGGGCCGCGCGGTACAGGGAAAACCAGCTTGGCCAAGATATTCGCGCGTGCCGTCAACTGCCGGAACCGGCAGGGCGCCGAGGCCTGCGGTGCATGCGACTCTTGCCGCGCCACCGCGGACGAGGGTTCGGTGGACATCGTTGAGATCGACGCCGCGTCCAACAACGGCGTGGACAACATCCGCGACATCCGCGACCGCGTGAACCTGCTGCCCGCCTTCTGCAAATACAAGGTCTACATCATCGATGAGGTGCATATGCTCTCCAAGGGAGCGTTCAACGCGCTGCTGAAGACGCTGGAGGAGCCGCCCGCCCACATCATATTTATACTCGCAACCACCGAGCCGCACAAGCTCCCCGCGACGATACTGTCGCGCTGCCAGCGGTTTGACTTCCAGCGCATATCCACAGCAGCCATCAGGGGCCGTCTGGTCGAAGTAGCCAAAGCTGAATGCTTCAAGATCGAGGACAGCGCGCTGAAAGCCATCGCGCGCGCGGCGGAGGGCGGCATGCGCGACGCGCTGTCGATACTCGACCAGTGCGCGGCCTTCGGCGACATTACGATGGCAAACGTCACCGCGGCGCTGGGCAGCGGCGACATGAGCCTGCTGCACACATTGGCAGGGCGCATCGCCGAATACGACGAGAAGGGCGCACTCACCGGCCTGAGAGGACTGCTGACCGCCGGTGCCGACACACGCGCGCTGATCAAGGACCTCGCGGACGTATTCCGCCGCATGATGTGGCTGGCGGCGGGCGCAGACGCCGAAGAGGACGACGCAGACTTGAAGGCGCTGGCCGGCAAGTACGGCAAAGCCGCGTGCATCCGTGCGCTGAACATACTGATCCAGAAGGAATACGAGATGCGGCAGAACCTGCGCGCCGACATTGTGCTGGAAACGGCGGTGATGGCGCTGATGTCGCCCGAGGACGACGCATCCTCACCCGCTGCTGCCCGCATCGACAAGCTGGAAGCACGGCTGCGCGCGCTGGAGGAACGTCCGTTCACAGCTGCGCCCGCTCCGGCAGCGGAAAACAAAGCTGTGCCTCTGGCTGAGAAGCCAAAAGCCCGAGCTGCGAAGCCCGCGCCGTCCAAGGCGTCCGGAATACCGGACACGGAAGCGGATAACATATGGAAGAAGACGCTGCTTGCGCTCGAGGACAAGAAAGCCTATCATATTTGCACGTACGCGAAGAAGGCGGATGCGGTGGTCTGCACAGACGATGTTTTCGAAATCCGGTTCGATGCCGACAACGATACGGCGGCGGAATCTCTGAAGCTGCCCAACGCACAAGCCACGCTGGTGCAGATGCTGTCTGCGGAAGCGGGCAGGACACTCACCGTCAATGTCATTAGGGCGCACGGCACACAGGCAGGCAGTAAAGGCGTGGACATCACCCAGATGTTCGGCGCAGAAAATATCGAGATCATACAGGAGGACTAATTAGGATGGCAAAGAGAAGATCGATGGGCGGCGGCATGGGCGGCGGCGGCATGAACATGAACTCCATGCTGGCCAAGGCGCAGAAGATGCAGGCCGATATGGCAGCGGCGCAGGCTGAGATGGAAACGGCCGAGGTGGAAGCCACAGCAGGCGGCGGTGCGGTCACAGTCCGTGCGAACGGCGCGAAGAAGATCATCAGCGTCAAAATATCCCCCGACGCTGTGGACCCGGACGACGTTGAGATGCTGGAAGACCTGATCACGGCAGCGGTCAATGAAGCGCTGACCAAGGCCGACGACATGATGCAGCAGAAGATGGGCGGCATCACGGGCGGCATGGACCTGGGAGGCTTGTTCTGATTTGGGACCGATCATCGAGCCGGTGATGCGGCTCATCAACCAGTTTTCCAAGCTGCCCGGCGTGGGTGCGAAAACGGCGCAGCGTCTGGCCTTCTATGTCATCGGCTTGAGCGATGAAGAAGTAAAAGCCTTCGCCGATGACCTGACCTACGCCAAGGAGAAGGCCGTGTTCTGCCCCGTGTGCGGCAACCTGATGGACAAGGACATGCCCTGCTGCACGGTCTGTTCGGACGGCGGCCGTGATAACGCTTGCGTTTGCGTGGTGTGCGACATCAAAGACGTGCTCGCCATTGAGAAGACGCGTGAATACAAGGGTGTCTACCACGTGCTGCACGGCGTCATTTCCCCGATGGACGGCGTGGGGCCGGACGATATCCGCATCGCGGCGCTGATCAATCGTCTGGCGAAGGGTGAGATATCCGAGGTTATACTCGCCACCAACCCGGACGTGCAGGGCACGGCGACAGCGGCCTACATCGCCAAGACCATCCGCCCGCTGGGCGTGAAGGTAACGCGCATCGCGCACGGCGTTCCCATCGGCGCAGATCTCGAATACACCGACGAGGTAACACTGGTGCGCGCGTTGGAGGGCCGTACGGAGTATTAACGGGCAATAATAATTGTCCCGTTATTTTTGCAGCGCCTCAAGCGCTTTTCTTATCTCCGCCATATTCGTAAAGGTTTTCGGAAGAGATACTTGCCGGACAGGCTTTGTAAGCAGTACGGTCTGTCCATCCGCAAGAAGATAGACGGCAGATATCCTGCCGGTCACCCAATAGCAATTGTGTGCGTCGTCTATGTCATCCACGCGGCGGAGATAGTAAACAATATAACAGCTTTGCCTTAAGCCGAACCAGCGAAAGATGCGCCTGCGGTATACCACTCCGCCTTCCCTCGTTTCTACCTCGCTTCTTTTTCTGAAATACAACGCCACGGGGCTTTCGTGGACAACGTACCTCCGACTAAATATCCTTTCCACATACCATACGGATTTCGGGTCGTATTTGTGCAGCATGCTGCGTTTCCCTTCTCCCTTGATGGTCTTAGTTATACTGCTACATTATACCACCTAACATGAAAGTATGGCAGATACCGGTGAGTTATTTGCGCTTGAGCGATTTCCGGAGTTTATGCATACCCTGTGTGAGTTAAGTATATAAACACCGTGAATTGGCGATAATGGTCACATCAACTATTATTTCGGAGGTGGCTCTTATGGAGTCCGATTCTTATACGGATGAGGTCAGGCAGGCCTATGCCGAATGGCAGGCGGCTGCAAACTATTTTGACAACGTGGCGGACCCTGATCTGGTCGATTTTGCGATATTCGACATGGAGGCGGCCCGCAAGAAATACTCATACATGCTGAAAAAGGCACGGAAATATCACGCGGAGCGCAGAGCCAGCGGCGAGTGGGAATGATAGGTTATACTCAGGGGAAATGCATTTGAGCACTTCCCCCCATTTTTATGCATTTAGGGTTTATTGGGCTTTCTAAACCCTGACGAGATTCGCTTTCTTTAATCCGATGAATACCGATTGGATAATCACATAATACAAGGGAATCGTAATAAGCGTCACAACCGCCCGGGGATAGAACAGCACCGGATACGGTACTTCATACAATATGGAAACCCAAACCGTCTGTAGCACCATGGAGCATATAATCTGTGTCAATGCCACGGCAAGAAGAACGCGTAACCAATCCTTGCTGTGGGACAACGTACGGAACACAAGATATGGCAGAAGCCCTACCAGCGCACTGGTTAGCGTAATGGGCAGAAAATATATACCGGCGGGAAACATCAGATAGCCAAGCAGATCTGCAGACGCGCCGACAGCCATTCCATAGTAAGGCCCCAGTATAACGCTCGCCATCACAATGGGGACAAAACCCGCACCCAATCGCACTGCAGGTACCCCCGCGATAAGCAGATTGGCAGACATCAGTCGGGTCAGCGCAATACTGAGCGCTATCAACACTCCTGCTGCCACAATTTTAAATGCTTTTCCGTTCAACTCAAAAAACCTCCTTTAATCAGAATGCACAGCACTGCTGTCAAAATTAAAGGAGGCTAAATACATCCCATAAGTTTGTGTCACAGCGGACGCGACACGGCACCGCAGACTTTTTTAAGTCTTTCGTTTAAAGGCAACTTCCCATCCTTTAACACTTAACGCGCCGAGTGTCTACTCTGTGTATCCGTTTCGGATTATATCACGTATCCGTTTGTTTGACAAAGAGATTTTGTCGAAATATCGCGCGTCTCATTTTATCCGCTATGTACAGCGAACCGCAGACCACCACCGCGCCGTCCGCGCCGCTGAATTCCAGCGCGCTGCGTACCGCTTCGTCCATATCGCTATATGCCTGCGCTTCGCCGCCGTGCGCTTTTGCCGCTTCGGCCACTTCCTCAGCGTCGAGGGCGCGCGCGTTGTCCGGCCTCACAGCGAACAACTTGTCAGCAAGGCCCGCCATGATGCCAATGCATTCGTCATACTGTTTGTCGCGCAGCATACCCAACACAACTGCGAGCCGCCGCCCGGCAAGATCACGTTTCACCGTGTCCACCAGCGCCTCAATGCCCTGCAAGTTGTGCGCGCCGTCCAGCAGCACCAGCGGATTTCGCGCCAGCAGTTCCTGACGTGCGGGCAGATACGCCGCTTCCAGACCGACAACAATCGCTGCATCGGGTATATCAAAGCCGTACCGCTCCCGCAGCGCAAACACCGTTTCTATCGCCACCGCTGCGTTGCCCGCCTGATGCCGCCCCGGCAGCCGCAGGCGCGCGCTGATGCCGCGGTAGTTCACAGCGATGCCGGACAGCCCGTTATCCTCCGGCACCAACTGACCGCGGTCAGGGATGATAATATCGTTTCCCTTCGCTGCCGCAGCGGACGTTATCACGTTCAGCGCGGTTTCGGGCTGCTCAGCGTAACACACCGTCACGCTGCCCGGCTTGATGATGCCGCATTTCTCCACAGCGATCTGCTCGATGGTGTGGCCCAGATACTGCATATGATCCATCGCAATGGCGGTGATCACGCTCACCAGCGTCGTTTGTACCACATTCGTCGCGTCCAGCCGCCCGCCGAGCCCCGTCTCCAGCACCACGATATCGCACCCACTCCGGTGAAACCACATCAGCGCGCAGGCTGTCAGCAGCTCAAACTCAGTCGCGAAGATGTCCTCTTCCGCCAGTGCGTCCGACGCTTCTTTTACATCTGTCATTGTGGCTGCAAATGCCGCCTCCGGTATCATTTCGCCGTTTATTAGCACGCTGTCGCGATGCTCCGCCATATGAGGGGACAAAAAAAGGCCGGTAATATACCCGGCTTGTTTCATTATCGACGCGATCATCGCAGATATGCTGCCCTTGCCGTTGGTCCCAGCCACGTGCACAAAGCGCAGGCTATCCTGCGGGTTGCCCAGCCGCGCGCATAGCGCAGTGATCGTCTCCAGCCCCAGCTTCGACCCGAACTTCACCGCCGATTCGATATAGCTTTTCGCTTCACCGTAGTCCAAAGCTCTCCCTCCGGCCTTAGGTGAACACCATCGTATCGCTCACAGAGCCCTGCACCTGATGGAACTTGTCGATCAGGCCATCTATCGTCTGCTGCTTCTTCTGCTCTTCGCCCACGTCAAACAGCACGTTGCCGGCGTGCAGCATCGTCAGCCGCGAGCCATACCCCAGCGCAAACGCCAGGTTATGCGTTACCATTAGTGTGGTGATGCCCTGCTCCGTCACGATCTTCTGCGTGAGATCCATGATGTGCGCACTCGTACGCGGGTCCAGCGCCGCGGTATGCTCATCCAGCAGCAGCAGATCGGGCCTCGATTCCGTCGCCATCAGCAGCGCGAGCGCCTGCCGCTGTCCGCCCGAAAGCTGACCGGCCAGCACATCCAGCTTATCTTCCAGCCCCATGTTCAGCACGCGCAGCATTTCCCGAAAGCGCGGCTTATCCTTCCGCTTCAGGCAGATGTTCAGCCCGTAGCTTCTGCCCTTGCGGGCCGCCATTGCGAGATTCTCCGCCACCGTCATGATGGGGCACGTGCCCATCTTGGGGTCCTGAAACACCCGCGCGATGTACCGGGCACGCTGATGCTCCCTGAGCTTTGTCACGTCCCGGTTTAATATGCGTATACCGCCGCGATCCAGCGCCACGGTACCCGCGATGATATTGAGCAGCGTCGTTTTGCCGGAGCCGTTGCTCCCCACGATACTGACGAATTCTCCTTTATCCACACCGAAGTTCAGGCCGGTGAACAGTTCGTTCTGCGTCGGCAGGTTGGCATCATATGTCTTAAAGATATTTGTCAGCTCAAGCATGGCCGCCGTCCCCCTTCCTGAACACTGATACCAGCTTTTTACGCCACGTTTCGCGCTGCAGCACAATGACCAGCACAAAGAACACCGCGGTGATCAGCTTCATGTCGGTGGCCGGAAGTCCCAGCTTCAAGGCCAGCCCCACGCCGATCTTGTAGATGATGGAACCAAATATTACTGAGGTGCTGCCCTGTATAAAACGGGCCCGTCCGAACACCGCACGCCCGATAATGACAGCAGCCAGGCCGATGACCACAGTGCCGCTTCCCATGCCGATGTCGGCAAAGCGCTGATACTGCGCCATCAGCGCGCCGGACAGCGCGGTCAAGCCGTTGGCGATCATCAGACCAGCGATCTTCAGACTGCCGGTATTGACGGACAGCGTTTTGACGAGCTGCTCGCTCGCACCCACCGCCAGCAGCGCTTTACCCGAATAGGTTCTCATGTATAGGTCAAGAAACAGTTTTATAACGCCAACTATTATCAGCGCGATCAGCAGCGCATACAGCATATTCATCGTCGGCGTGCTGTTCTCCACGTTTGATGGGAACAGTGTTGTCTTGTTAAGCAATGGGATATTCGCTTTGCCCATAATGCGCAGATTGACGGAATACAGCGCCGTCATCACGAGTATGCCGCAAAGCAGGTTGGTGATTTTCAGATAAACATGCAGCGCGCCCGTGACAAAGCCCGCTAAAGCTCCGGCGACCATCGCCAGCAGCAATGCCAGTACCGGGTGCATCCCCGCTGAGATGCATACCGCAGCAATCGCCGCCCCCAATGGAAAAGTCCCGTCCACCGACAGGTCGGGAAAGTCTAAAATCGAATAGGTGATATACACCCCGATAACCATCGGGGCGTATATCAAACCCTGTCCTATGTTGCTCAGCAGAAAATCCAGCACGCAACCAATCTCCTCAAGTTAGTTATTCAGCCGCCGTCGTCACCAGCGTCACGCGGGCAGACAGTTCGTCCGGCACCGTGATGCCCAGCAGCGCCAGTTGGTCAGAGTTGACCGTCAGTACCGGCTCCTGCATCGTCGCGATCGGCAGCTCCTCAGCCTTTGTTCCGTCCAGTATCTTCGCGATCATCTCACCCGTCATCTGGCCCAGCGTGTAGTAGTCCACGCCAGCGGAAGCCATTGCGCCACCCGAAACCTGAGAGTCCTCGGAGCCGTACAGCGGAATCTTCGCTTCGTTGCACTTCTGGACCACCAATGGCAGCGACGACACAACCATATTATCCGTCAGATTCATCACCACGTCAACCTGTGGCAGCAGCGTATCGAGAGCGCTCGCGATTTCGTTGCTGCTCGTGATGCCCACTTCCACGATCTCAAGGCCGTAGTCAGCAGCCTTCGCCTGTGCTTCGGCCAACTGTACGTCGCTGTTGACCTCTGAGGTATTGTGCAGTATGCCCACCTTAACCGCGTCGGGTGTCAGCGATTTGATCAATTCGAACGTCGCATCTACGGGCAGTTTGTCGCTCGTGCCCGTCACTCCGGCTAGGTTCGAGCCGTCCTCAGCCGCAAGTCCGGCCGCCGCCGGTTCAGACACTGCCGAGAAAACCACCGGAATGCTGCCGCCGGTCGCCGCGTAAGCCGCCTGCGCCGAAGGCGTTGCAATCGCCATGATCACACTGGCCTTGTCGGACACGAACTGCTGCGCGATCGTGGTAGCTACAGCCGGGTCTCCCTGTGCATTCTCGAACGACACGATAATGTTCTCGCCATCCACGTAGCCCAGCTCCGCCAGCTTATCAATCGCACCCTCTTTGCAGATGTTCAGAGACGGGTGATCCACGATCTGCGTGATCGCAACCGTGAATACGGGCGTCTCACCAGGCGCTTCGGTCGCTTCGGCAGGCGCTTCGGCCGCTTCGGCAGCAGGCGTTGCATCCGCATCCGCTGTGGATTGGTTTGTTTGAGGCGCGCAGCCCGCAAAACCGGCCACAGTCATCGCCATTGCCAGCATCAGCACCAGCACAAATGACATCTTTTTCTTCATGATTTCAAACCTCCAAATAACTATAAAATTTTAGTTTCATCAAACATAAATTTTTGAATCAGGTGCTTGCGGTGTAAAAGGCCGCGAAAGGAAATAAAAAACGGCCCCAGAAGAAACCTGACCGCGCCGTCGTGTCAAACTCTTCTCATCTCATCTCGACTGTACTTAAACACTCTAACTCATCTTATCTATGCTTTTCCGTTGACCGTATTATATGAAAATCCCGTTTGCATGTCAACCCGTTTCAGATAGTATTATTTTCCCAATCCGCTTTAGTCATCCACATGCTTGCAACTAAAATATAAGTCTGGAAATATGTTCGGTTTATGGCATCTCGCAGCATGTTTATGACAATTCCGTCATGCAAAGCCCGCGTCTTTACGTTATAATATGGTCGGGTGATGAAATGAAAACGATACTGCTCGTTGAAGACGACAAAACGATCGTGATGGGGCTGGAATACTCGCTGCAGCAGGAGGGCTATGGCGTCATCTGCTGCTACAACGTGAAAGACGCACAGAAAGCCGTGCGTGAGCAGCCTTTTGATTTGGCGCTGCTGGATTTGTCTCTGCCGGACGGCAGCGGCTACGATATCTGCCGCCTCATCCGCTCCGGCAGCAACACGCCTGTCGTGTTCCTGACCGCGCGTGATGAAGAGGTGAACGTGGTGATGGGGCTGGATATGGGCGCGGACGACTACATCACCAAACCGTTTCGCGTACGCGAGCTGATGTCCCGCATCAGGGGCGCTCTGCGCCGCGCCGAAAAGACGGACGAGTCCAGGGACGAGCTGCGACTGGGCCGCCTCGTCATCAACACGCGGCAGGCCCGCGTCACACGGGACGGCGAGGAGCTGCTGCTCACTGCATTGGAATACCGGCTGCTGCTGACCTTTGCCGCCCACCCTGGCCAGATACTCACCCGAACTCAGCTGCTCGAAGGCATCTGGGACATCGCGGGCGATTTCGTGAGCGACAATACGCTGTCCGTGTACGTGCGGCGTCTGCGTGAGAAGATAGAGAACGACCCCAATTGTCCGACGCTGATCCACACGGTACGCGGCCTCGGATACCGGGCAGGTGATACACATGCTGCGCAATAGGGAATACAAGCAACTGGTGCTGACGCTGGCGGCACTTTTAATCATCACTACGGCAGCCGGTTTTCTCGTTTCTGTTGCAGCCGGTATCATCTGCGGCGCATCCGTATTCTGCGTCAGTGCAGCCGCGCTGCTGTTTACACTCCGCCGATACAGCAGCATCGAAAAGCTGAACGCCTACCTGAAAAGAATTAACAGCGGCGACTATGCCTTGGACGTGCGCGACAACATTGAGGGCGAGCTGTCCATACTCAAGTCGGAAATATACAAGGTGACGGTGATGCTGCGCGAGCGCAGCGAGCAACTGGAGCGGGACAAAGCAGCGCTGCAGAACGCACTGTCCGACATCTCCCATCAGCTCAAAACGCCTGTTACGTCCATGTTTGTGATGACCGACCTGCTGCTGACGCCTGACCTGCCGGATGACAGACGGCTGGTATTCACAGACCGCATCCGCGCCCAGCTGGAGCGCCTGTCATGGCTGGTGTCCGCGCTGCTCAAGCTATCCCGGCTGGACGCCCGGGCTGTCGCGTTTAAGCGCGACAGCGTGCCTGCACAGCGCCTGCTGGACAAAGCGACGGAGCCGCTGCGCATCCCCGCCGAGCTGAAAAACATCACGCTGCGTACTCAGGGCGACGGTGTTCTGGTGGACTGTGACGAGAACTGGACTGCTGAAGCCGTGCTGAACATCATTAAAAACTGCGTGGAACACACGCCGGACGGCGGCGTCATCGATATCGCCTGCTCCGAGAACCCTCTGTTCGCGCAAATACGCATTGAGGACAGCGGACCGGGCATAGCCTCGGACGACCTGCCGCACATATTCACCCGCTTCTACCGCGGCAACAACGCGGCGGACGACAGCGTGGGCATCGGCCTCGCGATGGCCGCCACCATCGTGCAGGAACAAAACGGCTCCATCGACGCGGGCTCCGCCGCATCAGGCGGCAGCGTGTTCACAATCCGCTTCCCCAAATGAGCAAGGAGGTTACGCCATGTATTTTGAATCCGACGGCATCCGGCTGTATTACGAGCTAACGGGTGATGGACCGCCGCTGATTATGCTGCACGGCAATGGCGAGACGCACCGCATATTCGACGAGGCCGTCCGAGACCTCCGCAAGCACTTCACCGTTTACGCGGTGGACTCACGCGGCCACGGCCAAAGCTCCCCCGTCACCAAATACCATTACGATGACATGGCTGAAGATATATACCGCTTCATCACACACCTTGACATCCAAAAACCGATGCTGTACGGCTTCAGCGACGGCGGCATCGTGGGGCTGCTGATCGCGCTCCGGCATCCCGGCCTGTTGTCGCAGCTGATAGCCAGCGGCGCAAACACGGAGCCCACAGGCGTGAAAAAAGGCTGGCTGGCGCTATTCCGGTTGATATACGCGGTTTCCCGTTCGCCGCAGATGAAACTGATGCTCACCGAGCCGCATATCTCACCGGACGAACTGCGCACCATAACCACGCCCACATTGCTCACGGCAGGCAGCCGCGATATGATTTCGGAGCCGCATACACGGATGCTCCATAAAACCATACCGGACAGCGAGCTGTTCATTGTTCATGGCGCGACGCACAGCAGCTACATCGTACACAGCAACGAGATCGCTGCGCTGCTGATTGACCGGTTCGCGAACAAACTATAATCATCTCGCGCCGCATCGTGTTTGGCTCCTGACAAGGCGGCCGCAATGTGTGACAGAATTGTCATGTTCGCTGTCACCGCGCTGTCATGTGCAGCGTTTATCATGACAGCATCAAAAGTTTTAAGGAGCCGTTTATGGAAATATTAAGAGTTGAAAATCTCACAAAGGTATACGGGACGGGCGAAGCCGCGGTGCGCGCATTGGACGGTGTCAGCTTCTCCGTTCAGAAGGGCGAGTTCGTCGCCATCGTCGGGTCGTCCGGCTCAGGCAAATCGACGCTGCTGCACATCCTGGGTGGTGTGGACCGCCCCACATCCGGCAAGGTGTTTGTGGACAACACCGATATCTACGCGCTGAACGAAACCAACCTCGCAATTTTCCGCCGCCGTCAAGTGGGCCTCATCTACCAGTTCTACAATCTTATCCCCGTTCTGGATGTGGAGGAAAACATCACGCTGCCGCTGCTGCTGGACGGACGCAAGCCGGATAAAACGCAGCTCGGAAGCGTATTTGCGCTGCTGGGTCTGGAGGATCGCAAAAAGCACCTGCCCAACCAGTTGTCCGGCGGGCAGCAGCAGCGCGTCTCCATCGGGCGTGCGCTGGTCAACAGCCCCGCGCTGGTGCTGGCGGACGAACCCACGGGTAATCTGGACAGCAAGAACAGCGCAGACATCATTTCGCTGCTGCGCCACTCCAATCAGAAGTACAACCAGACGCTGATACTGATCACGCACGATATGAATATCGCGCTGCAGGCAGGCCGCATCATCAGTCTGGAAGACGGGCGCATCACCCGGGACGAGGTGACGCGCAAATGAACGTGATGAAGAGCTTTACGCTGCGCAGTCTGTCCCGTAACAAGAAACGGACAGCTGTCACCATTATCGGCGTCATCATTTCCGCCGCGATGATCACCGCGGTCACCACGTTTTTCGCATCCCTCATCAGCCTGATTCAGCGTGACGCCATCGTGCGCGAAGGCAACTGGCACGCGGTGATTCGCGATGTTTCTGCGGAAAATCTGGGCGTGGTGGAACGGAGCAATTCTGTGGACGCCGCCATATACAACCGAGAACTGGGCTGCGCGCTGATTGACAGCGAGAACACATCCGATTCTAATGCCAAGCCGTATCTGTTTATCCAGCAGTACAATACGCCAGGATTTGACCAGATGTCCGTCAAGCTGGCCGCCGGGCGGCTGCCGCAAAGCAGCGGCGAGGTGCTCGTTTCAGAAAACCTCGCCCGGGGAACGAACACTGCCTACGATATCGGCGATATCATCACGCTGGAATTGGGGCATCGCAAAACGCCGGACGGTTCGCCGCTTGAGGACAACTCGTATTACTACTACGAGACCAATGAGGACGGAACGGAAACATATACCGAGGTATTCAAGCCAGAGCGCGAGATGACGTACACCGTCGTCGGTATCATGGAAGCGCCCACCTTTGAGAAGAGCTGGAGCGCGGGATTCGGTATGCTGGGATACATCGACACAGCAGCGCTAACTCCAGACGAAGCCGTAAATGTATACCTGACGGCTGCCCATCCTGACCGCAGTCTGTTTACCGCGGTGCCCGCGCTGGCTGAGGAAGCGGGCGTATCCGCGGACAATGTGCAGTATAACAACGACCTGCTGCGCTACAGCGGCATCGTGAAGGATGATAACGTTTACGACTTTGTGACGGGCTTCGCGGCAGTAATCATCGTTATCATCATGGCCGCATCCATCTCGCTGATTTACAACGCTTTCGCGATATCCGTATCGGAGCGCACACGGCAGCTGGGCCTTCTGTCCAGCGTAGGCGCCACCAAGCGCCAGAAGCGCGCCAGCGTCTACTTCGAAGGCCTGTTCATCGGCGCCGTCGGCGTGCCGATCGGCATACTCGCAGGGCTTGGCGGCATGGCCGTCACACTCGCCGCCATACAGCCTCTGATGGCGAATTTCTTCAACGTATCACGCGGCCTCACTTTGTCGCTGGTGGTGCTGCCTGTCGCGCTGATTGCTGACGCCGCGCTGTCTGCCGTGACGATATTCATCTCCGTATGGATTCCTGCTAGGCGCGCCTCACGCATCACACCCATCGACGCCATCCGCCAGTCAGGCGACATCCGGCTGACGCGGCGCGCAGTGAAAACCTCGAAGCTGACGCGCGCTCTGTTCGGCTTCGAGGCCGAGGTGGCGCTAAAAAACTTAAAGCGCAACCGCCGCAAATACCGTTCCACCGTTATCTCGCTGGTCATCAGCCTGGTGCTGTTCCTCACAGTGTCCACCTATGCCCAGATGACGACATTCATCTCTGGTGCAACGCAGTATGGCACCAACTTCGACATCGAAGTGAACTACAACCGCATGAGCGACGCCGAACGCGATGGCCTCAGCCAGCAGGTGCAGGCACAGGAAGGCATCACGGGCTACACCCGCACCGCCTCGCTGTACGGCTACATACCCGTCACCGACGGCCAGCTTACCGAGAACGCAAAGCTGTACGCAGTCAATCATCCCGCAAGTTTGCAAGAAAATAGTTTTGCGGTCTATGTAATGAGCCTGGATGACAGCAGCTTTAAGAAATACGCCGAGACCGTTGGTGTGAATTTGACAGATTATACCGACCCGCAGCACCCCAAAGCGATACTCATCAACCACGGGCAGGACTATATCGCGTCTGAAGACGGCAAGCTGAAAAAAGCCTCGGGCGATGTGCTGAATGTGCGTCCGGGTGACAGCTTCCCGTTCACCATCGGTGATGTACCAGAAGTGTCCGGTGAACCGGAGCGACCCGTCACGTTTGATTTTATCACCGGTGCGGTGACGGACGAGCGCCCGATGGGCCAGCTGATCGGTGGTTTTTATACCCCTGCTTTTGTGGTGAGCCAGTCCGTACTGAACGCTTTAATGCAAAATCTCAATCAGCAGGACATACAAAACTATATTGGCTACTCAGACTTTATAACGACGGAGGATGACGTGCTGCTGGAGAAAGCTCTCACCGATCTGAACGAGCGCGTGCAGCGGGGTTACTACATATACAACATCCACAGCGCAACGCGGGCGGAGCAAAGTCTGTCCACGTTCCTCGGGGTGTTCGTCTACGGCTTCATCACGCTGATCAGCCTCATCTGCATCGCAAACATATTCAACACGGTGTCGACCAGTATCGCGCTGCGCCGTCGGGAGTTTGCCATGCTGCGTTCGGTGGGCATGACGCCGGGCAGCTTTAACCGCATGGTGCGCTTTGAGAGTATTTTCTACGGGCTTAAGGGACTGCTGTGGGGCCTTCCCATCAGCGTGTTCATCGCGTGGGTGCTCTACCGTCTGCAGCTCTCGGTGCTGTCCTCCGGCTTTACACTGCCGTGGATCAGCTATGGCTTCGGCGTGCTGATGATACTCGTCATCGTATTCTCCACGATGATGTATGCCACGCACCGTATCAAGAAGGAGAATATCATCGACGCTCTGAAAGAAGAGAACCTATAATTCATAAAGGCCAACAGCCCCTTTGCAACGCAGAGGGGCTGTCTTTCTATGGATTTTGTGGATGAAATGTAAACATACCGGGTGCGTGTTTTACATCTTCCTTTTTTATGTTATAATACGCCTGTTCGGCCAAAGGACCGTTAAGGAGAGACCATGCAGTTTTGGCGCAACCGCCCGCTGATGATTACCATCATCGTGGTCATTATATTGCTCGTCGTTATGATCATCACGGCAGGCGAAAACAACATGTCTGGCACAGAAAGCTTCGTCGGAAGCGTGTTCTCACCTGTTCAGCGCGCGCTCTATTCCGCGACGGAAGCCATCGGAGACTTCTTCGAGCGCATGTTCGCCGGCAGCGACCTGCAGACGGAGAATTTGGAGCTCAAAGCCCGCGTGGCTGAGCTGGAGGGGCAACTCGCCGACTTCAATGAAATCAAGGCGGAAAACGAGCGCCTAAGCGCGCTGCTCAACTTCAACACTGGCACGCAGGAGCTGCAGCACGTAACAGCACGGGTCATCGGCAGCAACGCACCCGGACACTGGTTTAATATATTTATCATCGACGCCGGACTGGCGCAGGGCATCAAGGTCAACATGCCTGTTGTCAACGGCGACGGGCTGGTGGGCCGCGTGGTGGACGTGGGTGCGGGCTGGGCCCGGGTGATGTCCATAATAGATACGTCCAGTGGCGTTTCCGGTATCGTGGAGCGTACGCGTGACTACGGCATACTCTCCGGGCTGGCCGGCTCCGGTGATGAGGATGAGCAGCTGGAAATGGGTAATCTGCCGCTCGACGCTGACCTGATGCCGGGCGATAAAGTCATCACATCCGGCTTGGCGGGCATATTCCCCAAGGGCATCGCTATCGGCGAGGTCACCGAGGTACGCCCCAGCAGAGACGGTATGCGCAATCAGGCAGTCGTAACCCCTATGGTGGATTTTGCGCATCTGGAAGAGGTCATGATCATCACCACTGAGCTGGTTGATATCGAAGAGGCGCTGCAATGAGGTATCTCTTTCTCGCGGTAACGGTGATCATCAACCTGATATTCACCGGAGCCGTGTTCCCTAACATCAATATTATGGGCATAGCGCCGGACATCATTATCTGCACGATGGCATCTATTGCCGCGCTGGAGAAAAACATGACGGCGGCAGCCATCGGATTTGTCTGCGGCCTTCCGCTGGATATCATGTTCAGCGGCACGATCGGATTTTACACACTCCCCTATTTCATCACAGGCATGGGTCTGTATTTTGTCAGCCGCCGCATACGTTATATTGACCCGATACTGATGCCTGAAGCATTTGCAGCAGGTGCCTTTTTTATCAAGGAGATGGTGGCGGCACTGCTGGCTTATATGGTGGGGCTCAATTTTTCTCTCAGCCACCGCTTTGTGCGCTATGTACTGCCCGAACTGCTGGCCACCGCTCTGTTCATGCTGCTTATCCATTTGATATTCAAGCGCATTTACCGTTCCGGTTCCATTCGTCCCAAAGGTATGGAAGACCTTAAAAAGCTGCTTTAATTGTAAATATATTGTTACCTTTTTGGATAGTTCTCTTTTCAGATGTTATAATGTTCGCGTATAAAATGTACCTAGGTGCATTCAGGGAGCCCACACAATGAAAAATGACGGCGGCGATTATTTCGCACATATGAAAAGCGCGTCTGATGCCCCTTTAACGGATAATTCACCAGCCGAAAGCATACTGGTCAGCGATGTGACGGCAAAGCGGACGGCCGGTCAGCGCCGCGTGCAGGACAGGCAGCAGATATTGCTGATACGTCAGCAAAACGAGGAAGTCAGAAGACAGGCCTTTGAACTGAGACTGGCGCGAAAAGCCGAGCTTTATTCACTGCCCCGAGGGGAAAGAAAAGCTTTTCTGAAGGAAGAGCATGCGCGCAAACTGCAGGCGACCCGTGAAGCGAAAGCGGAACGGGAAGCACAGATGCAGGTGCTCAACTCGCTATCCCCTGATGATAAAAGAATACAAAGGAATGAGCAGCGGCGTCAGGAACGTCTGCGGAAACGGGCCAGAAAAAGCTACGTACCGATGCAAATTGTCAAGTATGTGCTGATTGCGGCGCTGCTCGCGGGACTCATATACGCCGGGGATCTGGCATACGGCATATTCCTCGACAACTCTGCGGCGTTTTCGGACACAGAAGTAGCGCTGACGAGCCCGCCGGAAACGCGCGCGCCTCAGCCGACAGCCACACAGTCTGCCGAGGCCATCGCCACAGCTGCACCCACGCCCACGATGAACCCTTACGATCTGCTGCTCTCGCAGGCCGACCTCGACTTCATGAAGGACCGCGTCAACATACTCGTTCTTGGCATCGACGAAAGCCTGGAGCGTGCCAACTGGGGCACATTCCGCACTGACACAATCATACTGATGTCCGTCGACTTCGCAGCCAATGATGTGTTCATGCTCTCGCTCCCGCGGGACAGCTTTGTGCCGATATACAATAAGGAGGAGTACGACAAAATCAACTCGGCGTTCGCGGCGGGCGGCGGATACAAAAAGAACGGCTTCGAATACACGATGAAAACCGTCTCGATGACGCTGGGCGGCATACCGGTAAACCACTATGTCTGCTTCGATATGACCGTTGTCAAAGAGGTGGTGAATGCCATCGGCGGTCTGGATTATGACGTGGATATCAACGTGAATATGAACGGCCGTACCATCGGAAAAGGGCTGCAACACCTCGACGGACAGCAGGTGCTCGACTACTGCCGCCAGCGCCACGGCTCCAGCGACATCGCGCGCGTGGACAGGCAGCAGCGCATGATCATGGCGATTTTCAACGAAGTGAAAAACACCGGACAGATCAAGGACATCCCCGCCATCTATACCGCAATTACCGGCAACATATATACCGACCTTAACTTAAGGCAGATCTCATCGCTTGCGGCTTTCGCGCTGAACGTAGACCCCGCCATCGAACGCTACACGCTGCCGGGTGACTTCCTCAACATCGACGGAACCAGCTTCTGGGGTGTTGCACAGTATGAGAAGCGCAGTCTGATCAAGCAGCTGTTTGGCGTCTCCATAAAGGTCAGCGACACGGATGATGTGGAAACGCTGCAGGCTTTGGCTGCGCAAAAGCGGGCTGCCGTATCCGCCGCGAACAGCGCAGTGGCTGCCGCCGCGTCATGGCGCAGCGCCAACGCCGCCCACCTGACCAAGGCGGAGCTTACCGAGCTAACCAGCCGGATAACGGTGCTCAGTGCGTTGGCCGCCGTCAAACAGCCGCAGGACGTCGGTCCTACCATCGAACCGATCACCGCCGGCACCACGGAATTCAACACATGGCTGGCCGCGCTGAAGACCGCTGTCTCCGCACGCCTTGCCCCCACACCAACGCCCGTTCCGGTAACTCCCACGCCTGTACCGGTAACACCCACACCTGCCCCGGCCACGCCAACGCCCGTGCCTTCGGAAACCCCGGAAACGTAACTCCTGCAAAGACAAAAGCCGCTTTTGGTTCAATAACCAAGCGGCTTTTTAATTTTGTCTGCGCATTTGCCTGCGCCAGCATAAAGGAGCATAAAGCGGTTGCTGAAAATGATTATAGCCAAATTAATAAATATTATACGGTACGTGTATTTGCGCAAATATATACATTATTCGCCTTTGTGAGCTATACTTGCAGGCAGGAGTTTGATATAATTAAGCCACATTCCGAACAGATAGAGGTGTCACTATGGTTGAGATCAGACAGGTTACAAGCAAAAGCGACGTTAAAAAGTACGTCGCCTTCCCTGACAAGCTCTATAAAGGCGTCCCTCAATATGTCCCCGAACTCAAGTCTGAGGAGTGCTCCATGTTCTTTCCGGAAACCAACGCCTCATTTGAATACTGCGACGCGCGGTTCTTTTTGGCATATCGCGGCAGCGAGATCGTTGGTCGCATCGGCGCCATCGCGAACCGCACAGCCAACGAACAGTGGGGTCAGAAGCAGATTCGCATCACCCGCGTTGACTTCATCGACGATACGGAAGTGTCCGGCGCGCTGCTGGGTGCTGTGGAGGGTTGGGCGAAAGAGCTGGGCTTAACGCAGGCGCACGGCCCTTTGGGGTTTACCGACCTTGACAAGGAGGGCATGCTGGTGGAGGGCTTCGACCGCATGGGATCCACCGTCACGATATATAACTATCCATATTACCCCAAGCACTTTGAAGCCCATGGCTACGTGAAAGACATCGATTGGGTGGAATTCCGCATCCGCGTGCCGGAGAAGGGAGATAATCGCGTGGCGCGCGTCAGCCGTCTGGCCGAAAAAGTGATGGAGCGCACCCACGTGCATTTCTTCAACATCAAAAACATGAAGGAAGTCCGTCCCATAGTGATGCAGATTTTCGACCTGCTCAGCGAATGCTACAAGCACTTGTACGGTGTGGTGCCCTACACGGAAACGGTGGCGAAGGATTATACGAAGCGGTTTTTGCCTCTGCTTGATCCGGATTTCACCAAGCTCATCGTGGACGACAACGGCAAGCTGATCGCATTCGGTCTGGCTGCGCCGTCGCTGGCTTCCGCGATAAAAAAATCCAATGGCCGAATGTTCCCCTTCGGATGGGCGCATTTACTGTACGCACTGAAATTTCCAAAGGAACTTGAGCTCTATCTCGTGGCCGTCCATCCGGAATACCAGAAGTCCGGTCTGCCGGCACTGATGATGAACGATATTACCGCATCCGCCATCAAGAGAGGTGTGAAGTTCGCGGAATCGTCGCCCGAGCTGGAAACCAACAAGCACGTACAGGATCTGTGGAAGAGCTTCGACGTGGAGCAGCACAAGCGCCGCCGTTGCTATAAAAAAGATCTGGTTTAACCTCCATATAACGAAAGAGCGGGCCGGGATGATGAACATCCCGTGCCCGCTTTTGCTATATGAAAGCCGGCTTTCAGGCCAGCTCAAACACCTTGCGGTTCCTTCCCACGTCCAGCATCACGGCGTCCTCCATTGTGTAAACGCCCGGCTTTTTGCCCATCAGCCACTTAGCCGCAAATATTGCGCCCTGCCCGAAAGCGGCGCGATTGATCGACTCGTGGATGATGCGGATCGTCTGGTTGGGAAGCCCGAACACCACCTCGTGCTTACCCACAATACCGCCTACGCGTATTGAATTCACATGTTTGCTGACATCCAGCCCCAGATCTTCCGCTATCCGCAGTGCCGTGCCCGAAACGTCCTTCTTATCCTTGAAATGTTCCTCGATGATCTCAATGTCTGCGCTTGGCGCGATACGCTGCAGCACCTTGGAAACTTCAATAAGGAAGTTAATGCCCAATGTGATGTTGGGCGAATAAAGCACAGCCACCCGGTGCCCCAGCGCCTTAAGCTGTTCCAGCTGGTTCTTTTCATACTTGGATATCGCCGATACAACGCGCACACCCGCCTCAGCAGCGTTTTTATAATACGATACAGCGCTGCTGCTCGAAAAGTCCACAATAACGTCTACAGGGTTGTCTCTGAAAAAGGTGGTTAGATCGATAGAGTCAACGGAATATATCATCCCCTGATCATATTCATGCCCGTACAAACGGCTCGCATATTCACCTTCATGCTTATGTGATCTTCGGATCACCCAGGAAAGATTGCACACCTCATCATTTAAAATCTCCTGTGCCACCACGCAACCCGTTTTCCCAAATCCAAACATGCCGATATTCAACCTCAATCTGTTTTCCTCCTTCTCCGGATTTGATATCTTATCTTAAAAAAGCGATTTATTTTAGCTGTTAACACGTGCATGCAATAGGCCTGTGTGATATCAACACACAGTGTATAAACATACACCCTATGCACCGACTATTCGTTTCTGTGCCTTGCCTGATGTTGGAAATAAGCGGCGCAACGAGAAATAAAGAGCGACATATTTTCTTTTCTTCCCAGCGCTTGCACACCGGGACGCCACCAATACTGCCTGATAACAAGAAAGAATAAGTACAGACGAAGCAGCTGACCGGAAAACCGGTTTTATCCGCCGATATGCCCTATTAGATTGAATAATGCACACCGACTATAAAATCTGCTTGAAAAAGCAGGAAACTATTTTGCTTCATTATAATAGCACACAAATTGAGGCAAATCAAGTATTCGCATAATAATACATATTATGAGTTAAATTATAAAAAAATTAGAAATTTTATCGAACACCGGTTTGCGAATCGCACGTTGCGGGTGTATACTTTCTCTTGACTATAAACTGCGGAGAAACACATGAATACAGGCATCCGTCGCATGGGGCTTGACGTTGGCTCAACCACCGTCAAATGCGTCGTGCTGGAAGACAAAAAAGTATTATTCAGCTATTATAAAAGGCATTTCAGCGACATCGCGGGTGCGGTGAGCTCGCTGCTGGCCGATGCACATACCGCGCTGGGCAACATTGAAGCTCGGATGTGCGTGACCGGCTCCGGCGGGCTTTCGGTGGGCAAATGGCTGGCACTGCCTTTCGTGCAGGAGGTCATCGCCGCCAGCAGCGCCGTGCGCGCGTTTCTGCCGGACACCGACGTCGCCATTGAACTGGGCGGTGAGGACGCCAAGATCACGTATTTTACGGGCAGTACCGAACAGCGCATGAACGGCACGTGTGCGGGCGGCACCGGTGCGTTTATCGACCAGATGGCCTCGCTGTTGGAAACGGACGCAGCGGGTCTTAACGCATTGGCTGCCAAAGCATCACACATATACGATATCGCGGCGCGCTGCGGCGTGTTTGCCAAGAGCGACATACAGCCGCTGATCAACGAGGGTGCGGCGCGTGAAGACATCGCAGCGTCGGTGCTGCAGGCCGTCGTCAACCAGACCATCAGCGGTCTCGCTTGCGGCCGTCCGATACGCGGCAAGGTCGCGTTCCTCGGCGGACCGCTGCACTTCCTGCCCACGCTCAAAGACCGCTTCATCAAGACGTTGAACATGCACGACGAGGACATCATGGACACGCCGTACGCGATGATGTTCGTCGCAGCAGGCGCAGCGATGATGGCGACTGGCGATGCGGTGCATCTGGACGCGCTGGTTGCGCGCACGCAGCTCCGTCAGGATATGGACAGTGCATCCATTTACCTGCCGCCGCTGTTCGCGGACGATGTGGCTTACGAAGCATTCACACAGCGACATGCGCGGGCAGACGTCCCCCAACGCCCCATCGAGACAGCATCGGGAGCGTGTTTTCTCGGCATCGATGCAGGATCCACCACCACCAAGGCGGTGCTGCTGGATGCCGGCGGACATATCGTCTACACGCACTACGGCGCGAACAAGGGCCGTCCGTTGGACATGGTGCGCGAGATACTCTCCGAAATCTACGAACGTCTGCCCCAAGGCGCTTTTATTGCACATGCAGCTTCCACCGGCTATGGCGAAAACCTCGTCAAGGCCGCGTTTACGCTGGACACCAGCGAGGTGGAGACGGTCGCGCATTACACAGCGGCGCGCTTCTTCCGTCCGGATGTGGACTTCATACTCGACATCGGCGGGCAGGACATGAAGTGCATGCGCATACGGGATGGCGTCATCGACGAGGTGCTGCTCAACGAGGCGTGCTCGTCGGGCTGCGGCTCTTTCCTGGAGACTTTTGCTGCGTCGCTGGAGTGCGACATCCGCGTGTTCGCGAGGCAGGCGCTGTTCGCCCCGCAGCCGGTGGATCTTGGCAGCCGCTGCACGGTGTTCATGAACTCCAAGGTTCGGCAGGCGCAAAAGGAAGGCGCGATGCTGGGCGGCATCTCCGCCGGGCTTTCGTATTCCGTTATTAAGAACGCACTGTACAAGGTCATCAAGCTGAAAACCCCTGAAGACCTCGGCAAAAGCGTGGTGGTGCAGGGCGGCACGTTCCTCAACGACGCCGTGCTGCGCGCACTGGAGCTTTTAACCGAGCGTGAAGTGGTCCGGCCCGTGATCGCCGGGCTGATGGGCGCATACGGCGTGGCGCTGCTCGCGAAAGAACGCTGCCCCGAAAGCGCCGTTTCCACGATGATCTCGCGGGATGCACTCGACGCGATGCAGATACGACAGACGGGCGCACGCTGCGGCAAGTGCGAGAACAACTGCCGCCTCACTGTCAGCCACTTCGGAGACGGACGGCGGTTCATATCGGGCAACCGCTGCGAGCGCGGCGGCTCAAACGCCAAAAAACACTCCGATCTGCCCGACATGTACGACTATACCTGCAAGCGGCTGTTTTCTTATCAGCCATTGGAAAACGCGCCGCGGGGCGAGATTGGCATCCCCCGCGTGCTCGGTATATACGAGAACTATCCGTTCTGGCATACTTTCTTCACGCAGCTGGGATACCGCGTGGTGCTGTCTCCCCGGTCGTCGCGCAGCGTGTATACCGCCGGTCTCGAGAGCATACCGTCCGAGTCACTGTGCTACCCTGCCAAACTGGCGCACGGCGCTGTGCGGCTGCTGATTGACAGCGGCGTGAAGACAATATTCTTCCCGTGCGTGCCGTATGAAAAGAAGGAGCAAAAGCACGCCGCCAACAACTACAACTGCCCCATCGTGACGTCGTACCCGGAGAACATTAAGAACAACATGCCGGAGATCAAGGAAAACGGTGTGGATTTTTTAATGCCGTTCCTGCCGATGGACAGCCTCAAGGCTCTGTCCCGCCGATTGGCAGAGGAGTTCCCCCGCATACCCGTCAGAGACGTATACCGTGCGGCCCGGCTGGCGTGGCAGGAAAAGGCCGCCTTCCAGAGCGATATCCGCCGCCAGGGCGAGAAGATACTGGCCAGAGTACGGCGCGGCGAGCTGCAAGCTGTGATACTCGGCGGCCGCCCGTACCACATCGACCCGGAGATCAACCATGGGCTTTCGTCCATCATCACGTCGCTGGGCTATGCTGTGCTCACCGAGCAGAGCGTGGCGCACCTCGGCGAATACCGCCCCTTGCGCGTGCTCGACCAGTGGATGTTCCACACGCGCATCTACTCGGCGGCGCACCTCGCGGGACGCACCGAGGGGCTGGAGCTGGTGCAGCTCAACTCCTTCGGCTGCGGGCTGGACGCGGTGGTGACGGACCAGACGCAGGAGATACTCAAGGCCTACGGTAAGATATACACTCTGATCAAGATCGACGAGATCAGCAACACCGGCGCGATCCGCATCCGGCTTCGTTCTCTGGCCGCGGCGGTCTCCGAGCGCAAGAAGCGGCGCGTGCTGGATGACATCAAAGAAGCCGTACTACAGAAAAAGGATGCCGTTGTTCAAAAAGCCGTACAAAAAAAAGACGCCGTTGTCCATAAAAAGGACGCTGTGGTGCAAAAGGCGGTGGCATACAAAAGGGTCGTGTTCGAGAAGTTCATGAAGAAAGACTACACGATACTGTCGCCGCAGATGTCGCCCATCCATTTCGATTTCCTGCGCGCCACGTTTGAAGCTTCGGGTTACCACTTTGAGCTGCTGCCGTCGGTGGACAACGCTGCGGTGGAAGAGGGTTTGAAATACGTCAACAACGATGCGTGCTACCCGTCGATACTCGTCACCGGCCAGCTGATCGAGGCGGTCAAGTCGGGCCGGTACGATACTGACAAGCTCGCGTGCATTATCTCGCAGACGGGCGGCGGCTGCCGTGCGTCCAACTACATCGGATTCATACGCAAGGCGCTCACCGACGCGGGTTTCCCGCACATCCCTGTTATCTCGCTCAGCGCGGCGGGTCTGGAGAAGCACCCCGGCCTCAAGATCACGCTGCGGATGCTGCGGCGCGCGATGCGCGGCATGGTCTACGGCGACCTGCTCAACCGGCTGTCGCTGGCCACGCGCCCCTACGAAGCTGTACCGGGTGATACGGATGCGGCGATTCTAAAGTGGAAAGCCATCGCATTAGATAACGTGCGTCATTTGAGTCTCAAGCGTTTTAAACGAAATATTCAGAACATCGTGGACGCGTTTGAAGCCATCCCCGTCAGGGATGTCAAAAAGCCGGTAATCGGTGTGGTGGGCGAGATACTCGTTAAATATCACCCCACCGCCAACAACCAGATCGTCAAGGTGCTGGAGGACGAGGGTGCCGAGGTAAAAGTGCCGGATCTGATCGACTTTTTGCTGTACTGCGCATACAACACCAACTTCAAGTATGAGAAGCTGGGCAAATCCAAGTTGGCCGCCTATATCGGCAACTTTGCCATCGCCTTCATCGAAAGCTATCGCAAGCAGATGCGGCGGGTGCTCCAGCGCAGCCACCGTTTCTCCCCGCCGTCGACCATATCAGAGAAGGCCAAAGCCGCGTCCGAGTTCCTGTCCATCGGCAACCAGACGGGCGAGGGGTGGTTCCTCACCGGCGAGATGGCGGAGCTGCTGCACGAGGGCGCGGACGGCATCGTCTGCGTGCAGCCGTTCGCGTGCCTGCCCAACCACATCGTGGGCAAGGGCGTCATTCAGCCGATACGCGCCAAGTATCCGGACGCCAACATCGTCGCCATCGACTACGACCCCGGTGCCAGCGAGGTGAATCAGCTGAACCGCATCAAGCTGATGCTCTCACTCGCACACGAAAAGATCGTGAAATCGGCCCAGAACGAAAAAAACCTCTCCAATTTTTGAAGAGGTTTAATACATTTTCCTTGGAGGCAGAGCCTCCACGACCTTATTGCCCTTATTATGTAACAATGGTTTAAACCTTGTGTGCCCGCGCCGCACGATGCCAGCGCACCATGTCGCGTATCGTTCGGATGAGCGGGCGCGGCTTGTAACCCAGCTGCTCCTGTGCCTTCTCGCAGGATATGTTGGAGTTGGACATCAGCACGTCCACCGAGTATTTGGACAGCACTGGCTTCTTTCCGGCAATGGCGTAATAAACTGGCGCCAGCGCCGCCGCGATCTTTACCAGCACGCGCGGCACACGTCGGCTGCGTATCGTGTGGCCGGTGGTCTGCTCCACAGCATCCATGATGTCCTTCAGACTGGATATGCAGCCCGAAATGATGTACCCCTGGCCCTTCTCGCCCGACTTCCACGCACGGTATATGCCTTCCGCCACATCGCGCACGTCCACGAAATCATACTTGCCGTCGAAGTAATACTGCGGCTTGCCCGCATCGATATAACCTTTGATGGCGCTGCCGGTGTACGATGAGCGGAAGTCGAACGGACCGATGACTCCGGTCGGAAACACGATCACCGCGTCAAGTCCCTTCTGTATCGCATTGATCACCTCAATGGTGCCCATTGCCTTAGACTTGGCATACGCCCCCGGCAGATTGTTAAAGTCAGGGTCCAGTGTCTCGTCAATAACGCCCGCCTCGGGCTCTTTGAGCGCGTGCACGCTGGACACATGCACCAGCCTCTTCACGCTTTTTTCGAGGCACGCCTGCACCACGTTGCGCGTGCCGCCTACGTTGATGTCGTACACCTGCTTTTTACGCACGCCGGATATCTGAACCAGCCCCGCAAGATGGAACACGGTGTCACAACCACGCACTGCTGCAGACACAGCAAACGGATCGCGGATGTCGCCCCGCACCACCTCTTTCGCATACCGCTCGATATACGATATATCCTCGTCCTCCTGCACAAACACGCGCAGGTCCTTATGTCCCCTTTTGTAGAGCAGCTTCACCAGCACATTGCCGATATGTCCGCCCGCTCCTGTCACCAGTATCATATGTTGATCCTCCCCTTGTTTACAATAAATGATGGCATTTTGAGAAGATTCATCATCATACTACTGGTATTCTGACTCTATTATACCCCCGATTAAAGGCCGCGCTGTGAATATTATGTTAATAAAATACACCCCGAAAGTTTTTTCAGGGTGCTAACAAATCAGTTTCAAGGCTTGCTCAGACAGAGGCACTTTGGTCCTGATACCATTTCACTGCATCGCTGAGCGACTCGGCGACCGGGCGAGGCGCGTAACCCAGCTTGGCCTTCGCCTTGTCCGAGGTTATCCTGTCCCTGGACACCAGCAAATCCACCGTGTCCTGCGTCAGTACCGGCGGCCTGCCCGCCAGCGCGTAAAACACGGGCGCGACAGCCGCCCCCGTGCGCACCACAAACAGCGGCATCCGCACCGTATTAAACTCGCGTCCGGCGCTGCGCCCTATTGTTTCTATCATATCGCGCAGCGTGCAGCGATCCCCCGCCAGTATATACCCCTGCCCCTTTTCGCCCATCTGCCAAGCGCGGAACAGGCCGTCCGCCACGTCGCGCACGTCCACAAAGTCGTAGCCGCCATCGAAATAAAGGTGCGTATCCCCCGGGGCTTTTATGTACTTTTGCAGCATCGTACCCGCAAGCGAGGAGCGATAGTCATACGGCCCGATCACACCGGTGGGATAAACGATCACCGCGTCGAGTCCCTGCCTGCACGCCTCCAGCACCGCCTTGGTGCCCTGCAGCTTGGAGCGTCCATAGTCGTCTGATGGGAAGCCGCACGTCTCGACCTGTGACTCGTCCAGTGCACCGCCGTTCACAGGAGCCAGCGCGTGTATGCTGGACGCGTACACGAGCCGCTTCACGCCGTGTTCCAGACAGGCTAAAGCCACGTTGCGCGCGCCGCCCGCGTTGATGTCGTACAGCCGTTTCTTGTTGGAGCGATCCACCTGAATGTAGCCCGCCAGATGAAATACGTCAGTGCAGCCCTTCACCGCCTCGGACACCGCCTTGGGATCGCATATATCCACCCGGACGATCTCTTTTGCGTACGGTTCAATATGCGCCGTATTTGTGCCCTGCACCATCAACCGCAGATCTGTATGGCCGTTCTGGTGCAACAAAGCAGCCAGCACGTTGCCAATGTGCCCGCTTGCGCCCGTTATCAGTATCATTGCGCCCTCCAAAAATTATAGAGATGATTCCGTATGCAAAACCGCCGGACGCATTGGTTCCCGGCGGTTCACAAGCTAAAGTTTTCTAATCAATGTCCGTGTTATCACGGCGGACGCGCACCTGAATTTTGTCCTTGGGCGCTTCACCCGGCCTTTCGCGGTTGATGCGGGTGGGTATAAAATCATCGTCCTCCGAGAATTCAGGCGGTGAGTACGGTCTGTATCCCGTCCTCACGGGCGCGGCGTCTTTATCGGGTATGAACGCCATGATACCAGCCGCAGCCAGCAGCAGGCAGGCCAGCACCGTCGGCATTGCGGTACCCGTAAAGAAGGAGCCGATGAGCAGCAGCAACGAGGACACCAGCATCATCACGCCGCCCGAGGTAGGCTTTCTGCGCGCCGACAGCGATCCGAAGAAGGCCACGAACGCCAGCGCAATGCTGAGCACGATGATCACCGACGAGACGACTGCGTTCAGCCCAATGCGGTATATGAACAGCGCCGACTTCCCGTAGACGCCGTCGTCCAGCGGCAGACGGCTGTCGTCAGCCACCTCTTGGGCAAAATCCTCATAAGCGCCGTGGTTTAAGGATGGCCATTCGTCCTGCGCGAACATCTCCCCCATCGCAACAATATTCTCGTTTTCCAGCTCACTCCCGATATCGCTGACCACCGAATCCACGATACCGGCAGGCACGGTATAGAGCATCAGCAGCGTACAGATGAGCGCCAGTATGCCGCCTGCATACCCCAGAATAAACCCGGTCCGCTTCATCACAGCACCTCCCTGACGCGGCTCACTTCGCCTGCGTGCGCATCGTCCGGCTTTTTAAGCAGCACCAGCGAGCCGATCAGCATCAACAGCGACGCCACCGCCATCGGCAGCACGGAGCCGCCCAGCACGCCAAAGCCCAGCGTCAGTATGGAACAGACCAGTATCGTTACCGCCCCGGCTTTGAGACGCACGCGCGCCAACTGTGCTGCGGCCAGCGCCGCCACGGATGCCAGCACACTCATTGCCATGCCGATGTAAAGTCGAAGCTCTAAGCCCTCCCACTTGGCCACGATGGCAGCCATGTCGGCAAATGCTTTGCTGTCGTACTTGTCCGCCAGAGTTTCCAGGTCTTCCGAGGTCGTTTCAGTCAGCACCACTTTATAATCGTCCACGTACGTGGAGAGGTCCGTCTTCAAAAACACTGCCGCATCGTGATATTTGCCCAACAGCTCCCACATGCTGCCCACGCGGTCACCGCGCTCCTCAAAAAAACGCGACAGATCGCCGCCGAGTGCCCACAGGAAGCTGGTCAGCAGCATCAGCATGGAAAACACCAATGCCAGCACCGCCCCTGTCATGCTCGTTAAATAACCGTTACGGCTCATCACTTTTTCTCCATCTCGTATTTTACCGGCACCAGCGCCAGCACCACGGCCATGATATAAACCACCGCGGATATCGACTGCCACGGGAAACCGAACAACATCACAGAAGTTGTTGCCAGCAGCATCATAACCGATCCGGCGATATGGTGCTTCATAACGCTCAGCGCGCCGATGATGCCCAGAATATTAGCCCCCAGCAATATGTAGCCGGAACACGCGGAAGCAGCCAGCGTATCCTCCAGATAGTGCGTCACGCCCATAAATGACAGCGCCGTTAGTACCAGTCCGCTGATACTGGCAATCAACCCCAGCGTGAGCTCAGTCTTTCTCATACGGTTCCCTTCCCTTGCCTTCCGTTTGCCGGAAAATCTGCATAATGTATTATACAACAACAGCCCGGCAAAGGCAACGCGGACCGCATCTGAAGGCTTGTCCAACCGTCAGGATAAAAAAACACCGCTGGTTTAAGCGGCGGAGTCTACTGGCTCTTATATTTCATCCGCGTGGCATTGCCGCCCCGGATGTGCCGCTCATCCTTGTTCTTCTTGAGCACCTCCGACACCTGTTTGGCAGTGGACGGCGATATCATATACAGCCGCTCGGTCAAGTCTTTGTGTACTGTGGATTTTGATGTCCCAAAGGCTTTTGCTGCAAGCCTGACGGTTGCGCCGCTTTCCAGAACGTAATCGGCAATGCGCATCACCCTGTCCTCGATATATTCCTTCATAAAAGAAGCCCCTTTCGTACATACTTGTTACATGTGTATGTCCGAAAAAGGGCTTGTATGAAAATATTCATTTGTTTTTGAGCATAACCCGTTACACCATTGCCGGCGGCAGCACCCGTTTGCGCGCACGGCGGCTAATCGACCCGCCTCATCAGCTCCCAAAATTCATCCGCCGGCATTTTAAGCCCGTCGCAGACGTATATGGGAATATCATTCTCAAAATATAGGGCATAATTTGTATGCGAACCGCCCACCACCTCCACTTCCTCGAAAAGCTCCATCATCTGCGATGTCAGCGTATGCTGCATCCCTACCATGATAATAGGACCGCCGCTATAGCCGTCGTTGCCCCAGTCATAGAAGCCCAAATGCCCGCTGATGGGTGACGGAATGCCGTACTCCTCCGAATAGTAATCGATGCTGCCCGCTTCAAAATAATGCAGGCAGAATATCTTGCATTCTTTTCGCTTGGCTTCAGGCAGAGAATAATACGCGCCGGCAACGGTTTTCGTCATCTCCTCCCAACCCAACCGGCCCGCATGCAAAAAACCGTTGGCTGCGTTATCAAACTGAATCAAGCGCGAAATGCCCAGTATATTGTTGTATGCGATCGTATCCCGGGGGGCTAATAAGGGAACATTAATGGGCACCAGGGCGATACCCAGCAGGCACACAAGCGCAAGGTAAGCCATTTTGAGCGCCACGGCCCGCGGACTTTTCTTTGCTTTCTGCGCATCAGCATCGGCAGCGGGCAGTTCTTTGGGTGTCTTGCGGAAATTGTTCTCCATGCAGACCGCGCCAAAGGCGGTAAGTGGCAGCAACACACCTGCCAGCGCGTAGAACTTGATGTACATCACCGAAGCCAGCCCAAAATAGACAACAAATGCCCACGCGAACGGTCTGAACGTCCTTCCCCGCTTCGCAAACAGAAACGCAAGCCCTGATCCCCACAAAATCAGCGAGAAGAGGTTCATGGCCACAGCAATGTTCAATAGCAGCTGCCCGGGTGACGGCATGAGTGTCCGGTGCTGCCTGTACCCTTGAAGATACTCCACGATGGGAAAATCGCGCACCGCCTGCCATACGATATATGGCATTAAGCAGCCGATTGCAATGGCAGCAGCTATCCAAAACCATTTATTCTTCAAATGCTTCCGCTGTCGCGTCAGCAGCAGCCCGGTCACCAGCGCCAGTATCATAAACCCCATCGTGATCTTAACCATCAATCCGATTCCGGCCATAAGCCCAAATAACACCCAAACCTTAGGCGCGTCTTCACCGGCCAGTATACGCGCCGACATGAAAATCACGACTGAGGACATCAGCTGATCGAACACGTCGTAGGTAAACATGCTTGAAATCGCCATAAACATGGGAGCCATCATCACCGCCAGCGCAGTAAAGCACTGAGCAAACTTTCCGCCACCCATTTTCCGTGCCGTCATCGCCGCAAAGAACATAGTGAAGCTTCCGGCCAGCGCCGGAAACACATGCATGGCTTGAACCGAATCGCCAAGCAGCAGCCGGGACAGTGCCATGAGCCATGCCGTAACGGGCGCGACATCTACATACCCGAAATCCAGATGGTTACTCATGGAATAGTAATAGGCTTCATCCATAAAGAGGCCATACTGCCATTCCGTCACCATATGAAAGACAAAGTTCAATATCATGAAATAAATGATGAGTGCTGTAACGCTGGTGAGGGCGGCTCTTGTCAACTGTTTTTTCATCGCACTTCCCCCTAGTATTGAATAGAATAACTTCAATAATAAAATATTACATTGTTTATTTTTTACAATATGTTTTTGTTATTAAGGATGGAAAGCCAGTGGTTTGCGAAAATAAAAAACGCCCGCTGTCGTTGTTCACAAGCGGGCGTGATATCTTCGCTTCAGGCAGTCTTGGAGCTCTGCAGCCTGGTTTTACATCCCAGCGTCCTGCCCGGTCTTGTTTTTCACCTTGATCCTATGGGAAACGCCAACGCGGCTGCTGCGGGCGTAAAGCACCGCCAGTACGACCACCGCAGCAGCAATCACAGTCCCTGCCGTACACAGCGCAATGAATACGGGCAGGGCTAACAGTATGCCCGCGCCTGCTTCTTCTGCCTCAGGCAGAGCAGCTGCAGGCTTGTTCGTGACTGCCGCCTCCGGCTCTTTTGCTATCTCCGGCGAAGACACGGGCTGCGCCATGTAGCTCTGAACCGACTTGTCATCCATATTGTACAGATAAAAGCCTGTTTTTCCGGCACCATTGCGGGCGTACACAAGATAGACATCTTGCGCCCCGGGCGCTTGCCACGCCGGCATCTCCCGCTCCTTCCAGCTGATCACCGCTTCGTGATAACCTTCGGGCGGCTGAATAGTCTCATCAGGCCAAAGCAGTGTAAATTCCGCCAGCGCCGAGGTGATGGTGACATACGGATAAAGCGTATTCTTTTCCGCGTTGTAGATGTAGTATCCGGCATTTCCGCCCGTTTCGTCGGACAGATACAGCAATATAATGTCATCGCTGTCCGGCACCGCTGCGGCGTTCACGTATTCTCCGCCGTATTGCACCTGCTTGTCTGCAAAACCCGAGGGTAGCGTCAGGCTGCTGAGCGACCGCCAGACATACATCGGAGCCGCTGCACCCAATACGTTTTCGGCAGGCACACCCGTCTGCGACAGGCTGACCGGCGGCTTAGTCCCGGCATCACCCGGATCATTGACGGCGTCCGCAGGCGCGATGGACACACTCACGCCCGCCTGCGCGTTCTCCAGCGGTTGACCATCGTAGTCAAGCATGCTGTTCATCGACACAGAGATCTCCGCTTCCCCGTCGCCGATGGCCGCGAAGCTGATCACCGCTGTCAGCGAATCCGACCCGCCGCTCTGTGCCGAGATCATGTTGATTCGCCCATCCGCCGCACCACCACTGCCGCTGACGAATGACAGCAGAGCTGGATCGTAGGTGAACATGCCGTCAGCCACCGCGATATGTTTTGCTGATACGACAACGGTAACCGTCACTTTGTCCCCCACCTTAACCGAGGTAGAATCCGCAGTTACGGCGACGTCTGTCGCAAACGCAACCGCCGGAACGGCCAGCATGACCACCAGCACTATTATGACAGCCAGCCCTCTTCGGGATCTTGTTTTGCGTTTCACCGGCTAACCTCCTATTGTTTGATCGGCATCTCATCGTGCAGATATTTCATCAGCTGCAGTACGTCCATGCTGTCCACCGTGTCGTCGCGGTTTAAATCCGCGGCCGTCAGATAAACGCCCGACAACGTATCCGTGCCCAGCAGATGTTGCCGCAGCACGTCCAGATCGTTCTCATCGATGCTTCCGTTACCGTCCGTATCGCCGTACACCACTGCCGGAAGGTCGAAATACGCGTTTCCGTCGCCATACGCCGTCCTGACAAAATCCCCCGTGGAGACGACGCCCTCCGTTTTCGCGGCCCCTTTTGACGAAACGACGCTCAAAGCGCCGCCCGCTGACGACAGCCCGGCGATCAGTTCCTCCGGTGTGGTACCCGGTTTAATGCCGCTGACAAAATTCTCGGAGACGGCATACTTATCGCTGCTGAGCGCCGGTGAGGACGCATATGTTCCGAAGCTGCACAACTGCGTGTTCGTGTAATAGAATCCCAATATGTCCGGATAGGCCTGCCCGTCGGTAGCTCGCTGCTGTGCGCCGCGCTGGCTAAGGCCGATGCCGTGGCCGTAGCGGCGGTTGGTCAGGAACCACCCCGGATAATCCACGCCGTCCGCTGTCAGTACGCCCGGCTCCGAGCCGCGCATGCGCAGCGAATACCTAGACAGATTGAATATGCCGTTCAGATTGTCATCCGTGTGGACGAGATCGTCCAGCGACAGCGTAACAGTGATCTGGCCGTCTGCGCCGTTACCCGTTACCATCATCACCACATCCGCTCTTGTGTACGACCGGCTGGGCGGGTTATAGCTGGCGCTGTGCGCCTTCACGCGCACCACTGACTGAATCGTCACATCCCTGCCCGCGGCACTGTCTGCCTGTTCATTCAGTTCATTTAGCACCAGCGGGTCCACCAGCGGCAGTGTGCGCACGTTGAACTCGGCGGGAATAAATGACTTCTCTGTCAGGCTGTCCGGGTTCTTCAGATCGTATGGGTCGTCCTGCATGATGTAGTACGGCAGATCGGTGGTCCACTTGTTGCCTGTCAGCTCCGTCTGGCCGCCGTTGGATGCCGAGTAGTACGCCTGTATGATATCACCGTCATACGTCAGCACCTGACCGGCTGTGCTGTCCACCGCCTCGATCGCGCGGTTGAATTTGCTGTCGTAGCCATGGTAAACCTGATCGGCAGAGGTGTCCAGTATGTCATATGTGCGCGTGCGGTTCTTGGAGCAGTTGGCCACGGCATAGCCGCGAGCGCACACAGCCTGCGCTTTCAAGGATTCAAGCGGAAACGTATTGCTCATCTCAAACGGCACCACGCCGTAAAGGTAATGTTCAATGGGCAGCGTATTGATCACGACAAGGCTGCCCTCTAAAACGGAAAACGTCATGTTGCCAAGGTAGCTGCATCGGCCGTATTTGGAGTTTTTCAGGCTGATATATGCGGAGGTTCCGCCGTAGTCGGGGCTGACCAGCGTCAGTGATGAGGCGGAAAACGAACTGTCGCCGGAGGTGATCACCGGACGTGTGCCCACTACCGATACCGTTATTTCGCTGGTATCCAGCGCAAAAGACGGGTCTTCCTTCACATAGTAGTCTCCGGTAACGGTAATGTCGGCAGATCGGGTCTCCACAGTGAGCAGCACCCGGATGTCGGCATAAAACGCGGTGGCATGCGCAGGCCGCGCCAATACCGGCGTCAGGGTAAGCACCGTAATCAGAGCGATGACCAGTGAAATTCTCTTAAGGGATCTCTTCATAGCTTGTCCTGCCATTTCAACCGCGCATTGCGCCATGCGAAGTATACTATGCTTTAGACGACACAGCGCCTGATAATGTTCCGCAATTCTTTTACATTGTTTCCCTTTATTGTAACGGTAGCACGAACACGTCCCCGCCGTCAAGTTAAAGCAGCCCAATAAAAAACGCCGGGCAGCACGTTTCACGCAAACCCGGCGCATCTTTTGTTTTTACTTTCAGCCTCCGACGGAGCCGTCCCAGGTATCCACCTTGGTCCGCTTCATCTCTTTCTCGTCAAACCAGCGCGTGGTAACGGCCTTGGTTTCGGTGAAGAAGCGCACGCCGTCCTTGCCCAGAGTGTGCAAGTCCCCGAAGAATGACTGCTTATGGCCGGTGAACGGGAAAATGCCCACGGGCACCGGTATGCCGACATTCACGCCCACCATACCGCCGTGCGTTTGCCGCACAAACTCGCGGGCATAGTAGCCGCTCTGTGTAAATATCACAGAGCCGTTGGCGAAGCGGTTCTTGTTCATCAGTTTTAGGCCTTCCTCAAAAGTCTTAACACGCTTGAGGCAGACGACGGGTCCGAAAACCTCCTCGTCACCGATCGTCATATCCGGCGTCACATGATCGAATACCGTGGGCCCAAGATAGAAGCCGTTCTCATAGCCTTCCACCACGGTATCCCGTCCGTCCAGCAGCAGCTCGGCGCCCTCCTTGATGCCCTTCTCGATCCACTCCGTCACGTACTTACGGTGCGCAGCCGTCACCAGCGGACCCAGTTCCGAGGTCTTCTCATATGCGGGGCCAATTTTCAGCTCCTTCGCATACTGCACCAGCAGTTCAGCCAGCTTGTCGGCGATGCTCTCCTGCGCCACAATCACCGGCAGCGCCATGCACCGCTCGCCTGCACAGCCAAACGACGAATTAATGATGCCGCGGGCCGTTCTCTCCAGCGCGGCGTCTTCCAGCACCAATGCATGGTTCTTGGCTTCGCAGAGTGCCTGCACCCGTTTGCCGTGCGCCGCCGCCTGCGAATAGACATGCAAGCCTACCGACGTCGAGCCCACAAAGCTGATTCCCTTTACATCCGGATGTATCAGAAATATTTCCGCTTCGTTGCGGCTGCAGGTCACAATGTTGACCACGCCGTCTGGAAGTCCGGCTTCCTGAAGCAGCTCGGCACACCGCATGGACGTCATCGGCGTCATTGAAGCGGCTTTGATCACCATCGTGTTGCCCGTACCGATGCAAAGGGGCATCATCCATCCCATTGGAATCATGCCGGGAAAATTAAATGGCGCAATGCCGGCAAACACCCCCACCGGCTCGCGGTAAAGCACCGTGTCATAGCCCGGAGATGTCTCCATCAGCGACTCGCCCATCATCAGTGTGGGCAGGCCGCATGCGAATTCCACCGGTTCTTTTACCTTGAGCATGTCGCCCCGGGCTTCCTCCAGCACCTTGCCGTGTTCTGTGGCAACCAGCAGCGTCAGCTCTTCCATGTGTTTGTCCAGCAGCTCACGGAAGCGGTACATTACCTGCACGCGCTTCATCACCGGCGTCTGTGACCAGCTTTCATAGGCCCGCTTCGCGGTGGCAATAGCATCGTCCACCTCATCCGCCGTACAGCAGGGCGTCTGCGCGATCACTTCACCGGTGCTGGGATTATAGATGTCCATGTACTTTTGCGTCTTGGACTCCAGCCACTTGCCGCCGCAAAAGTATTTCAGTTTTTTGACTGTGCTCATAAACATTCTCCTTTTACAGGTATATAAACAAATTCTGTGTGCTACCATGGAGCAGGAACAATTGAATGCCGCATAAAACCGGATCAGTATGGCTGTTCAGAGCCCCATAGATGCCCAGCCTTTGGCACAGGATTATTATATATGGACACATTTGTGATTGCAACGCGCTCTGTTTATCTATACCACGCATGCTATGCGAACGCACAACGGGCATTACTATCATAATCGCTATCGGATTCTTTGGGTTTTTCCGTGCGAGGCAATATACTCTCTTAGTTGAAGGTGTTCAACCCTAAAAAAGACGCCTCACAGCGTTCAAGTACCATAATACTGTCCTTTTATGGCCAATGCGGGGCTCTTTTTGCATGAATATACTCACAAGGCTTCATTTTTTATTGATTTTGTTCATAAATTTTTCATAAAGCAGTTGACAGCACGCAGTAAGTCCGTTATACTTGCTTCAAGGTTAGCAGAGGCGCTTTCTGGTATTAACACCATGAAAGCGCTTTTTTATTACTGAATCTCCCAAGGCAGAGCTGCAGGGGATTCGGATAAAATAGCGCCATGCATAAAGATGTGCATTCGTTTTATCGGGTGCGCATTTTTTTATAAAGTTAATTATTATAGTAGGAGGTAATCATAAAATGACAGAAATTATGGAAGCTGTAAACGGAACAGTATTCCCGGTATGGTTCCTGATCGGCGCGGCGCTCGTGTTCTTCATGCAGGGCGGCTTTGCAATG
>JAEZHF010000045.1 GCA_023416745.1 Bacillota bacterium
CCGCTTCAAATGGGGAATGGTACATACAATATAAGCATACTGGAGAATACCGAAGGAAATAAATACTTGCCGGTCTATACTGAAAAGAAGGTACTTGAGGTTAAAAACCAGAATACGGTGTTTTTAAATTCAGTTCAACAGATAACCTGGGATAGTGAATCTGAAGCCTCTAAGCTAGCAAGTGATATTACAAAGGGACTCAAAACTGACGATGAAAAAGTTTCTGCAATTTATAACTTTGTAGTAAATAATTTTAAATATGACTATGAAAAGCTTGCAAATCTTCCATCAACATACTTACCGGATGCAAATGCAATGCTTAATGATAAAACTGGTATATGCTATGATTTCTCATCGTTGTTTGCAGTGATGCTAAGGAGTCAGGGAATACCGGCTAAATTGGTTAAAGGCTATACGGATAATGTAGAAGGGTACCATGCGTGGAATGAAGTTTTAAATAGCAAAGGCCAATGGATTGTTGTTGATACTACATATGATGCTCAAATGCGTGAACACGGATATAACACAGCAATAGAAAAAAAAGCTGAAGAATATACAAAAAAATTAGAATTTTAATAATGATTATCCAATAGAAAGGAGCCTTGAAATTGTTACTTCAAGGCTCCTTATTAACTTTTACAAACCAGTGTCTACTGTTATTTCAACATTATAGCTCGCCACATTTTTTCGAGTTAATAAACGCATGTTCCAATGTGCGAACTGTTATTCTCCAAAACGAATATGTTCCTGTCAGCTAGCTTGCACAACGCTTACACTCAAACTTGCTATATCTATTTTCTGGACAGCAAAGTTACGGTCTCCACATGAATGGAGACTCAAACTTGCCATATCTATTTTCTGGACAGCAAAGTTATCGTCTCCACATGGCTCGAATGGTCATTATAGATGTCTGCGTTCAAGGGAACATATCAACGATTTTAAGACGTTTTCGAGGTTTGTGGGAACATATCAACGGTTTTGAGGTTTTAGGGAATAGATCAACTTCATTTTCATCTATGACATCCCTATTTCATTAAGGGTATATGACATTCATATATTAGCATTCCTATCGCTTTCATCATTACACTGATGATCAGATTGTATAATATAGCAATATTCTACACCTTAATTAGCATTGAATGCAATAATCACCAATGATATGTAGGTATATGGATAGTGCTACATAATATCGGAGTCAGCAAGAACAGCATACAATGCATCAAAGTCTTTTCTGTCATTTCCCGCCAAATCAATCTGTCTGTTTCTATAGTCATAATCTAAATTCCTTAGCTAACATATAACCTGAAATTGCGGCGGAATAAATATGTACAATTTCCACATATTCCGGTAATCTGCAAACAAACCGTCCTTAATGGATTAATCCCTTCTGAATGCAAAATATTTTTCTCTCTGACGGCGCATTCTGCCACTTATTGCAGCCATTACCCTGAGAGCTTCTTCCTTTTCCTCCGGCGTACCGGTTGCATATTCCTTCATAAGTCTGCCCTCCTCCGATGAAAGTTCATCGTGTAGCGGGAAGAAATTCTTGAGAAGAAAGCATGTGTACTTCTGGAGTCTTCTGTCTCCTACGATTCTGAATTCCTCACTGATTGTGTCTATTGCAACGGAACGGTAATTCTTGATTGCCGAAATAATTTCGGTACGTTCGCACACGGGTGCAAAAACCATGGTTGAGCATATAAAAGCGTTACGGTTTGAAGAGTATGAGCAGTGTGAATCCGTGGAGCCCACTATCGGGACCTTGTGTCCCTTTGCGCACTCCTCGTAATATCTTGCGGTCTGCGTACCGTTTTGTTCGTAATACTTCTCGCCGCCGAGAACCTCAAAAGCATCAAAGAAGCGGGTTTCGAACATAAAGTCAGTTAAGGCCTCAGGTACCTGATAAACATCGGAAATCCAGTTCGGATGCGCAAAAATACCGAGTCCGTTTGCGGACCTTATGGTATCGAATATCCACTTGCAGACAACGGGCGGAACGGGATCAAGGTGAACAGGAATATCAGCTGCTGCAACAAGTGCCTTCATCTTATCCGCAAACTCCTCATGTGTCATGATATCGGGTACGTCGTTTTCGCGGATTGACCGTTTTGAAAGGTCCCTGCCCACTTCTTCGGTATGCACGCCTTCAATGAGAGCGTTTACGGAGAATTCGCCGCCGAAATTGACTATATGCACATCGTTTCTCCTGCCGTGCACATCTGGGAGATGAACCTCCTCCCCCGGTACTATCACGAATTCCGTGGGAGTGTTTTTGTAATATTCGATGGCGCGCAGAGAAGGATAATATCTGCCGTGGTCCGTTATAGCAAAGAAATCGTAACCGTGTCTGCGGTAGTTTGCGGCAACAACCTCCGGGATTTCATGCCCGTCGGATAGATTCGTGTGCATATGAAGGTCGCCCGTGAAGGGATACATATTGCGCAGGTCGCCGTCAACGGCATATACCGGGAACTGGTTTATCTTGCCGCCCTCGGCAGAAAAACGGAAAAAATACATCTGCTCGGTGGGGAATGTATGCTTTACAGTAAATCCACCCTCTTCGTTGCATACGATATCGGACTCCTCAAAAGAAGCCTGAACGGGATAG
>JAEZHF010000014.1 GCA_023416745.1 Bacillota bacterium
TGAGGTGGAGGCCGGCAGTTCGGCGGAGGAGGCTGGGCTTCAGGCGGGTGACGTGATACTGTCGATGAACGGCGTGGAGATGGACTTCGCAATGGAGTTTGAGTCGGCAAAGCGCGCCGCCGACAACGTATCGATGCCCATTGTGGTTGAGCGCGGCGGAGAAAAGCTGTCGTTTGAAATACCCTACCGCTATTATGAGGAAGACGATGCCTACCGTGTCGGCTTCGTACTTGGCATGGAGCGCGTGACATACAGCGTTCCGAATGCGCTGGCTCTGTCATTCAAGTGGATGTATCTATTAATACGTGAAACGCTGCTGGCGTTTTTCGGGCTGTTTGCCGGCAAGGGGCTGGAGAATGTGGTCGGGCCGGTGGGCATGGTGGAGATGCTGGGAACGGCCATCCGCAGCAGCTTTGAGAATGTCCTCAGATTGGGTGTCGTTATTAACGCGAGCCTTGCGGTGTTCAACCTGCTGCCGCTGCCCGCGCTGGACGGCGGACGTCTGGTATTCATCGGCATCGAGAAGCTGTTCAAAAGACCGGTGCCGCGCAACGTGGAGGGCGTTATCCATCTGATTGGATTTGCGCTGTTTATCGGCCTGTTCATATTCATTGCGTATAAAGATATCGTCAGACTGTTCGGGTAAGCCCATGCCCAGCTACACAAGACGGGTGTCGGTTGGCCGTTCCATGATAGGCGGCGGCAGCGATGTCCTGATACAATCGATGACCAATACGGATACGGTGGACGCGCAGGCCACGCTGGCGCAGATCGGCCGTCTTGAGGCGGCGGGCTGCGAAGCGGTGCGCTGCGCTTTTTATTGCGCGGATTGCGCCCCGGCGTTCCGTGAAATCAAGCAGCATATTCATATACCGCTGGTTGCGGACGTGCATTTTGACCCCAACCTCGCGGTGCTCGCGTTGGAGAACGGCGCGGACAAGGTTCGCATCAATCCCGGCAATCTGCGCGGCGAAAAGGCGCTGGAGATGGTTGTGGCATGCGCCAAGGCCAACGGTGCTGCATTGCGCGTGGGTGTGAATGCGGGATCTCTGGAGCCGCAGCTGCTGAAGAAGTACGGCAGCCCGACGGCGCAGGCGCTGGCGGAGAGCGCGGTAAACTGGGTGCGTGCGGTGTATGACATGGGATTCGGTAACGTCGTGGTGTCCATCAAGGCATCTTCCGTACCGGTTTGTGTTCAGGCTGTGCGCGATTTCGCCAAACAGTGCGATGCGCCGCAGCATATCGGCATCACCGAGGCGGGGACGTATGAGAACGCCATCGTCAAGTCCGCGGTGGGCTTGGGCGCACTGCTGCTCTGTGGCATAGGCGACACCATCCGCGTCTCCATCACGGGCGACCCGGTGCAGGAGATTGACGCTGCGCAGCGCATACTGCAAAGCGCGGGGGTGCGCACGTTTTACCCGGAGGTCATCAGCTGCCCCACGTGCGCGCGCACCGGCATCAATGTGGCCGATTTAGCGGACAGGGTACAGCGTATACTGGTATCGCTGAACAAGCCGGTGATGGCGGCGGTGATGGGCTGTGTGGTCAACGGGCCGGGTGAGGCGCGACACGCGGATATCGGCATCGCGGGGGGCGGCGCGGGCAAGGCCGCGCTGTTCGTGAAGGGCGAGCTGATCGGCACGTATTCCGAAGACGATATACTCGGCATTTTTGCCGGATACATAGAAAAACACTTCTAGGGGGCCGCGTTGAGAAAAGGGGATTTCCTTGCCGCGCTGAAAAGCAGCGTGGGCATTGACGATCGCTATGAACTGAGCATTGACAAGGTGCAGCACCTCGTCAAAAAAGGTGAGGTGCGCGTGCACTTTCACAGCCGGATGCTCCCCCCCGAAACCTATCTTTCCATCGAAAAATATGTGGGCCAGACCGTGGGTGATGACGCGAAGGTCATCATGCGTTATTGCGATGTATCCGGCGAGGACTGCGAAACGCTGTGCGCCAATGTGCGCGCACTGTGCGGCGCGATGAAGCCGGCGATGGCGCCTTTCTTGAGCCGTGCCGTCATCAGCGTGAAGGGCGACAAGCTGCAGGTGGACTTCCCCGAGGATTTCGGGCGTGAGCTGTTCGCTTCGCTGGGGCTCAAAGAGTATCTCGCGGACTATATGCAGCGCTGCTTCGGGCGTCAGATGACGGTGGCCGTGGGCAAATGTGCCGCAGCAGAGACATCGGCTGCCGTTGTGCCGCAATCCGTGCAGGCAGCTGTCATCAAGGCTGCACCCATTCCTGAGGTTAAGCAGGCTGACACACCGCCCTGGGAAGCAGGACCCAAAGATGCCAAACCTAAAAAGGCAGCTAAAAAGCCGGACAAGCCCGCCGAAAAGGAACAGACCACGCCGGTGATACACGGCAAAACGGTGACGGGCGAGCCGATGCCCATCAAGAACATCAATGAGATGACGGGCGCGTGCGTCGTCGCCGGACAGGTGACAGGCGTGGACTCATTCGATATCAAGAAGGAAATGCGGGGGGGCAAGAAGTCCATCGTGTCGTTCGGCGTCACGGACCTGACCTCCACCGTTACCTGCAAGGTGTTCGTCGCGCAGGACAAGGCTGGCGATATTAAGGCGAGGCTCAAAAAAGCGCCCGCGGTTCGCGTATCCGGCAAAGCGTCCTACGATACCTATGCCCGCGAGGTGTGCGTCAGCGTCACCAGCATCGAGGAGACGGAAGCGGTTCGCCGCATGGACGACGCCGAGATCAAGCGCGTGGAGCTGCACCTACATACCAACATGAGCGCGCTTGATGGCATGGCGGACGAAGCGGACGTGGTGAAGCGCGCTGCGGAGTTCGGCCACGAGGCAGTGGCGATCACCGATCACGGTGTGGTGCAGGCGTTCCCGCGAGCATTCGATGCGTCCAAAAAGCATGGCATCAAGGTCATATACGGCATGGAAGCGTATATGTTTGACGATACGGACGATCACTATGAGGAGGCGTTCGCCGACGAATACGTGGTGTTTGACCTTGAAACGACAGGATTTAACCCGAACTCCTGCGGCATCACCGAGATCGGCGCGGTGCGGCTGAGACACGGCGAGATAATCGATACGTTTAGCACATTTGTGAACCCCGATCAGCCTATCAGCCCGCAGATCACCGACCTCACGGGTATCACGGACGCGATGGTGAAGAACGCGCCGTATGCGGGGGAGGCGCTGGCGATGTTCAAGAAGTTCATCGGTGGCACGCCGCTGGCTGCGCACAATGCGCCGTTCGACATGAGCTTCATCCAGAAGTACGGCTCGGACAACGACATCACGTTTGACAACGTCTGTCTGGACACACTGTGGCTGATTAAGCGCACGTTTCCCAATCAGAAGTCGTACAGCCTCGGCAAGCTGGCAAAGGACTTCGGCATTGAGCTGCGGCACCATCGCGCGCTGGACGATGCGACGGCTACAGCGAAGATCATGGCGATGTGCTTCGAGGAAGCGGGCAAGCCCAAAGAACACGGGCTGACGGACGAAAAGAAGATTGAAACTAATCACATCATACTGCTGTGCCGCAACGCGGCAGGGCTGTTCAACCTATACAAGCTGGTGTCCGAATCGCATCTCCACCACTTTTACCGCAAACCACGCGTGCCCAAGTCCCTGCTGATACAGCACAGGGAAGGGCTGATCATCGGAAGCGCATGCGAGCAGGGCGAGCTGATACAGGCCATGCTGCGCTTCGCGTCGGACGGCGAACTGAAACACATCGCGAAGTTCTACGACTACCTTGAGATACAGCCGGATGGCAACAACGCGTTCATGGTGCGCGAGGGGCGCTTCAAGACGATGGAGGGCGTGCGCGACATCACGCGCAAGATCGTGCAACTCGGCGAGGAGCTGGGGCTGCCGGTGGCGGCCACGTGCGACGCGCACTTCATCGAGCCGCAGGACGAGTACTTCCGGCGCATACTGATGCACGGCCAGAAGTTCTCCGACGCGGACAATCAGGCCCCGTTGTACTTCCGCACCACGGCGGAGATGCTGGCGGAGTTCGCTTATCTCGGCAAGGAGAAGGCACGCGAAGTGGTCATCGACGTGCCGCGGGCCATCGCGGCACAGGTGGAGAAGATTCAGCTGCTGCCTGACGACACCGCGATGCCGGTGATTGAGAATGCGGCGGAAAAGCTGGAGGCGATGTGCTGGGATAACGCGCGAAAACAGTACGGCGAACCGCTGCCCAAAATTGTCGAAGAGCGCCTCGCTTATGAGCTGGACAACATCATCCGGCACGGCTATTCCGTGCTATATTATATCGCGTACGAGCTGGTGAACCATTCGCTGCAGGACGGCTACCTCGTGGGCTCGCGTGGGTCCGTTGGCTCGTCGCTGGCGGCCACGATGGCCGGCGTTACCGAGGTGAACGGTTTGCAGCCGCATTACTACTGCCCCAGCTGCCATTGGTGCGACTTTGAAATTGACGCGGAGGTATATGCGTGCGGCCCCGACCTGCCGCCCAAAGACTGCCCGCAATGCGGCACGGAGTGCAAGCGGGACGGGTACGGCATACCGTTCGCGACGTTTCTTGGCATCAACGCGGACAAGGTGCCGGATATCGACCTCAACTTCTCGGGGGTATACCAGCCGGAGGCGCACAAGTTCATACTGCAGTATTTCGGTGAGGACCGCGTGTTCCGTGCGGGCACCATCAGCAGCGTCAAGGAACAGACGGCGTACGGCTTCGTGAAGGGCTATCTGCAGGAGAAGAACATAGTGGCGAGCCGCGCCGAGATCGACCGGCTGACCAAGGGTGTCTCGGGGACCAAGCGCACCACGGGCCAGCATCCCGGAGGCCTCGTTATTTTGCCCGAGGGGCGTGATATCCACGAGTTCACGCCGGTGCAGTACCCCGCCAACGACCCGGAGGCGGGCAGCGTGACCACGCACTACAACTTTAACTCGCTGCACGACCGGCTGGTAAAGCTGGACATACTGGGGCACGACGATCCGACGGCGCTGCGCATGCTGCAGGACATCACGGGCATCGCACCCAAAGAAGTACCCATCAACGATGCGGACACGCTCTCGATATTTCGCACGACCAAGGCATTAGGGCTGGAGCCGGAACAGATACTCGGCTGTCAGGTGGGCAGCCTCGGCATCCCCGAGTTCGGCACCAAGTTCGTACGGCAGATGCTGGTGGACACACAGCCCACCACCATCGGCGAACTGGTGCGCATTGCGGGCCTGTCCCACGGTACCGACGTGTGGCTGAACAACGCACAGCAGCTGGTGGCAAGTGGCACGGCCAACCTGCGTCAGGTTATCTGCACACGCGACGATATCATGAACTACCTTGTGGCGCGCGGCATGGACGCGACCGAGGCGTTCTACATCATGGAGTCCGTCCGCAAGGGCAAGGGACTAAAGCCGGACTGGGAGGAACACATGCGCGCACTGCCTGTGCCCGAATGGTTCATCGACTCGTGCAAGAAGATCAAGTACATGTTCCCGCGGGCACATGCGGTGGCATACGTTATGATGTCGCTGCGCATCGCGTATTTCAAGGTGCACCAGCCGCGCGCTTTCTACGCAACCTATTTTTCCGTTCGCGCGGACAATCTGGACACAAAGTACCTGCATTCCGGCGAATCGGTAAGGCAGCGCATCGCGCATATTGAGGCGCAGGGAAAGGCGGCCACCGCGCTGGATCAGGCGCAATTGACAATACTCGAGGTGGCGCTAGAGATGATTGAGCGCGGCATCGACTTTTTGCCGTGCGATTTGTACAAGTCGGACGCGACGGATTGCACCATCGAGCCGGAGGGCATCCGGCTGCCGTTCACCGCTCTCGGAGGCACGGGCGAGTCGGCGGCGAAGGGCATCGTGCGTGCGCGGGAGCAGGGCGAATTTTTGTCCATTGAGGACCTCAAAAAGCGGTCCGGCATATCCAGCGCCGTGATCACCAAGCTGGAGGAGAATGGCTGCCTGACAGGGCTGCAGCAGAGCAACCAGCTGAGTCTGTTTGACTGAAATAACCGGGGAGCGGGAAATGGGGTGCAGTAAGTGACGGATAACAGGCGCAAAGTTGTGATCGTCGGAGCAGGCAAGGTGGGGGCGAGCCTGGCATACACTGTTGTGTTAATAAATCTGGCGTCGGAGCTCGTGCTGGTGGATACCGACAGAGACAGAGCGAGGGGGGAAGCGCTCGACATCAGTCACGGTATCGCGTATCTGCGGCAGGTCACGGTGCGGGACGGTGATTTTACGGACTGCACGGATGCGGATATCGTCGTGATAGCGGCGGGAATTCCGCGCCAGCCGGGACAGTCGCGCCTGGACCTGGCACAGAATAATATCGCGGTTGCACAGGATATTGTCAGGCACATCATGCAGTACGCCACTAACCCGCTGATTATCGTGATATCCAACCCGGTCGACATTCTGACTTATGTCGTCCAGCGGGAAAGCGGGCTTTCGGCCAGCCGTGTGATCGGGTCGGGTACCACTCTGGATACAGGGCGTTTCCGGTATCTGCTGAGCCGCCATTGTAATGTGGACGTGCGCAATGTTCATGCGGACATTATCGGTGAGCATGGCGACGGCAGTGTGCCGGTGTGGAGCCGAGTGACCATCGCGTCCAAGCCATTCCAAGAATACTGCGCAGATTGCATGAAACGCTGTCTGAACATCAACCGTGAACAGATATTTGAGCAGACACGGGCATCAGGCGCTGAGATCATCAGAATGAAGGGCGCAACATTCTATGGTGTGGCGCTGGCGGCCGCACGGATTATTGAGGCAGTGATGGACGACGAACATACGGTCATGACAGTGTCTTCCGTGATGAGCGGCAGTTATGGTATTATGGACGTGGCGCTGAGCCTGCCGTGTGTCATCAATGCGAAAGGCATAGACCGGTACCTGAATGTTCATCTGTCTGACGATGAACTGCGCAGGCTGCAAGAATCGGCCGGACATCTGAAAGCTGCGCTGGATGCAGTATACAGCCCCGCCGGTGAGAGATAAGCATTTATTAAATTTTATATATACAAGGAAGGTCGTTATGAATATCCAGGAAGAGTCCCTGCAGCTGCATGAACAATGGAAGGGCAAAATCGAAGTGATCAGCACTGTGCCCGTCAAAGACAGGTACGACTTGTCAGTGGCATATACGCCGGGTGTGGCGGAGCCGTGCCTGAAAATATCTGAAAACGTGGACCTGTCGTATGCGTACACGCGTCGATGGAACCTCGTCGCGGTGGTGACGGACGGTACGGCCGTGCTGGGTCTTGGGGACATAGGCCCCGAGGCAGGCATGCCGGTGATGGAAGGCAAGTGTGTGCTGTTTAAGACGTTCGGCGACGTGGATGCTTTCCCGCTGTGTATCCGCAGCAAGGACGTGGACGACATCGTGAACACGGTGCGGCTGCTGGCTGGCAGCTTCGGCGGCATCAATCTGGAGGACATCTCAGCGCCGCGTTGCTTTGAAATTGAACAGAAGCTTAAAGAGTGCTGCGACATCCCGATCTTCCACGACGACCAGCACGGCACCGCGGTGGTGACCGCTGCTGCCATGATCAATGCGATGAAGCTGACGGGACGCAAAATCGAGGAGCAGGAATGCGTGGTTTCCGGTGCGGGCGCGGCGGGCGTGGCCGTTACCAAGCTGCTGATGAGCATGGGTTTGCGCAACGTTATACTGTGCGACACCAAGGGCGCTGTTTGGGAAGGCCGCGAGGGCATGAACCCTTTTAAGCAGGAGATGGCTAGAATATCCAACCGCGAAATGAAGAAGGGTTCTCTCGAGGACGTAATCAAAGGCGCCGACGTGTTTATCGGCGTATCCGCGCCGGGCATCGTCTCGCCGGATATGGTGCGCAGCATGAATCCGAATCCGCTCATCTTTGCGATGAGCAACCCGACCCCGGAGATCATGCCCGATCTCGCCAAGGCGGCGGGCGCAGCGGTGGTGGGCACGGGCCGCAGCGACTTTGCCAACCAGATCAACAACGTGCTGGCCTTCCCTGGTATTTTCCGTGGGGCGCTGGATGTTCGTGCGAGCGACATCAACGACGAGATGAAGATCGCCGCGGCGTACGCGATTGCCGGCCTCATTGGGGACGATGAGCTGACCGCAGATTATATCATCCCAGCGCCATTCGATCCGCGCGTGGGGCCTGCGGTGGCCGAAGCAGTAGCGAAGGCGGCCCGTGAATCTGGCGTGGCGCGTATTTGAATGTAATACAAGAAACGCGAGACAGGCGGGAGCTGCCGCACGATTTCAATTGTTTATATCACGCTAATGCGCAAAATGGTAAAAGGCATTCGGGTGCTGTTGACTATTGCATATACCGCGTATATAATGAAATGAGTTTTCCCGGAAACGCCTTTTTTTTGTAGCTCACTTGGGTTTTCCTTTTTGAAGGGTCGTCGTTTTGGGAAAGAGCTTTTATGCAACTTTCCACTAAGGAGGATACGGTAAAGATATGAGAAAACGCAGCATCATCTGGCTGGTGATCATACTTGTGGTCTTCGGCGCTGCAGTGACCTTTGGCATGACCGGTTTTCAGATCGGCATTTACAGAGTCGATCCATTGTATCAGCAGGTAAACCTTGGTCTCGACCTGACGGGCGGCGGCTATGTGGTTTATCAGGCAGACAAGGGAGACCTGACTGACGATGGATTTGCCGCCAAGTTCCAGACGACGATGGGCGTGCTCCGCAACCGCCTGGACGCCAAGGGCTACACTGAAGCCACCGTGGTGGCGCAGGGCAGCGACCGCATCCGTATTGAGATACCTAATAAAGAAGAGGATCAGAATGCCGTGTTTGCGGCCATCGGCAAACCTTCCAAGCTGGAGTTCAAGGACGCCGGCGGCAAGGTCTGGATCACAGGCGACATGGTAAAATCCGCGCAGGCTGTGGTGGCTACCCAACCGAACGAGATCGTGGTCAGTCTGGAATTCAACGCTGAAGGCGGCCAGCTGTTTGGCGATATGACGGCGCAGGCCTATGCTGCCCGCTCCAATATCGATATTTTTGTGGATGATCAGCTGATATCCAGCGCCGGTGTTGAAAACGGCGCGATATACGGCGGAAAAGCGCAGATTTCAGGAGGCAGTTCCGGCTTCTCGGCTGAAGAAGCGGAAAACCTCGCGGTGGGCATCTCCTCAGGCGCTCTGCCGCTTAACCTTGAAGAGATTGAGCTGCGCACCATCAGTGCTTCGCTGGGCGAGGATGCGCTGTCATCCAGCTTGTTCGCCGGCATGATCGGCATCTGCATACTGTTCCTGTTCATGCTGATTTACTACCGGCTGCCCGGCTTCATGGCTGTTCTGGCGCTGGCTGTATACATGTTTATCATACTGTTCCTGCTGGCCGCAATTCCGGCGATACAGCTGACGCTGCCCGGCATCGCGGGTATTATCCTTGGCGTCGGCATGGCGGTGGACGCCAACGTTATCATATTCGAGCGTTTCAAGGAAGAGCTTACCACCGGGAAAACGCTGCGCGCGTCTCTGAATTCCGGCTTCCATAAGGCGATGAGCACCATCATCGATTCCAACATCACCACGATCATCGCGGCGTTCGTCATCGCGATATTTGGCGTCGGTACGGTGAAGGGCTTCGGCTATACGCTGATCATCAGCATACTGGTATCGATGTTCACGGCAATCGTTGTGACAAGGGCGCTGATGAAGCTGGCCGTCACATTCAATATTAAAAACCTTAAGCTGTACACGAACAAAAAGCTTCCGGCACCCAGTACCGTGAAAGGAGGTGAGTAATATGCTGTTTCTGAACAAGACAAAGTATTTCATGATGTTCTCCTGCGCGATTGTACTGGCCGGTATCATAGTCGGTCTTATATTCGGCGGTTTGAACCTCGGGCTCGATTTTACGGGCGGCAGCATTCTCACCATCGACATGGGTGAGGAATACGACCTCCAGGTGGTCAACGATGCTCTTACGGCGAATGGCGTTGATCCGTCCACGACGCAGATCAACCGTTCGGATGAGACTCAGGCTATCATCCGCATGCAGGAGCTGTCAGGCAGCGCGGATGGCGCGCAGTTTCGGGAAAACCTGGTCGCGTCGCTTAAGGAAACCTATCCGAACACAGTGAGCGGCGAGATTGAAAGCGTGGGCGGCGCAACGACGGGCGAGATCATCGCCAATGCGTTTTTGTCGGTGCTGATCGCATCAGTGCTGATGCTGATCTACATCTGGATACGGTTTGAGCTTTTCTCGGGCGTCGCGGCAGTGGCGGCGCTCATCCACGACGTGCTGATCATGACGGCGGTGATGTGCATCGCGCGCATCCCCGTCAACAGTTCATTTATCGCGGCGTGTCTGACGATCGTCGGTTACTCGATCAACGACACCATTGTGGTGTTCGACCGCATTCGCGAGAACAACAAGAAGCTCTCCGGCAAGTCGGTATCGCGCATGGAGGTGGCCGACCACAGCATACGTGAGACGCTGCCCCGTACCATCAACACTTCGCTGACGACGCTGATCACGATATTAGCCGTCTATATATTCGGCGTGGCGTCCATCAAGGAGTTCGCTTTACCCATTATCGTTGGTTTGATCTCGGGTACCTACTCGTCGATATTCATTGCGAGCCCAATATGGGTGTCGCTGGTGGAATGGAGAAACCGTCGGCATAAGCAAAATGCCAGTCCGAAAAAGCCTCAAAAGGCTAAAGCGTAAACAAGGGCATCAATCTGTGTTGATTAAAAGCCTTTCCTGATAGCTCGGGAGAGGCTTTTCAAGTATTATTTTGTGATTTCCGAAAGCTGCCGATGTCGTTATCGGAGAGGTTAAGGGGTGTCGTTTTGCAGAGGTTTGTCGAGCGAGAAAAGAGCACTTGCGACCGTGATGCGGTGAAGCGGGTGCAGGAGGCAACGGGTTTGATTGCGCCTGTAGCGGCTCTGCTATGTTCGCGCGGCATTGACACGGCCGAGGCGGCCAGGCGTTTTCTGCACCCCGGTTCCGAACAGCTGCATGATCCCTTTTTGCTGCCTGATATGGCGGCGGCGGTTGAACGGATTAAAAAAGCGCTGGCGGCTAAGGAGAAGATCACGGTGTTTTGCGACTACGATGCGGACGGCACATGCGGCGGCAGTGCGCTGTACCTGCATCTGCGCAGCAAAGGCGCACGTGTGGACATACAGACGCCCAACCGGCACAAGGAGGGCTACGGCCTGTCGCTGAGCGCGGTGGAGCAAATCGCAGCGGCGGGCGGTACGCTGATTATAACGGTGGACTGCGGCATCACCAACGTTGCCGAAACGGCACTGGCGAAAAGCTTGGGCGTGGACGTGATCGTCACCGATCACCACGAATGTGCAGATACGCTGCCTGATACACCCTACGTCATCAACGCCAAGCGCCCGGACAGTACGTACCCGTATCCGCACCTTGCCGGCTGCGGCGTGGCGTTCAAGCTGATCCATGCGCTGTCGTCACTGGCGGAAGCGATGCGCTATGTGGACCTGGCCGCGATCGGCACCATCACGGACATCGTACCGCTGCTGGGGGAGAACCGGGTGATTGCCCATATGGGTCTGCAGAAGCTGCGTAAAAACGCCTCGGCTGGGGTGGCGGCGCTGGCTCAGGCAGCTGGCATCAGCCTGCCGGATATGTCGTCGTTCAATATCGGTTTTGGTCTGGGGCCGCGCATCAATGCAGCCGGGCGCATGGACACCGCCGAGGCGGCCATTGAGATACTGACTGCCCGAAAGCCGTCGGCAGAGCTTAAAGAGAGCGTGGCGCGGCTGTGTGCGCTCAACGACAGGCGGCGCGGCGATGTTTGCAGCATTCTTGAAGGAGCTGAAAGGATGATAAGCCGTGGCGGATACCAGACCGATGCGGCGATACTGCTGGCGGATAAGGGCTGGAATTCCGGTGTGATCGGCATTGCCGCCGCGAAGATTGCAGAGAAGTATTACCGCCCCTGCGTGCTTTTCGGCGGGGAAGGGAACCTGATCGGCTCGGCGCGCAGTATTCCCGGCATCAACATGTACGAGGTACTCAGCGCGTTTGCGGACAGGTACGAAAAATTCGGCGGCCACGCACAGGCGGCGGGGCTGACGATAAAGCCGGAAATACTTGACGAACTGCGCACGGACGTGTGCGCCCACATCAAAGAGCGTTACGACGAGTCAGTGTTCGTCCCCCAAAAGGTTTATGATATGGAGCTGGGGTCTTTGGATATCTCGCGGCGGTTCGTGGAAGACCTCCGGCGGTTGGAGCCCTTCGGACCGGACAATGAGCAGCCGCTGATCGTCATACGGGATGCGGTGCTGGCCGCGCATAAGCTGGTCGGGCGTGACAAGAACCATCTCAAGTTCATGCTGCGGCAGGAAGGCGGGGTGCTGGACGCGATGAGCTTCGGCTTTGCGGATGCGCATGCGCTGGTGCCGGGCCGGGCAGATTTCTTATGCGAAGCGGGCCTGGACAGCTATTCGGGACGTCCGCAGGTGATCGCCAGGGAAATTTCCCCGCGATATGACGATGATCTGATGAGCAGCTTTATAGACGACAATGCGTTCAGGCTGGCGGCATCTCTGACTGACGAGGTCACGCGGCTGATGACCGAAGGCATGCCGGAGACGGAGGAAACTGGCTTTGAACTGCTGCTGGGTGAAGCGCTGAACGTGAGCCGTTTTGGGCTGTGTCTGGCGGCGGGTACCGAACCGGCGCTGCACCGGCTGGTGTCGCTGACTTCTGTGCGGCAGGCGCTTCAAAGCGGGCAGCTGGTGCTGTGGGATCGAAAATCGTTCACGTCGGAGAACTGTATCGCCTGCGGCGCTGTACCGGGGCATTCACGCATCATCCACATCGGGGTGGCAGCACCGCCCGCGTTTTTCGACCGGAAGCTGCGGCAAGATTATAGAAATTATGCACAGCGGTCCTTTGCGGAGCGCGATGAGCTGCTGGGCATATACCGCCGCATGCAGCCGCTATTGGCCAAAAAGCCGCGGCTGGCACAAGCGCTGGCCGCAAATCTGGGGCTGGATGCGGGCAAGGCCGCGTTTGCGTTTCGTGTGTTTGCAGAGCTTGAGTTGATAGAAACGGACAAAAGTGATAGAATACTGGCAATTGGCAGCGGCGGACCGCGCAGGAACTTAAGCGACAGCGCCTGCTATAGAAGTTTTGAGGGGTTAATCAATGGATGACAAGCAACGGAGTGCGCAATCGCTGATCGACGAGGTGAAAAGCCGATACAGCGCCGAGGACGCCGCCTTTTTTGAAAAGGCTTATTTGTTCGCGGATAATGCGCATGAAGGACAGATGCGTCTGTCGGGTGAACCCTTCTTCGTGCACCCCGGAGAAGTGGCGCGAATACTCGTTGACCTGGGCCTTGATATGACCACCGTGATCGCCGGCCTGTTCCATGACATCGTGGAGGATACCATGGTGACGCTGGCACAGATACAGGCGGATTTCGGCGCGGAAATCGCACTGCTGGTGGACGGCGTGACCAAGGTGGGTAAGGTGGACTTCTCTTCCAAGGAGGAACATCAGGCCGAATACCTGCGCAAAATGTTTCTTGCCATGGCGAGCGACATCCGCGTGATACTCGTGAAGCTGGCGGACCGGCTGCACAACATGCGCACGCTCAAGTTTCAGGCAGAGGGCAAGCGCATTGAGAAGGCCAAGGAGACGCTGGAGATATACGCCCCGCTGGCGCACCGCCTCGGCATCAACACGATCAAGTGGGAGCTGGAGGACCTGGCTCTGAAATATCTCGACGAGAAGGCGTATTACGAGATCGCGGCCAAACTGACCGAAACGCGCGCCGAGCGCCGGGAATACATTTTGGGCGTCGTTGAGGAGATCAAAAAGCATCTTAAGAAGATACGTGTGGACGCCGACGTGGACGGCCGCCCCAAGCATATCTACAGCATATACAACAAGATTCATAAGAAGCAGCGCACATTCGATGAAGTGTACGACCTGATTGCAGTGCGCATCATCGTCAAATCGGTGCGCGACTGTTACGCGGTGCTGGGCACGGTGCATACCGTATGGAAGCCCATCCCCGGACGTTTCAAGGACTATATCGCGGTGCCCAAGCAGAACATGTACCAGTCTATCCACACCACGGTGCTGGGCCGTGACGGCCGCCCCTTCGAGGTGCAGATACGCACGCAGGAGATGCACTCCACAGCCGAATACGGCATTGCGGCGCACTGGAACTACAAAGAAGACATCGCCCGCAGCAGCGAGATGGACGAGAAGCTTGTCTGGCTGCGCGAAATGCTGGAGTGGCAGACGGACACGCGGGACTCGCGCGAGTTCATGGAAACGCTCAAGGTGGACTTTTTCTCCGACAAGGTGTACGTGTTTACGCCCAAGGGCGATGTGAAGGAGTTCATACAGGGGGCGACGCCGCTTGACTTTGCGTATGGTATCCACAGCGAGATTGGTAACAAGTGCGTCGGCGCGAAGGTGAACGGCAAGATGGTAACGCTGTCATATGAACTCAAGTCAGGCGACATTGTCGAGATCGTCACCTCGTCAGCGTCAAAAGGCCCCTCGCGTGACTGGCTGAAGATCGCCAAGACATCGCAGGCCAAGGGCAAGATACGCAACTGGTTCCGCAAGGAACTCAAAGAGGAGAATATCGTCAAGGGCCGCGACATGCTGGAGAAGGAAGCAAAACGGCGCGGTTACGACTTCAAGGCGCTGTTCAAGCCTGAGTGGCTCAAGGACGTCTACAAAAAGTTTACGCTGTCCACGCCGGAGGATATCTACGCGGCGGTGGGCTATGGCGGCATTGCCACCGGACAGATACTGCACAAGCTGATCGAAGAATACCGCCGGGAGAACAAGACGCTGCCGGAGCAGCCGGTGACGCAGGTGAAGTCCCGAAGACCGGGCGAGGCGAGCGGCATCATCGTCAAAGGTTATGACGACATGCTGGTGCGCTTTGCCAAATGCTGCAACCCGGTGCCGGGCGACAGCATTGTGGGCTATATCACGCGTGGCCGCGGTGTATCTGTACACCGCTGCGACTGCCCCAACGTTACCACCGAGGACTTCGAGTCCGGACGGATGATCGACGTGGCATGGTCGTCCAGTGAGAAGTCGTCCTACAACGTGGAGATACAGGTGATCGCGGATGACCGTAACGGTCTCATTGCGGAGGTGTCCAATAAGCTGTTCAGCCTGGGTTTCTCCATCACATCGGTCAACGCGCGCATGGGCAAGAACCGTATTGCCAACATGGTGTTCGGCTTCGAGATCACCGATATCTCGCAGCTGGATAATATCATCAAAAATCTGAAAACCATTGCGGGTGTACGGGACGTTTACCGCATACACAAATGATTGCAGTGGTGCAGCGCGTGTCTGCGGCGGCGGTAACGGTGGACGGCAATATAGTGGGACAGATCGGACCGGGGCTGCTGGTGCTGCTGGGTGTGGCGCAGGGCGACGGGCCGGAGGATATGGCTTATATCGTGCGCAAGACGGCAGCCTTGCGCATATTCGAGCGGGAAGGCAAGATGACGGACAGCGTGCAGGACATCGGCGGCGCGTTACTGGTGGTATCGCAATTCACGCTGCTGGGCGACGTGCGGCGCGGCAATCGCCCGGATTTTATGCGCGCAGCGGCACCCGACATCGCGCAGGCGATCTATAACGACTGCGTGGCGTGTTGGCGCCAGATGGGGCTTGAGGTTCAGACGGGCATTTTCGGTGCACACATGGAGGTTTCGCTTGTCAACGACGGACCGGTGACAATAACGATGGACTCGAGGAAAAGCAATTAGGAGGACGGGCGTGAAGGTCGTACAGGTGGCGACGGGCATGATGCAGGCAAACGCGTTTATCGTTTTCAAGGAGTGCTCTAATAAGGCGTTTGTGATTGATCCGGGGGCGGATTTTGAAAAGATCCGGGCTCGATTGGAATATGAGGGCATTACCGAGGTGACGCACATTCTGCTAACACACGGGCATTTCGACCATATCGGCGCGGCGGCAGCGCTGAAAAAGCATACGGGCGCGAAGCTGTGTGTGCACGAGCGCGACCTTTCGATGCTGGCCAGCAACGCGGACTGTTTGGCTGCGGTAGCGGGCGTCAAGGTGGAGCCTGTGGACGCTGACATTGTGCTGAAAGGCGGAGAGACCATCATGGCGGCGGAACTGCCGGTGCAGGTGCTGCACACGCCGGGGCATTCAGGCGGCAGCGTGTGCTACATTACGGGCGACGCGCTTTTTTCGGGCGATACACTGTTCTATATGTACTGCGGGCGCACCGATTTTCCGGGCAGCGACGCGAAAGAGTATTACCATTCGCTGCACACGGTGATGGGTGGGTTGCAGAAAGATTATACCGTTTATACGGGGCACGGCATCAAGACGACGCTCAAGGCGGAGTACAAGAGCAACCCGTATCTGGCGCAATGACGGCGCTGTATACCGGGACGCCGCAGTTCTTTGGCGACATCTGTGAGGAGCTGCGCCTTTATATCGGCACACGGCGCATTGAGCCGCTAGCGGAGCCTGAGCCGATGGACGAGGGCTACAGCGTCATCCATGAATTCGCGGAAGTGAGCGGCGCTTTCACCAGCCGGGCGCGGCTGTTTCGAGACGGGACTGCGGTGTCGGAAAACACGTATGCCTGCCCCGTGCCGCAGGGCGAACTGGAGCGCAAGCGTGTGGCCAAACGGGCCGCAAAGATCAGCGTCTACCGGGCGCTTTTTTTACATTTTGGAACAGCGATGCCGTGGGGTTCACTGACAGGGGTACGCCCGACACGGCTGCTGCGAGACAGTGAGGCACTGCTCGGCCGGGAGGGTGCAAAGCGGCTGCTGCTGGACGAGTTCGATGTCTCTTCCGGCAAATACGATTTCGCGAAGGGCATATTGGCGGTTCAGGCCGGGCTTGACCCCGGTCAGGACGAGCTGGACATATACATCGGTATACCCTTTTGTGTCACAAGGTGCGCGTATTGCTCGTTCGCGTCATCCACGCCGGACGTGTTCAAGGGCGCGGAGGACAAGTACGTGGACGCGCTGATGACGGAACTTATGGACGCGGAGCGGCTGATTGGCGGGAGGCGTGTGCGCGCGCTGTATGTGGGGGGCGGCACGCCAACAGCGCTGTCGGCGGACAACCTGAAAACGGTGCTGAGCCGTGCGGCGCAGCTCGTTCAGGGCGCAGACGAGTTCACGGTGGAGGCGGGGCGTCCGGACACGATTGCGCCGGAAAAGCTGAATATCATCCGGGACAGCGGCGCAGGCCGTATCAGTGTGAACGCGCAGACGCTGTGTGACGAGACGCTGGCGCGCATCGGGCGGCGGCATACGGCACAGGAGTTTATGGATGCGTATCAACTTGCTGCAGAGTTCGGATTCGATATCAACGTGGATGTGATCGCGGGGCTGCCGGGTGAGGATGCAGATCGGCTGGCGGAGACGCTGCGCCCCATCATTGCGCTGAACCCCGCCAACATCACGGTGCATACGCTGGCCGTCAAGCGGGCCTCGGCTTTCGCGGCAGCCAACATGGACGCGCTGCCCACCGACGCGGAGACGGCTGAGGCGGTGGAGCGGGCGCAGCGGATGCTGACGGAGGCGGGTTACCGTGCGTACTATATGTACAGGCAAAAGTACATGAAGGGCAGCCAGGAGAATGCGGGCTATATGCTGCCCGGCAAAGCGTGCCTGTACAACATCGACAATATGGAAGAATTATGTGATGTGCTGGCTTTCGGCGCGGGCGCGATTTCCAAGAGAATTTTTCCTGATGAAGCGCGTATTGAGCGTGCAGCGAATATCAAGGATCTGCGCATGTATCTGGAGCGGCTTAATGAGGTCATGGAAAGAAAGAGAACGTTATTTTAGCATCAGTATGAATACCAAAAAAGAGTTGACAAAAAGCCTGCGGTTAAAATATAATCTAACTCGTTGACGAATGCCCGGAAAGCAGGTTTGAGATGATAATCGACATTGCAGACGCGGTTCGCAACACGGGCGAAGAGTTTACGGCGGAATACGACGGTGCGTTTCCGGGGATCGAGTTCCTGGGCGAACGGTATGACTTTCCGAACGGCGTCCATGTGACGGCGGACTGGCGGTATGACGGCGAAGGCATCATTGTGATGGGGCGCTTTGAAGCGAAAACCCCGGTTACCTGTGCCAGATGCCTTGCAGATTTTACGTATACGATCGGCTTTAGATTTGCCGAGTATTATAAAAAGCAGCCGGAAGAAGGCGTATACGCGTATCAGGACGAGACCATCGACCTTAGCGCAATGCTGGAAGACAATGTGGTGGTGAATCTGCCCACAAAGCTGCTTTGCCATGAGGACTGCAAAGGGCTTTGCAGCCAGTGCGGTGCGGACTTAAACCAAGAAAAGTGCAGTTGCGCTTCTCAGACAGAAATTTTAAGCCCGTTGGCGGAATTGAATAGGTTATCTGTTGATAAAAAATAAAATTCATGCGCAATACGGGCTTGGCCCGCGAGCCAATACCTTACGGCTTTGCGTGGTTTCGAGTGTAAGAGAGGAAAAGCTGGAAAACTGGCGGAAAGACCTAAGCTTTTTTGCCAAGAGTGATAGCGATAGATGAGGAGGTGTAAATAGATGGCGGTACCAAAAAGGCGGACATCCAAACAGCGCGGAAATTCGAGGCGGTCGGCGAACTTTAAGCTGGAGGCGCCCGGCATCGCGGAGTGCCCGCAGTGCCATGCGATGAAGCTGACTCACCGGGTTTGCCCGACATGCGGTTACTACAACGGCAGACATGTGCTGAATACCGAAAAAACGGAAAAAGCGCGCTAGATCGATATGTCAATCAGGGGCGCCTGAACAAGGGCGCTCTTTTTGTGTTTTGAGACAAGGCGCCATACAATTCATGTATGCACACTGCATACATTTACAGTTTGGTTCAGCCTGCTTATTTGTGAAAGACCCGTCAAGAAAAATTGTTGCATTGGCATTGTATTTTTTATATACTACCCATATATAAATGAACTAAAGCGAGGGAGCCGTATTGAAAATCATTGTTGACGCCATGGGTGGGGACAATGCGCCGCACGCTATCGTGGACGGATGTGTGCAGGCGTTGTCGGAAAGCCCGGAACTGGAGCTGATACTCACCGGCCGGCGCGACGTGATTGAAGCGGAACTGACAAAATACAATTACGATGCCGCGCGCATAAATATTGTTGACGCAACAGAAGTTATAGACATGGCAGAATCGCCCGTTGAGGCGATCCGTCACAAAAAGGATTCATCGTTGGTGAAGGGTCTTCGGTTGCTGCAGGCCGGTGAGGCGGGCGCTTTCATCACGGCGGGTTCCACCGGCGCAACGATTGCAGGGGCCACGCTGATCGTAAAAAGGTTGCCGAACGTGAAACGGCCCGCGCTGGCGCCGTTGCTGCCCACGCGCAAGGGTAAGGTGCTGCTGATCGACTGCGGGGCGAATGCAGAATGCCGCCCATCGTTTCTGGCTCAGTTTGCGCTGATGGGTAGTATTTACATGCAGCGGATGGAAGGTATTGACTCTCCCCGGGTCGGGCTGGTGAACAACGGCGCAGAAGCTGAGAAGGGCACGGAGCTGACCAAGGCGGCTTACAAGCTTATCGAAGAGATGCCAGTCAACTTCAAGGGTAATGCCGAAGGGCGTGATCTGGTTTCGGGAGACTTTGACGTGATTGTGACGGACGGGTTTACCGGGAACGTGATCTTAAAGTTCATGGAGGGCATGGCGGGCGTGCTGATGGGCATGCTGAAGGATGAACTCAGCAGTACCTTTTCGGCCAAGCTGGGAGCGGCGCTCTCGATGCCCGCATTCCGCAGCTTCAAAAAGAAGATGGACTATACCGAATACGGCGGCGCACTGATGCTGGGCGTAAACGGCGGCGTCATCAAGGCGCATGGTTCTTCTAACGCCAAGGCGATAAAAAGCACCCTGCGTCAGGCAGCAGGTTTCATAAAAGCCGATGTTGTGGGTGTGATAAAACAAGAGATATCAAAATTTTCTTTGAGCGATTAATTAAAGTTTACAGGAGGCTCGCAATGGTATTTGAAAAGGTAAGGAAAATCTTGTCCGATCAGCTGGAAATTGACGAAGAGAGCATCACGCTGGAGTCTGATCTTGTCGAGGACTTAAAAGCCGATTCTCTCGCTATCGTGGAGCTTATCATGGACTTAGAGCAAGAGTTTGACCTTGATATTCCGGATGAGGAACTGCCCAAGGTTGTTACTGTCAAGGATGTTGTATCCTATATTGAAAAAAACGTCGGCGGATTTTAATAAGCATTAAGCCTTTTTGCCCGGAGTAATTGGCTGCTCCGGGTATTGCTTTGCTATGGTGGAATAAATGTCTCAGGCAGATTTGTCCCTTCTGGAAAACAGTATAGGTTATTCGTTTACGGACAAGCGGTTATTGGAACGTGCATTTGTGCACTCCTCCGCGGACGCCGGTGAGAGCTATGAACGCCTTGAGTTTTTAGGTGACGCCGTCTTGGAGCTGACCGTCAGTGAGCATCTTTTTTTTGAGAAGCCGGACTATACCGAAGGTGAGATGACCAAAAGCCGTGCGGCACTGGTCAACGAGAGTGCGCTGGTGAAGCTCGCGCGCGAGCTTGGCGTCAGCGATTATCTGATACTGGGTCGTGGCGAGCGCAACTCGGGCGGTGCGGACAAGCCGTCGATACTGGCAGACGCTGTGGAAGCACTGATCGGGGCGGTGTACGTGGACGGCGGTTTTGACGCAGCTCACGGTGTGGTGATGCGGCTGATGGAAGGAAGCTTTGACAATGTACTATCGGGCGGCGGCGTGCGGGACTATAAAACGCAGCTGCAGGAGCACTACCACAAAAAGGGCATCAGCGATATACGCTATACTGTTTTTAAAGAAGAAGGACCGCCGCACGATAAAGTGTTTTACGTCAAACTTTATATCGCCGGCGAAGAGATATCTCAGGGCAAGGGCAGGTCCAAAAAGACCGCTGAACAGAAGGCGGCCCGTCAGGCCTGCATGAATGTAAAAGAATAGGGGTATAACACAATGCTTGATTTTTCGAGAGTGAAGGCAGTGGATGAGGCGGTATATGCCGCGATGATGGATGAACTGAAACGCCAGCAGCAGAACATAGAGCTGATCGCGTCGGAGAACTTTGTTTCCGAAGCAGTGATGAACGCGATGGGGTCTCATCTCACCAACAAATACGCGGAAGGTTATCCGGGCAAGCGCTACTATGGCGGCTGCGAGTATGTGGACGTGGTGGAGACGCTGGCGATCGAGCGGGCCAAGAAGCTGTTTGGAGCGGAGTTTGCCAACGTGCAGCCGCACTCGGGTGCGCAGGCCAACACCGCTGTATACTTTGCGATGCTGGAACCAGGCGACACGATACTTGGCATGAGCCTGGCTCATGGCGGGCATCTCACACATGGCAGCCCTGTCAACATCTCGGGTAAATATTTCAAGATCGTACCGTACGGCGTAAACCCGGAAACGGAGCAGATCGATTATGACGCTCTGCGCACTTTGGCACAGGAGCACAGACCTAAGATGATCGTGGCTGGTGCGAGCGCTTATCCACGTAAAATTGACTTTAAGGTGTTCCGTGAGATCGCGGACGAAGTGGGCGCGTTGCTGATGGTGGACATGGCGCACATTGCCGGCCTCGTAGCGGCGGGTGAGCATGAAAGTCCCGTGCCGTGGGCCGACTTTGTAACCACCACGACGCACAAAACGCTGCGCGGCCCGCGCGGCGGCCTGATACTGTGCAAGGAGCAGTACGGTGCGGCCGTCAACAAGGCGATATTCCCGGGCACGCAGGGCGGCCCGTTGATGCACGTGATTGCGGCGAAAGCTGTGTGCTTTGAGGAAGCGTTTCAGGAAGGCTTCAAGGATTATCAGAAACGGATTGTTTCCAATGCAGCGGCTCTTGCGAAGAGCCTGATGGAATGCGGCATACGCCTGGTGTCGGGCGGCACGGACAACCACCTGATGCTGGTGGATCTGACGGATAAGGGCATCACCGGCAAGGATCTGGAGGCGATGCTGGGGCGCGCGAACATCACTGTCAACAAGAATGCGATACCGTTCGACACCCGCAGCCCATTCATCACCAGCGGCATCCGCTTGGGAACGCCGGCGACGACGTCGCGCGGCATGGATGAGGCCGATATGCAGGTGATCGGAACGCTGATTTCCGACATCGTGCACAAGGGCGAAGATGCCGTGGAGGCCGTGAAGGCCCGTGTGCTGGAGCTGTGCGCAAAAAGACCGTTGTACTGATAATGACTACATTGGAATCTAAACCCAAGAAAGCCTGCGAAAGCGGGCTTTTTCTTTACGCCTAAAATACGCCATCGTACGGTGCAATAAGGCAAAATCGGCGTTATTGCGCAGGAAATACGGATTGTGAAGTATTTTGTTGATACACAATTCTGTTATCATGTACACAAAAAATCCAATTCTCGCGCCTTAATTTTACACGGGCTTTACACAGCGTTTATCCGTCTTTTACAAAGCGCTGATATACTCGTCCCAGATTTTCAAACAAATCAAGGAGGATATAATGAAAAAGATCGGTTTAGTTGCAATACTTGTGATAGCGATGGTAACAGCGCTTGTAGGCTGTGGAACACCCGCTGCTGAAACTCCGGCGGCGACGAAAGCCCCGGCGACGGAAGCCCCAGCGACAGAAGCCCCGGCGACGGAAGCCCCGGCGACGGAAGCCTCGGCTGAGCCTGTTTCCCTCATTACTGCGGGTTCCACATCGGTGGCTCCTGTAATGGAAGCGCTGGTTGAGCTCTACGTAGCGGCAAACCCCAATGTTGAGATTACCGTGGAACAGGGCGGCTCCGGTGTGGGCGTGACTTCCACTGCGGAAGGCACTGTTGATTTCGGTATGGCTTCCAGAAATGTGAAAGATGATGAACAGTCTGCAAACCCGGACATGAAGACCACTCTGCTTTGCCTGGATGGCGTGGCGGTGGTTGTGAACTCGGCCAACACGGTGGCTGAGCTGACGAAGGATCAGGTCAAGGCCATCTACCTCGGCGAAATCACCGATTGGTCCGAAGTGGGCGGCCCCGCCGGCAAAATCAACCTCTACACCAGAGACGCAGCTTCGGGCACCAGAGGCGCTTTCCAGGAGCTGTTCCTGGGCAAAGATGACGCGGGCGAAGAAATCATCATCGACGAGACGATCTGCGCAAGCGTGTTTGATTCCACCGGCGCGGTCGCCAGCGCGGTGCAGGGCGATGCGATGGGTATCGGATACATTTCACTCGGTGTTGTTGAGGAATATGAAGGCGTTACTGCCCTGAAGATCGACGGCGTGGATGCGACGATCGACAATATGGTTAACGGCACTTACAAGTACATGAGACCTTTCAACTTGCTCACGATGGGAGACCCGACCGGCGAAGTGGCAAAGTTCTTTGAATACTGTGTCGCGAATCAGGAAGCGGAGGACTATATAGTGAGCAAAGGCTACGTTATGCCGTAAGCTGAAAAAATCGTTAAATTTAGACTTGGTTCGGACAGCTGCACGCGTTGCGGCTGTCCGAACTTTTGTTTTTGCATTTCAGCACACAAAAGGGCGTCTTAACACAATCTTTACAAAGTCTTAACGCGACGTGGACGTGAACTTGACTTGAGTCAGATACAATAATAGTCGTGTTGAAGCAGGACAAAAAGGTGGAAGCATGAAAAGCAAAAAATTAAGAATTGGCGAAAAATCGATAGAGTCGTTGATGCTCGTCTGTGCACTGGTATCGGTGGCGGCGGTGCTGCTGATCACTTACCTGATATTCGCCGAAGGGCTGCCGGTGTTTTCCTCGGTGAACGTCTGGGATTTTATATCCGGAACGACGTGGCAGCCGACGAAAGGCGTATTTGGCATATTGCCGATGATTGTGGGTTCCCTTTATACGACGATCATCGCCCTGATTATCGGAATACCGATCGGGCTGGGATGCGCGATATTTCTGGCGGAGATTGCACCGAAGCGGCTCTCCAAAATTCTGCGAAAGTGCATCGAGATACTCGCGGGCATACCGTCTATCGTCTACGGCTTCTTCGGCATGGCGGTGCTGGTGCCACTGATTCGCGGCTTTAAGCTGGGGCCGGGTTATTCGGTGCTGGCGGCCGGGCTGATACTGGCTATCATGATACTGCCGACGATTATCAGCATCGCTGAGGTGTCGCTGCGCATGGTTCCCTCCGCATACAAGGACGGCTCGCTGGCCTTGGGGGCTTCCAACTGGCAGACGATCAAGAAGGTTAGCCTGCCCACCGCAAAATCCGGTATCCTTGCGGGCATCATACTGGGCATCGGGCGTGCCGTGGGTGAGACGATGGCAGTGATACTGGTGGCGGGTAATTCGCCCATCATCCCGACATCGTTGTTCCAACCGGTGCGTACGCTGACGGTCAACGTCGTCATCGAGATGGCGTATGTGTCCACCGGCTCCGACCATTATCACGCACTTTTTGCCACGGCTATCGTGCTGTTTGTGTTCGTGATGATCATCAACGCGGCGGTCATAATGCTAAGCAGACAGAAGGTGAGGGTATGATGGAAAACGGCGGCATGGAAAAATGGTGCACGAAGGAATGGATATTGACTAACCGCGCCAGGCAGAAAAGGCGTCAGCGGATGGCTTACTCGCTGATATATGCGGCGGCAGCGCTGGCGGTGCTTGTTCTCGTTACCATCATCGGCTTCATATTTGTCAACGGCTATAAGGAGCTGAGCTGGGAGTTTTTATCGCAGGGCGTGAAGGACGCAGGCCGCGAAGGCGGCATACTCCCGATGATGGTCAACACGCTTTATCTGGTGGGCCTCGGGCTGCTGTTCGCCGCTCCGCTGTCCATACTGGCGGCGATCTATATGACGGAATACGCGCGGCAGGGTGTGCTGATCAAGATCATACGGTTTTTCACCACCAACCTCGCGGGCATTCCGTCCATTATATTTGGCTTATTCGGGTTCATGTTCTTCGGGCGGATGCTGGGATGGAACTGGTCGCTGCTAAACGGCTCGGCCACGGTGGCGGTGATTATACTGCCCACGCTGATCCGCACCTCGGAGGAGGCGTTGCTGACCGTACCGCTGGGCTATAAGGAAGGATCACTCGCGATGGGCGCGACCAAGTGGCAGACGATGTACAAGGTGGTGATTCCGGCGGCGTCACCGGGCATTATCAATGGCGTGATACTTGGCATGGGCCGCATTGTAGGTGAAACGGCGGCGCTGTTCTTTACGCTGGGCAGCGGAACAAAAATTGCAACGTCCTTGATGGACTCCGCAAGAACACTGTCGCTGCATCTGTACACGCTGGCGAAGGAAGGACTCTCAGTGGGTAAGGCCTACGCCACGGCCACCGTACTGATCGTCATCGTGCTGATACTGAATCTGATCGCGGGGGCATTTGGCAGCCGGATCAACCGATATAAGGAGCAAAGATAATGAACGCATTCGCAGTGGCATCTTCTGCACAACTGGGAACGAACAACGTCAAAGTAGCGGTCAAGGATCTTGATCTGTATTATGGCAGCTTTCAGGCGCTGAAGAAGATAAACATGGACATTGAGGAAAACCGCGTGACGGCGCTCATCGGCCCGTCCGGCTGCGGCCAGTCCACGTTCCTAAAGTGCATCAACCGTATGAACGATCTGATACCCGGCTGCCGTGTGACGGGTGATATACTGATAGACGACACTGATATCTATAAGGGCGACGTCGACGTGGCGTATCTGCGCAAGGAAGTGGGCATGGTGTTCCAGAAGCCCAACCCGTTCGAAATGTCGATATTCGACAACGTCGCTTACGGGCCGCGCGTCCACGGCGTACGGGACAAAAAGAAGCTGGAGATCATCGTGGAGCGCAGTCTCAAGCGCGCAGCGTTGTGGGACGAGGTGAAGGATCGTCTGCACCAGTCGGCACTGGGCATTTCGGGTGGCCAGCAGCAGCGCCTGTGTATCGCGCGCGTGCTGGCGGTAGAGCCGTCCGTCGTGCTGATGGACGAACCGACGTCAGCGCTGGACCCGATATCCACCGGCAAGATCGAGGAACTGATCGCCGAACTGAAAAACGACTACACGATCATCATCGTGACGCACAACATGCAGCAGGCCGCGCGCGTGTCTGACAAAACGGCATTCTTCCTGCTGGGTGACATGATTGAAGCGGGGCAAACGACGCAAATCTTCCAGCTGCCGCAGGACAAACGAACCGAAGACTATATCACCGGCCGCTTTGGCTGATAAGCATGAAACCCCGTTACGCGCAGATTCAATGGAGATTACGAAAAGGAGATTAAGACCATGACCACACGGATGGAATATGATCATCAGCTCAGCGAGCTCAAACATGAGATCATCCGCATGGGCTCGCTGGTGGAGGATGTGCTGGCGGCCGCAATGCAGGCGCTGGTGGCGCGAGACTATGAAAAAGCGCAGCGTGTCATCGACGGCGACGATGAGATCGACGACCTTCAGGAATTGATTGAGGAAAAATGCATCATGCTGATCGCGACGCAGCAGCCTCTGGCGGGAGATCTGCGCGTTATTTTCGCTGCCATCAAAATGAGCACCGACCTTGAACGAATCGCTGACTACGGTGTGGGCGTCGCCAAAACGGCTATTCGCTTGAAGAATGAAGAATATATCAAGCCGCTGATCGACCTGCCGCGCATGACGAGCATCGCGTGCGAGATGCTGAATATGAGCGTGCGTGCCTTCGCCAACAACGATCCGGAGCTGGCCATTGAGACAGCCAAACGCGACAACGATCTGGATTCGCTGTTTAAGCAGATTTACCGCGAGCTGCTGACATATGTCATGGAAAGCCCCCGGCACATCAATCAGATGATGTCTTTCGTGCTCATCGCGCGGTATCTGGAGCGCGTGGGCGACCATATCACCAATGTCTGCGAGTCCATCGTTTTCAACGCGACCGGCAAAAAAATGGATCTCGACTAACTGGTTTGATAAAAGCGCCGTCTGCGGGTCAAGCTAATGGTAACTAGCTTGGAATTGGGTGGCGTTTTATATGGACATCTCTTTGATAGTGCTCATCGGTCTGCCGGTTCTGTATCTGACGGGCAGCCTGAGGAAAGCTGTGGCGGCCGCCGGCATCCGCGGCATCCACTTTGTGATGTACTTTATCATCGGGCTGGTGCTGTCATTGGTGCCTGAAGTCCGCTTTTCCCCTTGGATTTCGTTCAGCCTTACCGGGGCTTTTCTTTGTATTGCGCCGGCTGTTTACATTGCGCTGTCGGGCGGTTACGGATACCGCTTTTTTCTGGCTTCCGCCATCACCGTGCTGCTCTCCGTGACATCTTTCTTTGTGTCCAATACACTGACGCTGCCTTATCTGACCCCGGTCCTGGGGCTAACTGTATCGGCGGTAGCGGTGCTGTGCTTTGGGCGGCGCGCGCCTGAACATGCGCCCGTACTGGCCGGACTGTACGGCATTGGAGATTCCGTCATGGCGCTTCTGTCAGACTCTGCAAGAACAGTCATTCTGTTTGATGTGCGCGCGATGGCAACGCTGTCGTTTGCTGTTTGCCTGTTCGCAGCGTTTCTTTCAGTACGTCGTCCGCGGGGCAGGCACGCCGCCGGATTCAAGAACGCACCGCCTGAAGCCCGCGTATGAATAGATCATTGGCTTATTGATGGCAGCATCGGATTTATGCAGCGGCGGAACGATAGTGTGAACAATTATTGTATTTCATCGCATTTGCCTTTTCTTTTCAGCTGCAAATTGATATAATACCCCGAACTGACAGGGAGGATCACTTGTTGTTTGAGGTAGAGACTGCAGCATCCGGCAGTGCGGCGGAGCGTGCCGGCATTCTTCCCGGAGATAAGATTATATCCGTGAACGGCGAAGCGTTGATCGATTACATCGACTACGTGTATTTTAGCGCGATGGAGAAGCTGCGCGTTCGCGTGATGAGGAAAGACAAACCAATGACTATCCGTATCGTCAAGGAAACTGACGAGGATATCGGACTGCAGTTCACACAGCCGCTGATGGGGAAAAAACGCATCTGCGGCAACCGGTGTATATTCTGCTTTGTGGAACAGCTGCCAAAGGGCATGCGAAAAAGCCTGTACTTGAAGGATGAGGACTGGCGGTATTCACTGGTGTTCGGCAACTATGTGACACTGTCCGACATCAGCCGTGAGGAATTCGCGCGCATACTGCGCCGCAAGGCGTCACCGCTGTATGTCTCCGTGCATACGGTGGACGAAGAGCTGCGCCGCCGCATGCTGAAAAACATGCAGGGGCTGGCGATTAAGCCCATGCTTAAAAAAATGGCCGCGCGTGGCATGCGCTTTCATGCACAGGCCGTGGTCTGCCCCGGTTATAACGACGGCGAGAAGCTGGAGGAGACGTTCCGCTTTCTGCGCGGGATGCATCCGGCGGCGATGTCGCTGGCGGTGGTGCCGGTGGGCCTCACGGGACACCGCGACGGCTTAACGCCGCTCATGCCGGTCTCCAAAGATATGGCGCTGCGTACCATCAAAGAGGTTGAAAAATGGCAGAAAGAATGTTTAAATAGTAGCGGGTCCCGCTTCGTGTTTGCAGCGGACGAGTATTACCTGAAAGCAGGGCTGCCGCTGCCGCCGGTTGATGCGTATGAGGATTTCTGCCAGATCGAGAACGGCGTGGGCCTGATTGCCAAGCTCATGGACGAGGCTGCGGAAGCGCTGGGATCGGCAGAACCGGGTACAATACGAGAGGTCAGCATTGCAACGGGCGTAGACATACTGCCCTTTATAGAGGATATTGCCGCGAAAGCGGCCGAAATGCTGGGCGTGAAGGCCGCTGTCTATGGTGTGGACAATCAGACCTTTGGTGGCGGCGTGACAGTGGCGGGTCTGCTGGGCGGACGCGACTTTATGCGCGTGCTTCAGGACAAGCCTCTGGGTGAGAGGCTCATCATTCCCGCAGCGGCGCTGCGCGAAGACGATGTGTTTTTGGACGATATGACGCTGGCGCAGCTGGAAGCAGCGCTGGGCGTACCGGTGATGCCGTGCGCGGACGCGTATGAGCTGGTGGATAATATGGCGGGGCATACATTGAAGGAGAAGAATGGCTAAACCTTTTGTCGCAATCGTAGGGCGGCCCAATGTGGGCAAATCTACGTTTTTCAACCGAATAGCAGGACGGCGTATATCCATCGTGGAGGATACGCCGGGCGTGACGCGGGACCGTATTTATGCCGACGCGGAATGGCTGGGGCGCGAATTCACGCTGATCGATACGGGCGGCATCGACCCGGACGCGTCGGACATCATACTGTCGCAGATGCGCGTACAGGCTGAGCTGGCGGTGGACATCGCGGATGTGATATTGTTCTTTGTGGACGCAAAGCAGGGGTTGGTGAGCGCCGATCAGGAGATCGCCGATATGCTGCGCCGCAGCAAAAAGCCTGTCATCACCGTCGTCAACAAGGCGGATTCGCAGAAGGACGAGCAGGCGATGTACGACTTCTACGCGCTGGGCACCGACAGCCTGTTCGCGATATCCGCCGCGCAGGGGCTGGGTCTGGGAGACCTGCTGGATGCTGTGATTGAGGGCATGGGTAAGACGGACGCGGAGGCTGATGAGGACACTGCGGTGAAGATTGCCGTCGTCGGACGGCCCAACGTGGGCAAGTCGTCACTGGTCAACGCACTCATCGGCGAACAACGCACCATCGTGTCCGACATCGCCGGCACCACGCGGGACGCCATTGATGTACCGTTCGAGCGTGACGGCCAGCGTTATATGCTGATCGACACTGCAGGTATACGCAAAAAAGCGCGCATTGAAGACAAATCCATCGAGCGCTACAGCGTGATACGCGCGTTTGCCGCGGTACGGCGGGCAGACGTCGTGGTGGTGATGGTGGACGCAACGCAGGGCATCGCCGAGCAGGACGTGAAGGTGGCGGGCTTTGTACACGAAGAGGGCAAACCCTGCGTGATCGCCGTTAACAAGTGGGATGCAATCGAGAAGGATACGCACACCGTCAACAAATACAATAAAGAGATCGCGTCGGCACTGGCGTTTATGAGCTATGCGCAAATGGTGACGATATCCGCGCAGACGGGACTTCGCCTTTCCAAGCTGCTGGACGCGCTGCTGGATGCTCGTGCGAACAGCCGCCGCCGCATCACGACGGGAGTGCTCAACGAATGCATATCCGAGGCTATTGCAATGGTGGAGCCGCCATCTGACAAGGGCCGCCGTCTCAAGATCTATTACGCGGCACAGGTTACAGAATCGCCGCCGCATATCGTTCTTTTCGTCAACGATTCGCGGCTGATACATTTTTCATATATGCGCTACCTAGAGAATTACTTAAGGAAAACTTTTGATTTTACGGGCACGCCCATCAAGCTGTCCGCCCGAAACAAAAACGAGTGAGGCAAGGGAGTCTTCGGTATGGTCTGGAAATATATTTTGACCGTCGTGATTGGTTATCTTATGGGCTGCATTTCATTCGGATATATCGCCGGAAAGTTGTTTAAGGGCAAGGATATCCGTGATTCGGGCAGCGGCAACGTGGGCACAGCCAACGCCATCCGCACTTACGGATGGGGAATCGGCCTGTTCACTTTCGCGGGTGACGTGGCAAAGGGCGTCGTATCGGCGCTGATCGGATGGTGGCTGCTGCCTGAAGCGATAAGCAGCGGCGTAACAGTATTCGGCATGATTCCGCAGGCGGGCGTACCCATCGGTGTTTGCGTGGGCGGGCTGGCCGCGGTGCTGGGCCATATATTGCCCGTGTTTCTGAAGTTTCGCGGCGGAAAAGGCGTAGCGACAAGTCTCGGCGTGTTTCTGGTGATGATGCCGCTGCATACCGCTGTTGTGCTGTTGGTATGCGTTATCATCATCGCGCTGACGCGCACGATGTCCATCGGCTCGCTGGTGGGAACAGCGCTCGTCGTCGTGGCGTCGTTCCTTTTCTTCTGGGGCGATATCGCGAGCCACCTCACGTGTATCATACTGATGATACTTGTTTTTTACTCGCACCGGATGAACATCAAGAGACTGGCGGAGGGCAAGGAAAACCTGCTTTAGGAGGGCAAATGCTTCAAATCATCATCATTATACTGGCGATACTGGCAGACCAACTGAGTAAGTTTCTGCTGGTGCCCATGTTCGCCGGTCCTGGGGACACCATAGAGGTGATACCCGGCGTGTTCAACCTGACCTTTGTACAGAATCAGGGTGCGTCCTTCGGTATGCTGCAGGGGTTCCAGTGGTTCTTCATCGTGATTACGGTGATCGTTGTGGGAGCAGCCACGTGGCTGATGATTAAATACCGCAAAAAACATACCCGCTTTCTCAAAGTGGCCATCTCGCTTGCATATGCCGGTGCGCTGGGCAACCTGATCGACCGGATCATATACGGATACGTACGCGACTTTTTCGACTTTCGCATGTTCGATTTCTGGAAGTGGATTTTCAACGTGGCGGATGCGTGCCTCGTAATCGGTTCCATCATGCTGGGCATCTATATACTGTTCATCCACAAAGACAAACCCAAACAGAAGGCAGAGGATGCGGCAGTTGAATCAGAAACTGGTGATGGGACGGAGAGTTGTGATGAGACAGCTTCTGAAAAAGACCCGGAAAGCGATGATAAGACAGGAAGGACGGACAGCTCTGACAAATGAACGAGCCGGCTCGTTAAAAGCCAAATAAAGAAAAATAGATTCAAAAACAGGAAATGCCAAGCATCTCCTGTTTTTTTGCTCCTTTTTAAAAAGGAAAAAGAGTATTTTTATCAGAAGAATTAAATGATACAGCATAAAATCTCTTCCGCGGTGATCCCGAACAGCAGATCGCCCGCCGCTTCGGCGATGAGCGCCGCGCGGATGGCATCCTCGCGGTAGGCGCAGCCAACGAGCCGCTGCTGCAGCTGCTCCAGCCCGTCCTGCGCGAAGAAATCCCCGTAGAAATGGATGTCCGTGATGATACCGCCGTCCACGAACGACTGCACGGTAAGCTTGCCGCCTGCAAAGCGCGCTTCCTTGGTGATGTTGAACGCGGGTTCCCTGCCAAAGTTCCACGCCCATGAGGCGAACTGAGCCTGCTTGATCTCGTTGACGCGGGCAATATCCTGCGGTGTCAGTTCGTATGTATCCATGCCGCGCAGCAGGAACGAGAGCATGACATCGCGGAACTCAAGGCTGGTCATCGGGTTACTGAGGTGTTCGGCAATGTTGGTGACCCGCTGGCGTACCGACTGGATGCCCTTGGATATGATCTTCTCATCGGCCACATTGAGTGCACGCACCAGGTTTTCGAGGTTGGTGTCGAACAGCAGTGAGCCGTGGTGCAATACCACGTTCTTGCGCAGATACTGCGCGTTGCCTGAGAACTTGCGCCCGCCGATCACAAGGTCGTTGCGTCCGCTTTTCTCCGCGTGCACCCCAATGGAATGCAGTGCGTCCAGTATCGGCTGCGTGAACGTTTCAAACTCAATACGCCGTTGGCCGGGATCCTTCACGATGAATGAGAACTGCCAGCCGTTTTCGTCCGTGTATATCGTGCCGCCCCCGGTGATTCGCCGGACGATGTCGATGTTGTGCTGCTTCGCAAACGGCATGTTGATCTCGCGCAGCGTATTTTGGTAGCGCCCTGTCATCAGCGTGGGCGTGGTGCGCCAAAACATGAAATATTCCTTTGCGGCGCCAAGCTCGTCCATCGCGTATTTTTCCAGCGCAAAGTTGAACTTTGCGTCCATGCTGTTGTGCCTGATATACATCATATCTGTTTCTCCATTTCCCGCATGCCCTCAATGGCGTTGTAGGAGCTGCGCACCAGCGGACCGCTGGCAACGTATTTGAAGCCCTTCTCAAGGCCGATGCGGCGGTATTCCTCGAACTGGTCCGGATGGATGAACTCGGCGATTTCGATGTGCTCGCGGGACGGCTGCAGATATTGCCCGATGGTGAGCAGGTCGCAGCCGATGTCAATCAGGTCGTCCATCACGGCCAGCACTTCGGCGGTCGTTTCGCCGAGGCCCACCATGATGCCCGTTTTGCTGTATATGCCGCCGCCCAACTGCCTGACGCGTGCCAGCAGCTCCAGCGAACGTTCGTATATTGCCATCGGGCGCACGGCAGGGTACAGCCGCGGCACCGTTTCGATGTTGTGGTTGATGATATCCGGGCGCGAACTGATTACCGTTTGCAGCGCTTCCAGGCTGCCGCGGAAATCGGGGATCAGCACTTCCACCGTGCTTTGTGGCAGGCGGCGCTTGAGCGCAAGTATGCACTGCGCAAAGTGTTCCGCGCCGCCGTCCGGCAGATCGTCCCGCGTGACACTGGTAACGACGGTGTGGGCGAGGCCCAGCTGCTGTGCCGCCGTCGCAACGTTTTCAGGTTCCTGCGGGTCCACCGGCGTGGTGCTCCCCTTGCACACCGCACAGAAACGGCAGTTGCGCGTGCAGACGTCGCCCAACACCATGAATGTGGCTGTTTTATTCTTGAAGCATTCGCCGCGGTTGGGGCAGTTCGCACCTTCGCATACCGTGTGCAGGTTGAGTGAGCGCAGCATGCCTTCCATTTCCATCACGGCTTCAGCGTTTACCTTTTTTTTAAGCCATTCGGGTTTTTTTTGAGGTACCATCATTGTCTCCCTGCGTTGTTGCTTTATATATCTTATGATAACAGGGTCACTGTTGGTAAAGCAAGCGCAACTTGGGTAAAAGCGTTTCATTGATATTGTGCGTCGTGGGTGGTAAAATTACAGACATGGAAAAAGAAAAGATACTGACGGTGGAAGTGCCGGCGGACAGACTGGACAAATATCTGACGTCCGCAACGGATTTTTCGCGGTCGCGCATTCAGAGCGCTATTGCTTCGGGCGAGATCAAAGTGAATGGCACAGCTGCAAAACCGGGTGATAAGCTAAAGCCCGGCGACGTGGTGACGGTCGCCATCGAACCGCCGCGCGAAGCGGAGGTTGTGCCTGAAAACATACCCATAGAGATCGTGTATCAGGACGAGTGGCTGGCCGTCATCAACAAGCCGCAGGGCATGGTGGTGCACCCCGCACCCGGCCACGCGGACGGCACGCTGGTAGGCGCGCTGCTGTGGCACATCGGCGATCTGTCGGGCATCGGCGGCGAGCTGCGCCCCGGCATCGTACACCGGCTGGACAAGGACACCTCCGGCCTCATCGTGATCGCCAAGAACGACGAAGCGCATGCCGCGCTGGCCGGGCAGATGGCCGACAAGAGTGCTCGCCGCATCTATCACGCTATCGTGCACGGCGGCTTCTCGGAGGATACGCTGACCATTGACAAGAGAATCGGGCGCAGCCACACCGACCGCAAGAAGATGGCGATAGACCGGGGCGGACGCCACGCGGTGACGCACATCCGCGTGCTGGAGCGCTTCGGCGAGTTTACGTACGTGGAAGCGTCGCTGGAGACGGGACGGACGCACCAGATACGCCTGCACCTGTCTAGCATCGGCAGGCCTGTCGCGGGAGACACCGTATACGGTCCCAAAACGCCCCGCCTGCATGGGCAAGGGCAGCTGCTGCACGCGGGCACGCTGATTTTCAGACATCCCAAGACGGCAGAGGAGATGAAATTTCACGCGCCATTGCCGGATTATTTTGAAAAAGTGCTTGAAAAGCTGCGTGCGAAGTCAACTTAATGCGGAAAAATGAACTTTTGATATTCGAAACATGGTAAGGCTGACAACAATACGTTGTTGACTTTTGCCAGATCGTTGACTATAATAATCTAAGCTAAAAACAACTCCCATTTGTCGGTCCGTTCCGATTGGTTCCGTGGGATATGGGAGGGAGGGTAATAATTGGCAGAGATACGCGTCGGGGAAAACGAATCTTTAGAAAATGCGCTGAAGAGATTCAAGCGGCTGACCGCAAGGGAAGGCACGCTGGCCGAGCTTCGTAAGCGTGAGCACTACGAGAAGCCCAGTGTGAAGCGCAAGAAGAAGGCTGAAGCCGCCCGCAAGAGAAAACACTAGTACATACTTTTTTGCACTCAAAACCCGGGGATTCTCCGGGTTTTTATGTTATGAGGGGTTGCCAGTAATGGCAAAGGAGTTGGCAATGAAGAAAAGGATTCCACGGCTGATGATGTTGCTGATGACAGCGGTGGCGCTGGGCGGTTTGCTGGGCGGCACGGCACTGGCGGCGGGCGACGCTGTGACAGTGATCGAGATACGCGGCGAGGTGAACGCCGCGATGACCGGCTATATTTCGGACGCGCTGGATGAGGCGGAAGCAGCTGGAACCCCCGTGGTGCTGGACATCGACACGTATGGCGGACAGATATTGGAGGCCGACAACATCAAAAAGCGGCTGCTGGAGGCCGCTGTGCCGGTGAAGGCGTACATTAGCGGTAACGCCCTGTCCGCTGGAACGCTGATCGCCATATCGTGCGAGGATATCGTGATGGCGGGTTCGGCGGTGATCGGCGCGGCGGAGACCATCCCCAACGACGAGAAGACGCTGTCCACGTGGGTGGGCATACTGCGATCCGCCGCAGAAGCGCGGGGGTACGACCCCGACGTGGTGGCGGCGATGGCAGACAAGCGCATTGAGATCGAGGGGCTGACCGGGGCCAATGAGCTGCTGACGCTGAGCGCGGATGAGGCGATGGAGCAGGGTATCTCGGACGGCACGGCATCCTCGCTGGAAGACGCACTGGCGCTACTGGGTTACGGTGGGTATACGGTGACGGACAAGCCGATGAGCTTTGAGGTACGCGCGGCGCAATTTCTGACGTCTACCACAGTCGCAAGCATACTGTTCCTTGTTGCCATGGTGTGCTTAGGGATCGAGATATTCACGCCCGGCTTCGGCGTGTTCGGCATCGTATCGCTCATTTGTTTCGGACTCTATTTCGGCGGGAGCCTGCTGGCAGGCTATGCGGAGTGGTGGAGTGCGGGGCTGCTGTTCATCGGAATCGTGCTGATAGGGATCGAAGTGGTTGTGCCAGGCTTCGGGTTCTTCGGCATCGCGGGCCTCATTTGCCTCGGTGCGGGGCTGCTGTTCATCTCACGCGATATCGCCACGTTCCTGACGGTGCTGGCCGTGGGCGTGGTCGGGTCGGCGGTGCTGCTGCCCGTTGCGTTCAAGATACTGAAGCGGCTGGGGCTGGTGCGCAAGATCGTGCTGGGGGACAACATGCTGGCCGAGGAAGGCTACGTGAGCCACACGCTTATCGACAGCTTGGTCGGTCAGGAGGGCGTGGCTGACACGGTGCTGCGTCCGGCGGGTGTTGCCATCATTGGCGGCGCGCGCTACGGCGTGGTGTCGAATGGCATGTATATCGAGAAGGGGCAGAGCATCGTGGTGGTAGAGCACACACCGGGGCATATCGTGGTGGAGGAGAAACGGTAACGGCAAACACAACAGGAAGGCGGCGCGTGCTGCCTTCTTTTTTTTATTTGACGCGCATATGAATGAAGGAAAGCATATGCAGTGACACGGCTGCCGGGGTGATTGAAGTTGAAAAAAGTGCGCAAAATCACACAGGGAATCGTCAAACGGCTGGAGCTGGCGCCCGAGGCTGCGGGCTGCCTGCGCGTCACGCTGATCGACAATACGCATGCGTATATTGAAAACCACCGCGGCGTTCTGGAATACAACACGCGGCGCGTGGTCGTCCGCGCGCAGGATATGACGCTGACCATCAGCGGCGAGGCGCTGACGCTGGACCGTTTTGGCCGTGAGGATGTGTCGGTGCGCGGCAGTATCATGCAGGTGCAGTACGAAATCTCCGGCAAGGGGGCGGATGCTCCTTGAGGATGTGGAATTTTTTAACCGGATATGTTATGATACGCGTGGAAGGCCTCTCGCTGGAGAAGTTTCTGAACATTGCTGCGGAAAATAACGTGTCGGTATACGACGTGCGGCGCGCGTCCTACACGGTGCTGAATGCGATGGTGAGCCCGCAGGGCTTCCAAAAGCTTAAGCGCGTGGTGCCGGATAAGTATACGGTGACGGCGGGCAAGAGCGCGGGGCTTACGGTGGGCATAAAGTGGCTGACAGGCCGCAAGGCGCTGCTGATCGGGCTGTTGCTGGTGGCGCTGGCGGCGTTTGCGGCGTCTCTGTTTGTGTGGCAGGTGCGCGTGACGGGCACAGGATACTGGGAGGCCAAGGCGCTGATGCCCGAGCTGGAGCAGCTGGGTATATATCAGGGTGCGTTCAAAGGGAACATTGACCTTGATAAAGCACAGACGAAGCTGATCATTGCGCACGACGAGTACGCGTGGATCAATGTGCGCTTCTCCGGTGTGGTAGCGCTGGTGGAGGTGGTACCTGCAGAGCCCGTGCCCGAGATGGTGGACGAGTCGCGTCCGTGCAATATCGTGGCGGAGAAGGACGCGATGATCGAGAGCGTCACAGCGCTCAAGGGCCGTGCGGCTGTCCGGAATGGTGACACGGTGCGCGCGGGCGACGTGCTGATATCCGGGCTGATCTGGGACCCCGGCTTGCCGCGCATGCTGTTCGCGGCGCGGGGCGACGTGATCGGCAGCGTGTGGTATACCGCGAGTGCGGCCGCGCCGGTTCGGGAGGATGCGCGCATACCGACAGGACGTACGCAGAACCAGCGGGTGATATCGGTTGGATCGGACACCGCGCCGGTGGATGCGGGCTGCGATTTTGCCGAATATGATACAAAAGAGATCGGCAAATACCCTGTGGTGGGGCTGTTCCTGCCGGTGCACGTCACAACGCTGGAGCACAGCGAGGTGCAGACAATGGCGCAAGACGTTCCGCGGGATATGCTTAAGGTTTATCTGGAGGAGAGGGCTTATTACGAGGCTTTGGGGTTTGTGCCCCAAGGGGCGGATATCGTGGGGCATCGCACAATATTCAAGGAAGAGGAAGGCAGGCTGACCGCCACGGTGTATCTGCAGACGCAGGAGGAGATCGGCACGGTGGTCTACCTGGAGGATTAGGGGAATTGGAAACAGGCAATATTGAACTCGGCATCGAGGTGGACAACATTGAGCAGCTGATCGCGCTGTTTGGATGCTTTGATGAGAATTTAAAAGCGATCGAAAAGGAAACGGGCGCGAGCATCATCGCGCGGAATACCCATGTGGCGATATTTGGGCGTCCGCAGGACGCTGAGCTGGCCAAGGTAGTGGTGGACAAGCTCCTCGGTATGATCCGCAAGCAGGAACGCATCGACCTGTCGCGCATCCGCTATGCGGTGGAGCTGGCGCGCGAGGGCAACGCCGACGCGATTGAAGAGATCATGACGGACGTGATCGCCATCACCAGCAAGGGCCGGCAGGTCAAGAGCCGCACCATCGGTCAGAAGCGGTACGTGAAGGCCATGCGGGAGAATACCGTAACGATTGCCATCGGACCGGCAGGTACGGGCAAAACGTATCTCGCGATGGCAATGGCCGTGGTGGCGCTCAAGAACAAAGAGGTGGAACGCATCATACTCACGCGGCCGGCGGTGGAGGCGGGCGAGAGCCTGGGGTTTCTGCCGGGAGACCTGCAGAACAAGGTGGATCCGTATCTGCGGCCCTTGTACGACGCGCTGTACGATCTGCTGGGCGGCGAGGTGTACCAGCGGCTGTCGGAGCGCGGTGTGATTGAGGTGGCACCGCTGGCCTATATGCGCGGCCGTACGCTGTCTGACGCGTTCATCGTGCTGGACGAGGCGCAGAACTGCACCGAGGAGCAGATGAAGATGTTCCTGACGCGGTTCGGCGAAAACGCGCGTGTGGTGGTGACGGGAGATATCACGCAGATCGACCTGCCCAAGGAGAAGAAGAGCGGCCTCAAGCAGTGTATCAGCATACTTGAGGGCGTTGAAGGCATCAGCATACAGTATCTGACCCACCGGGACGTGGTGCGCCACGAGCTGGTACAGAAGATCATACAGGCGTACGAAAGGTATGAGAAGACACAGAGGAGGTAACGGATGAGCCAGGATGCGTCGGCAAAACGGGTGGTACCGAGGAAGCGGCTGCTGGTTTCCGCTGTGATCGGCACGATCGTGCTGCTGATCGTATTTGCGTTGGTGGTACTGACCATCACACCTGTCAAATACGACATTGCAGTGGGCGAGGTGGCACCGGCCACCATCACTTCCAGCCGCGACATCACCGACGAGATTACCACTGAGGCACAGCGGCAGGAGGCGCGCGAAGCGGTATCTGCTGTCTATGCGCGGGATACCGGCGTGACGGCGCTTGCGGAAGAGAATATATCCGGCTACTACACGACAGCGGCGCAGCAGGCGATGAGCATACAGGATGAGTATGTGACGCAGTTTGTGAGAAACAGCGGCTATGGGGTGACACTGGAATCATACAGATCTGTATTCGAGCCCGCCGAAGTGGATTGGGAGAGCTTTTTGACAACCGCCATGAGGCAGGCGGTGCGGCAGGCGCTGGCGGATGAGCGCATGCCCGCTGCCGCCATCTACGCGCTGGTCTCGATGGACAGCGGCCAGATAGACGGCATGTCGCAGACAGTGAGGGAAATGGCGGCGGACGCGCTGGATCAGGGTATCATGGCGGAGGAACTGGCCGCGGCTCAAAACAGCCTGGAAGGCCAGCTTCGGCAAAGCTTCACCGAACCGGGTGCGCTTTATCTGGCTTATTATCCCGTGGAGAAATACCTGAAAGCCAATATGATATATGACGAGGCCGGAACGCAGCAGGCACGTGAGGCAGCAGCGGACAAGGTGCAGCCCATCATCTACAAGCAGAACCAGACGGTGGTGGTGGCAGGCGAAGTGGTGACCGAGCAGCAGATGGCAGTGCTTACTTCGCTGGGCGTGGTGGGCAGCGACGGCGTGGATTATTCGCTGTACGCCGGCATGCTGCTGCTGCTGACACTTGTGTTTGCGGTGTACGGTATTTATTTGTATCAGTTTGAAGCCAAGGTGCTTGCCGACACGCGCAAGCTGCTGGTGCTGGCTTCTATTGTTTTGGTAATCGCTGTGATCTCGGTACCGCTGGCGCGTTTGGACGCGCGCATCGTACCTGCGTTGTTCGGGACGATGCTGGCCTGTGTGCTGGTATCGCAGAAGAGCGCGCTGGCTTTCAATGTGTTTCTTGCGGTGATTGCGGGCATTATATGTTCATGGAATACCGGTATATTGAGCGAAACGATGATCAGAACGATGATGGTGACGCTGATCGGCGGCAGCGTATCAATATTCTCATTGTACAAGCCAGGGCACCGCGGTGCACTGATATTTGCGGGGCTGCTTGCTGGCGCGGCGGGTGTTGCGGTGGTTACACTGTTCGGCGTGGTGGGTACCGCCAACGTAAAGTTGGAATCGCTGCTCAAGGACAGCGCTTTCGCGCTGGGCAGCGGACTGCTGTCCGGGGTGCTGGCGATCGGTACGCTGCCGGTATGGGAAGCGGTGTTCCGTGTATCCACGCCGGCCAAACTGCTGGAGCTCTCCAACCCGAACCACCCGCTGCTAAAGCGGCTGTCCATTGAAGCGCCGGGCACGTATCATCACAGCATACTGACGGCGAACCTTGCGGAAGCCGGGGCAGACGCGGTGGGTGCAAACGCGCTGCTGTGCCGCGTGGGAGCTTATTACCACGACGTGGGCAAGCTGAAAAACCCGCGCTATTTTAAGGAGAACCAGCGGGGCGAGAATCCGCACGATATGATGGACCCGCGCGAGAGCGCGAAGATCATCACCGCACATTTGAATTACGGTATGGAGATGGCGCAAAAGTACAAGCTGCCGCGCGACGTGCAAAAGATCATCGCGCAGCATCACGGTGATGGCGTTGTCCCCTACTTTTTGCACAAGGCCTTTGAGGCGGGCATGGAGCCGGATGAGGACATGTTCCGCTACCGGGGCACCAAGCCGTCCAGTAAGGAGGCAGCCATTGTGATGCTGGCGGACACCGTGGAAGCGGCAGTGCGCAGCCTGGGGGACCCGGACCGCGAGCAGGTGAAGGATATGATCGACAAGCTGATTCACGCACGGTTCACCGACGGGCAGATGGATGACAGTCCGCTCAACCGGCGGGATATGAGCACGCTGGGCAAGGCGTTTTTGAGCGTATACGACGGCGCGCTGCATGAGCGCGTTAAATATCCGGGACAGGAGTAACGATGAAGCTGGACATCACATGGCAGGGTACAGAGCGTGACAGAAAGATACAAAAGACGGCGGTCAAGGCCGCGAAGGCTGCCGCGAAGGCGGAGGGCATGAAGGGCGGTGTGTCGCTGCTGTTCACGGACGACGAGACGGTGCGCGAACTGAACAGCCGTTACCGCGGCATAGACACCACCACGGACGTGCTGTCGTTCCCGTCCGGCGAGGCGGGCTTTCTGGGCGATATCGCGATATCGGTGCCGTGTGCGCAGCGGCAGGCGGACGAGTTTGGCCATTTGCTGGCACGGGAGGTTGCGTTTCTGACGGTGCACGCGATGCTGCACCTGTTCGGTTACGACCATATCGAAGCAGCAGACGAAGAAAAGATGCGCGCACGCCAGCGTGAAATACTGACAAGTGCGGGGTATGAAGTGCATGAAGCATGAAGAATTGCTCAAGATAGCGGAGCAAGCGAAATCGGGCGCGTATGTGCCGTATTCGCGGTTTAGAGTCGGGGCGGCGTTGCTGGGCAAGAGCGGGCGCGTGTATACCGGCGCGAATGTGGAGAACGCGTCGTATCCCGTGACGTGCTGTGCGGAACGGGTGGCACTGTTCAAGGCGGTGACGGAGGGCGAAAGGGAGTTTGACGCCATCGCCGTGACGTCTGACTCGGGCGATTTGACCTGGCCGTGCGGCGTGTGCCGTCAGGCGCTGGCGGAGTTTGGGCTGAAGATGAAGGTCATCGGGTCAAACAGCACTCTGGAAAACAGGACAATGAAGCTGGATGAACTGCTGCCGCAGGCTTTTACCGGCAAGGAGATGGAGTATTTAAAGTGACACATCAATCGGCATTTATCGCAGTGGTGGGGCGGCCCAACGCGGGCAAATCCACACTGGTCAACCGCATCGTGGGAGAAAAGGTGGCCATCGTTTCTAAAAAGCCCCAGACCACAAGGAACCGCATTTCCGGCGTGCTCTCGGGACGAGATTACCAGATGGTGTTCGTGGACACGCCGGGCGTGCATGACCCCAAAAACAGGCTGGGCGAATACATGGTGAAGACCGCATTCGACGCCACGCGCGACGTGGAGGCAGTGCTGTTTTTGGTGGACGCGAACCGCGGCGTGACCGAAGCGGATATTGAAATCCTTGGGCGGCTGATAAAGGGCGGACTGCCGGTAGTGGCTGCCGTCAACAAGACGGATAAGGCGGGCAAGCAAAAGAGCATCGACGCGGTGAACGCGCTGCAGGAGGCGGGGCAGGAGCAGGTGCTCCAGATATCCGCCAAGATGGGCGACGGCGTGGACGAGCTGGTGGCGGCGCTGAAGCAGTATCTGGTGCCCGGCCCGCGCTATTATCCGGACGACGAGTATACCGACCAGCCGGAGCGCGTAATCGCCGCGGAGATGATACGCGAGAAGGCGTTGCAGCTGCTGGAGGAAGAGGTGCCGCACGGCATCGGCGTGATGGTGGAACGCGTGGGTTACCGCGAGGACAAGGACATCACGGACGTGTCCGCCGTCATCATCTGTGAGCGCGAGAGCCACAAGGGTATTGTGGTGGGTAAGGGCGGCAAGATGATCAAGCGCATCGGCACCGAGGCGCGCAAGGATCTGGAGATGCTATTCGGCACCAGGGTTTTTTTGGAGCTGTTTGTGAAGGTGAAGGAGAACTGGCGTGACAGCGCACGCACGATGCGTGAGCTGGGCTACGAATAGACCGCATGGGTGCGCCCCGGCAGACGCTGGCCGTTGTGATACGCACGGCGGACTACAGGGAAAACGACCGCATGGTAACGCTGTTGACCAAGGAGTATGGCAAGATGTCCGCCTCGGCCCGCGGCTCGCGCAAGCCTACCTCCAAGCTGTTCGCGTCTTCTTCTGTATTTTGCTGCGGCGAATATGTGTTTTATGAAAAGGACGGGCGGTACGGCATTAAAAGCTGCGAGGTACGCCGAACCTTTTTTGATTTACGTAACGACTACGACGCCTACTCTGCAGCCTGCTTCATTGCGGATGCGGTGGACAAGGTGGCACAGGAGGACGATGTGTCGCCCGGGCTGTTCGCGCTGACAATCAACGCGCTGTATGCGCTGGATACAGGCGCTGCGCCCGGTACGGTGCTCTGCTATTTTATTCAGCGGCTGCTGCACATCGAAGGCGTTTACCCCAACCTGAAAAGCTGTGTGCTGTGTGGCCGGCGAGAGGAGCTCACTCGGTTTTCCGCCGAGCATGGGGGCGCGGTATGCACGGTCTGTGCGCGCACGCATGGCGGCACCGGCCTTGGGGACGACGTGATGGACGCGCTGCGTCAATTGGCAAAGACAGCACCGGGGGATATCGGCAGCCTGGGCCTGCCTCAGGACGTGCAGGACAGGACGAAAAGGGCGCTGGTGCATTATCTGGAGCATGTGCTTCAAAAACCTCTGAAGACGACGTCGTTCGTACTGGGCAAGGTGGCTAAGGACAACTAAATAATGATTATATTTAGGCATGTGAGACGAGATGAGAAGGAAACCTAGTTCCGTGTTGAATAAGTGGTTATGGGCTGTTTTGTTAATAGTCACGGCGGTTTGTTCAGTATTCATATTTTTGATGCTTCGCAAGGATGTGTCAGTGAATGTCGCAAGGGTCATCAATGAAGCGAACCAAAGCGGCGTTATAGAACCCCAGGAGGCCTTTGTCAATACTCCTGCGATAGCTCCAGTGCCCGCGCGCACCGCGGCACCAACCCAAACGCCTGAAGTAAAGCCGACGCCCCAGCCGGTGACCGTCACGTTTACTGAATCCAGTGAGCTGCGTTTACCAGGTCTCAAGGAAGCCCTGCAGTATGGACAGCCCTTTAACTTGAGAGGTACGGTTGAGTCCAGCCAAGCGCTTGCGGTGGTGACAGCGAGTGTTTTCCCTGCAGAAGCAAATGAACCACAGCTGTTGCTGGAAGCCCGGGTCACGTTCCGTGCTTCGGACAATATAAAGGTTTATACCCTTGATGATGCCAAGACTCCTGAAGAAAGCACATCCATAAACGGGCTGCTGTCGTTTGGATCCCTTCAAGCGGGCTGGTACACGCTTGAAATATCAGCAACCCCTGAAAATGCGAAGAATGTAATCATAGCGAAAACAGATTTTTGTGTCGAAGAGCCATCGGAATGGCTTCAGCTGACATCAAACAGCTTTCGGGACAACTATTCTCATGCATTAAGCTTTTTCAAGAGAACCGAAAGGTTCATGTTTAAATACAAATGGGCGCAAGGACGCAATATCATAACGGATCCAAAATGGTTCAATAAGTACATTACATCCATTGAAGGCTTAAACGGAGAGGACTGGAAAGTTCATACTGAGGCCGCTCCTTGCTTTGAAAAAGCAATAGATTATCTTGAAAACACTTATGTACGGGTGCAGGGTAACGGGCATGATTCTGGAGTCGTCAAACTGTCCAAGCTGGTTAAGACCTTTAACGGTGCATATTATTCGAGGTTTGTGACGGATAAGACCTTTATAAGCCATCATGCTTTCGGGACTGCGGTGGACTTCAATGCGTTTACCCAACCCAACAATAATGAAATTGAAAACCACGATATTATACAGTATGAGGTGAAGGACTGCCTTGAATATAACGGCATCAAAAAGGACGGCAAGAGGAGTTATCATGATTTTCGGTATACCGGATACTGGCAGGAATATTACGCAGATATACCGACGAGTTTGCTGAATTATTTGCTGTATGAGCTGGCCTTCTACCGGGCTGGTTTTGGATGGGGTTATTATTATTCCCATACGTGCGATGCAATGCATTTTTCTCTGTCCGAAAGAGACATATCTGAACACGATGATGACAGTATCGGATTACGAAAAGTCTACGAATATTAAAGCAATTGCTGATAAAAAATGAGACTGCCAAAGAAAGAAAACGCTTTGCGACCGTCAAGAAGAGTGCGCTAATTCGGCTTGACATACACCTGCTATTGTGATAAAATTTCGACTTGCCGGTTGTTTGAGGAACGCGCCTTTTAAGTGACATCGGCGAATGAGCGCCTGTAGCTCAGCAGGATAGAGCAACGGCCTTCTAAGCCGTGTGTCCAGGGTTCGAGTCCCCGCAGGCGCGCCAAATGTAGCCAATATAAGTGTCAGGAAAACCGGGCCTTTAGGGTTACAGGACAATGCCCCGGCAGTTTATGGGGCGGTTCATGGTGGGTATAGCTCAGTAGGTTAGAGCGCCAGGTTGTGGCCCTGGAGGCCGTGGGTTCGAATCCCACTACTCACCCCAATGTGTTCCGGGGCCCCCGCAAAGACAAAGACTTTGTGGGGTGGGTATATTGGGGTGTAGCCAAGCGGTAAGGCACGGGACTTTGACTCCCGCACTCGTAGGTTCAAATCCTGCCACCCCAGCCAATTTAATATCGTGACCCACTAGCTCAGGAGGTAGAGCACTTGACTTTTAATCAAGGTGTCCGGAGTTCGAATCTCCGGTGGGTCACCAGACAAAAAAGCCCTTGAAATAGGCATTTTCAAGGGCTTTGCTCTTTCTTAAGAGGTTGATTTTTACCCTTATAAATGGCCGATTACTGCATTTTTACTGCATCAGATTTTTTACTTCTGGATTTTCATTTAAATGACGATTCAAACAGGCGATAGCATCCTGCTCTTTTTGGGCTGAAAGATGAGTATAAATCTTAAGAGTCACGTTTATATCGGCATGGCCAAGGAACCGCTGTGCGCTCTTGACGTCCACACCGGCATTGTACAGGATTGTGGCATAGGTATGCCTGAACATATGTGGCGTCAGGTGGTCGATTACTGTGAGCTTGGGACGAGAACGTGAAGCGTTCAGACCACCGGCTTTAATATTCAGATAATGCATGTAGCTGCTCCATGCCTTACCAAATGCGGTTCTTGACATGATGCTGCCATCAGCAGCAGGACACACCATGGCCGACTGTGCGACCTTTCTTGCAGCCTTCACAGCAGTCAGAATCGTATCTGGTAATGGAATGGTGCGAATACCGGCTTCGGTCTTGGGACTTTGTACCAGCGTTCTATTTTCATCGAACACCGCTGCTTTGTTGACGGTGATGCTTTTGTTCTTCAGATCAATGTCATTCCAGGTGAGAGCGACCATCTCGCCGCGTCGCAGCCCGCAGTAAAGCAACAGTAGCACGGGGACGCCCATGCGATGACCAATATAGGTATCGATAACGAGCTTGACTTCATCGTCCGTAAGAGCGCGGCGCTTGGCGGCAGGCACTGCCGGAACGTTTGTTTTAGCGAATACATTGCGGTAGACAATGTCGTTATCCATGGCAATCTGGATGATTTGGGCGGCGGTCAGCTTGACCTTCTTCATGGTGCTCTCGGCTTTGCCGCTCTCAGCCATGCGGTTAATGATACCTTGAAGATGGTGGGGTTTTAAGTCTTTAAGCTTGTACACAGACAGCTCTGGCAGCAGATGGGTTTCCAGTACTCTTTTGTACATGGTTCGTGTGGTGACGCTGATGCCCGGCTTATAGTCTCGGAGCCATATTGCAGCCAGTTCGCCGAAGGTCATCTTCTCGTCGCTAGAGAGTGTGCCGTGGCGCAGCTGCCGTTCATATTCGGCGGCCTTGGCATCCAGATCCTTAAGCGTTTTAGCGTATATGGTTTTACGCTGCGGCTTGCCGTCTGGGCGGCGGCCCACGGTGATAGAACGTTGGTAGAAGCCATCTGGACGCTTGTTAAGACGAGCTCTTTTAGGCATTGAACAAACTCCTTTCCGCATTTGACTCCAGTATAATGAACAATATATCCCTTTTTCTGTACAGTCGATCGTTATTCACCCACTCCATAAACTCATCCTTATCTATTACCCCAGCAATACATTGATCACGCTTTTCTCTTGCCTCGTCCGACCATTCAAGGAATTCAGTCTGTGTCATTGTGCCGACACGTACACGAGAATGATTGCGCTTATAGGCTTTATGAAACTCCTTGCGGA
>JAEZHF010000030.1 GCA_023416745.1 Bacillota bacterium
CGGCTCGAACGCGCGGCCTTTCGCTTAGGAGGCGAACGCTCTATCCTACTGAGCTACGGGAACTTATGCAAAGTTTATTCGGTTTTTATGCATCCCAGGCGTCGGAACCCCTCACGCTTAGGAGGCGTGCGCTCTATCCTACTGAGCTACGGGTGCTCGTTATGTATTTTTGTCCTATATCCCACCGGGTTAGGAGGCGGGCCCTCTATCCTGATGAGGTACGGGAACTCGTTATTCGATTTTTGCCCCATATCGCATCGGGTTAGGAGGCGGGCCCTCTATCCTGATGAGGTACGGGAACATATTATTTAATTTTTGCCTCATATCCCAGCGGGTTGGGAAAAAACACGATAACTTGTGAGCTATGGACACTTTTTGCAAGTTGCACACATCCTGAAATCAGGATGCTAAGTTATTGTACAGATTATCTGGATAAAAGTCAAATATTCAGTTGCGGATGCCCTGCAGCGGCGCAGGGATGCGCCCACCACGGGCTATAAGGCGCTCGCAGCCGCTCTGATCCGTATCCATGACCACGACGCGACCCAGCAAACCGCCGTATTCCACTGTTTCACCCACCTTTGCACCCGGAACCGGTATGATGCGTACACCCGTGGTTTTGCCGTTGATGACTCCTATCGCGGCTTCGTCCGCAATGATGGCGGACAGGACAGAAGCCGGTGTATCGCCCGGAACGCCCACCATGTCGAGACCGACGGAACAGACGCATGTCATGGCTTCCAGCTTGTCGAGCGACAGCGCGCCTTGTTGCACCGCGGCGATCATGCCTTCATCCTCACTGACAGGGATGAACGCGCCCGACAGTCCGCCGACGTGCGATGAGGCCATCACGCCGCCCTTCTTAACGGCATCGTTCAACAACGCCAGCGCGGCAGTGGTGCCGTGGAGGCCGCAGATGTCCACACCGATCTCCTCCAATATGCGCGCGACACTGGCGCCGACGGCCGGTGTGGGTGCGAGGGAGAGATCCACGATGCCGAAAGGCACACCCAACCGTTCGGACGCTTCCTTAGCGACCAGCTGCCCCACGCGTGTGACTTGAAACGCCGTCTTTTTAATGGTCTCGGCGACGACGTCGAAACTTTGGCCGCGTACTTGCTCCAGCGCTGCTTTGACGACTCCCGGGCCGGAGACGCCTACATTGATGGCACACTCGGGTTCCCCCGCACCGCAGAACGCGCCCGCCATGAAAGGGTTGTCCTCAATGGCGTTAGAAAATACCACCAGCTTGGCGCAACCGATGGCACCCTGGTCTTTTGTCAGGGCCGCAGCGTCCTTTAAAACGCGGCCCATCTTGGCGACGGCGTCCATATTGATGCCGGTGCGTGTGCTGGCAACGTTAACGAAGGCGCAGACGCGCTGCGTTGCGGCCAGTGCGGCGGGCAGTGATTCGATCAGCACCGTGTCGCTCTTCGTCTCGCCCTTGTGTACCAGCGCTCCGAATCCTCCAACGAAATTGACGCCGATGTGAGAGGCGACCTCATCCAGGGCCTGCGCAAACACGGTATAGTCGGATAAACCGCTGGGAGCCGCGATTTCGGCAATGGGGGAGACAGAGATGCGCTTATTGACAATGGGCATGCCGAATTCACGCGAGATGTCGTCGCCCACGGCCACGAGGTTTTTGGCCAGCGTGTATATCTTCTTCTTGATGTTGCTGCAACACACCGCGGCATCCGGCGAAACGCAGTCCCGCAAGGATATGCCCATGGTGATGGTACGCACATCCAGGTGCTCGGTGTCGATCATTTTAATTGTGTCAAGGACCTCATATTTAGTGATCAATGTTATTTCTCCTTATTTGTGTCCGGTCAATACTGATAAGCCGGATCGGAATAGAATATATAGAAGCCAAAGCCGTCCGAACCGTCAGCCTCAGCATAAAATTCAATGCTCAGTCCCCCAGTTCCGGTGTACGAGACGTAATAGTAAGCTTCACCGTTGCGCATGGCGGCAATGGCTTCATCGTCCGACGCGAAGTTAACGGATATATGAGAGTAGTCATAATAACCGATTTCAACAGGTTCGCCGAATTCCGAAGTGAGGCTGGACGCAAGGTTTTGCACGGCGGGCGCGTAATCGCTCTGTGTCATGGAATAAGAACCGCTGTAAAACACGCCGGCCTCATTGAACCAGCAGGAGGGCACCATGCTGTATGAATATATGATGACTGGTTCGAAATCCAGCGCATCGGAATAGACCTCGGTGACTTCCAGTGTTTCGGCGGCCTTCACTTCAGACATCGTGGAACCAAAAGGGATGCCCCTAAAGGACAACGCGGATAAAAGGTTATCGGAGGCTTCGGTGCGGTCAGGTATCGTCTCCTTATAGGCGTCGATTTGAGTGAGCCTTTCCTCAACGGAGGCGCCGCTGGTCCCAATGTCTGGAACGGCGGTGCATGAGGCGCACATCAGCGCAATAAAGCTGAGCAGCAGCAGCATTTTTTTCATACAACAACCTCGTTTCTTTGCACTATTATAACCATCATGCGAGCACTGTGCAAATGCAAAGTATTATTGGAAGGATGGGCAATTATTACACAAACATTAACAATAAGAATATTTGATGAAAGACGTATTAAATGACTTATATACATGTTTAATTGCCCGGAAAAGGTATTATTATATGGGCATAGGGAGCAAATACCCATTTGTAAGGAAAGGAAGGGATAAGGCGATGAAGAAGTTGATTGCGGCGGGTGCTGGGTTGCTGATCATAGGGCTTTACATCGTAGTTGGTTTAGGCGCGGTGTGACGCCTGGAAACCGGTATTATCCCGTGTAAAAAAATCCCTGGACAGTATGCCGGCGGTCTTTGAAAATGAATGATGATAAAAAGAGATAACAAAAGAGCCAATGAACAAGTTGGCTCTTTTTAATTCATGCATTTTGTGCTATAAACAATGCAGCTGCACCCATGTTTGACATGCCGCCGTCCTGCCAGGGGTGCGTTATTTGTCTCTGTGTTTGACTCGGGGTACTAATATGATGCACCACAGACCGGCAAGGCCTACCAGAGCATAGATGATTCTTGAAACAACGGCATCCTGGCCGCCAAAAATGGCTGCAACGAGGTCAAACTGGAAAAAGCCGATCAGCCCCCAGTTGATCGCGCCGATAATAACCAGTATCATTGCGACGATATTCAAACAAATCAACTCCTTTCGGAATTATTATCCGCAGAACACCTCCGCGTTATCACTTTTGTTTGCTTTTTTTGGTGTCAATAATTTCAATTTCAAACGTGTCAAAAGAAACGCTTTCCACAAAATCGTCAGGATAGAATAGCGTGCGTCGGAACGACTGAACTTCTTTTAAGTGCTTGTCGCAGACGATGGGCTTGCCTATATCAAAACGGTCGCAAAGGGCGGTGAGGGCGGATGAAAAATCCTTATCCTCCTGAACCAGATCGCGCTGTATTCTGTCTTCGGTTTTAATCTTGCCCCAAAAACGCATGTGGCTACTCACAGAGCTTGATCACCGCGTTGGCGATGATCTGTGCATTTTTGATCAGCGTTTCTATTTCGATGTATTCGTCTGGCCCGTGTTCCACGCTGGGCTGGTCCGGAAACACCGGCCCAAACGTGACAGCATTTTCGAATGCGCGCGCATAGGTGGCGCCGCCGATGGAGACGCAGTAGGCCTCCTCACCGGTGATCTCAGTGTAAGCCTCTTTCAGCTTCGTGATCAGGTCGCTGTTTTCCGGAACGAAGTGAGCCGCCAGAGAGTGCGGATAACTGACCTCGAAACGGGTAAAGTTGCTTTGCAGCTTCTCCTTGATCTGCTGGGGCTGCAGCGACTTCGGGTAACGGATATCCAGACCTGCTTTCAGTGTACCTGCGGACAGAGATACGGTGCCAAGGTTGAATGTGAGCCGGCCGGATTCGTCCGATACATCCAAACCGAGCGGCTCCCCATTGACGCTGACGCCAATTTGAGTTGCGAGGTCGTAAAGGCCTTCGGAAATCGCTCCTGCACAGAGAGGAAGCGTGCCCAGGTATTTGAGCAGAGACGCGGCGGCATTGATACCCTGATCCGGACGGGAACCGTGTGCGCTTTTGCCGGCGGCCATGATGTGCACCAATCCGTCGCCCGCATCCTCACAGCTCAGCTGCGCACCGACAGGGCAGACGTATGTCTCAAGGCTTTTTTGCATGACGGCAAGCGGCGCTTTGATGAAGCAGTCCGCTTTGTTGGGGACGACGTTGACACGTGTGCCCGCATTGAAGCTGGTGACGCATATGCCTTCGTTGACCGGTTCGGCCTCCAGCTTAAGTTGGATATGCAGCAGCCCTTTTTCCGAATTGATGACGGGATATTCACCGTCAGGTGAAAACGCGATGTCCGGCCACTGCTCATGCTGTTTGTAAAAATCCATATCCGCCCAGCCCGATTCCTCGTCCGCACCGAAGATGAGGCGAACCTTTTTGTTCAGCTGGGCGCAGTTGTCGCTTAAGGCCTTAAGCGCATAAAGAGCCGCGATGGCAGGACCCTTGTTGTCGATCGCACCGCGCCCGTAGATGCGGCCGTCCTTTTCAATGCCCTCGAAGGCGGGCACTGTCCAGCCTTCGCCCTTGGGCACGACATCAAGGTGTGTGAGTATGCCCAGCATCTCTTCGCCTTCGCCGTAATCCACATAAGCCATATGACCGAACAGATTGACGCACTCTAAGTCCATGCGCTCCGCAGTACTCTGGACGTACATCAGCGCGTCGAATATACCCTTGCCGTAAGGCATGTTGGGTTGACCGGCGCTTTTGACGCTTTCGATCTTTATGAAATCCTTCAGGGTTTCTATCATTTCCTGCCTGTAAGGCTCAAAGGAAAAATCCAGCATGTCTGCAACCTCTTGTGTTATACTTTGCTCAGTTTATTATGCCCAGTTGATCAGTCCAAACACATTCTGATCGAGCAATACCAAAATGCCGAGTATCGTAACGTATATCGCAAATCCGTAGAGTTTCTTTTTTGAAATCAGAGCGATCATGAATTTGACCGCGAAGTAGCCTGAAACCGCTGCAAAAACCATGCCGATTATGGTGGGAAGCAAGTCGGCAGGAAGGGCGCTTTCCTTGAATATTTCGTAGCCCTGAACAGCGACGGAGCCGAGTATCGCGGGGATGGACATCAGAAACGAAAATGTGGCAGCTTCCTTGCGATTTAAACCGCAGGCAAGACCACCGGCGATGGTGGATCCGGAGCGGGATATGGCGGGGAATATGGCGATGGCCTGCATGGCACCCATGGCGAGCGACACACCCGCGTTGATGTCGCGCTTCTTTCGGACACGCCCAGAGAGCAGTTCTGCGGCTGTGAGAAAGATGGCTGTAAGCAAAAAACCATATCCCAGATAGATACCGGTGAACGTGTGCTCAATGAAATCCTTGAAAAACAGCGTGACAATGATCGCAGGTATAGTAGCAATCACAAGATACAACAGCCGGATCGGCTTCCTGAATAGGTCCAGTATATTTTTCCACAGCACCACGACAACAGCAATCAGCGTGCCGAAATGCAGCATCGTATCGAAGAAGAGCTGAGGCTCGGAAACACCAAAAACGTTTTGCAGAAGAACCAGATGGCCGCTGCTTGACACGGGCAGAAATTCCGTTAAGCCCTGTACAATGCCAAGAACGATCGATTCCAATATGCCCATTATCCAAGTTCCTTTCGCTTGACTGCGTTGCTATTATATCAGTAAAGATATGTTTTGCATAGGCTGTATATGCGGCGGTCGAGGCCTGGGGCGTGGGATTGTACGTCCTTTGGTGTTGACTATCGGGTTTTGGCGGTATAAAATACTCTAAACTGTTTACATATTTGATATATGAGGAGAAGGCAACATGGAACTTAAGGTGACGAAAGCGGACAGCTTCAAAACAAAACCGCAGGATGAATCCAAACTGGGCTTTGGCAAACTGTTTACGGACCATATGCTGACCATTCAGTATAAGGCCGGAGCCGGTTGGCACGACGCGCAGATCCGTCCCTTTGAATACTTCTCGCTGTCACCCGCAGCGCTGGTGTTCCATTACAGCCAGACGATATTCGAGGGGCTCAAGGCATACTACTCGCCGGAAGGCGTCAAGCTGTTCCGTCCGTTAGACAACTATAAGCGGATGAACATATCAGCGCGGCGTATGTGCATCCCCGAAATTGACGAAGCCTCTTTTTTGGACGCGACGGTGGAACTGCTGCGGCTGGAAAAGGATTGGGTTCCCAAGTCTGAGGGTACCTCGCTGTATATCCGCCCCACCATCATCGCGACGGATCCATTCCTTGGCGTGAAGGCGGGCGAGGAATATACGTTCTTTGTCATACTGTCGCCGGTGGGCGCTTATTATGCGTCCGGACTGGCGCCGATTGATATCTACGTGGAAGACGAATACGTGCGTGCCGTGGTGGGCGGTACCGGATTTGCGAAGACGGGCGGCAACTATGCGGCCAGCTTGGTCGCCGGTGAGCTGGCACACAGCAAAGGCTATTCGCAGGTGCTGTGGCTGGACGGCCGCGAGAAGAGGTTTGTTGAAGAAGTGGGTTCGATGAACATCTTCTTCAAGATTCGGGGCGAGCTGTATACCGCACCGCTGGCGGGCAGCATACTGCCGGGCATCACACGTGACTCGGTGATCAGGCTGGCACGGGAGATGTTTAGCGTCAAGGTGAACGAGCAGCCGGTTGCCATTGAAGACGTGTTTGCAGAGTCCGAAAATGGCGGCCTGGAAGAAGTGTTTGGTACCGGCACGGCGGCGGTGGTAAGCCCGGTGGGCGGCATGACGTGGGAAGGCAAGACCATCCGCGTCGGCGGCGGCCAGATGGGCGAGCTGACCGGTAAGCTGTACGACAAGCTGACGGGCATACAGTACGGACGTGAGAAGGATCAGTTCGGCTGGACGATAACGATATAAGCAGGATAGGATCACGAAGCGGATTGGGGAAGCCTGATCCGCTTTTTCTATCTTGTACCATGCTTGCGCCCTGCGGGTATACCCCTTTGGACGCGTCAGGCGAAAACCATTGCTTATACAATAAAGTGGAAAGAAATTTTTAAATTATGGTTCGCGGATGTTGTCGACGAGAAGCGCACCACCCGAAGATTTGGTGTCCACGCAGAATTCGCGCGCAGCGTAGAGGTGGCGCCCAGCGGCATACTTGAGGGCAATGCTGTTCTGGCCGCAGGCGGGGGAGATCGTCTGCGTGAAGCTGACGAAATCGCCAAAGAATTCCCTTAGGTCGTCGAAGCTTAAGTCCTCTGCGAGCGACGGCGTAAGGCATTCCATGGCTGCGTCACGCATACCGGCCTTGACGGCCTGCAGCAGGCAGGCACAGATGTCGGCGGCAGTTGCAGCCAGACGGGGCTCGCAGGTATACCAGCCGATACCGGTATGTACGGAGCCCAGCAGATCTCCGTGCTTGGCGTACTGCGTGCGCACTTGCCGAAAGTCTCCCTCAGTGACGACGGACAGGCTGTCTTTTTCAACGGAACAGGCGGTGCAGACTGTGTTGACGGCGGTAGAAAAAGCAGGCTGCACATTAGCCGCGTAGAAGAAGCTCTCCCCATTGGCAGTTTTGCCGGTGGCGTACAGTACGGGGAAGTCGTCCAGCCGGGTGAAAGCGATGTCGGCGCTGACCGCAAAAAAGGCCAGTGGTGCGATGAATTTGAGCCGTCCGGTGGTGGCATGCTCCACAATCAGGCTGGAACCCGCTTCGTTGTATATAAACGCCGTGTGCCGCTCACTGCCAATATAGAAGTCGAAAGGGGAGAGCGCAGCGGGCTGAAGCTCCTCCTCATCGCTGCGGTATACGGCGGCAGGGTGGAGCGTGAGTTCGATGATGTTGTCCGGCCACATGCACAGGTCAATCAGACCGTCGTTGTCAAAAAGAGAACCTTTGGCGGCGATGGATACACGGCGGGTGTAGGGCAGATAGATAAAACGGCTGTCGTTCTCGAGCGGCAGCATTGTGATGAAAAAGGATGAGTTGGCCGCAATAGGCTGCGTGACGGCCGCAACGCCCGTCTCACCTGCGGGCGATTGATTGATATTGATCAGCGCATGCACTTTGGAATTGATGTACAGCAGCTTTATGGCCTGGTCTTCCATTGCCATCCCCCTTTGTACAATATGTATATTCAGAGCAGCCGCTGCAGATACATCATTCTAACATCCGTCTTTGGCGCATAACTATATACAAAACGGGAAGTATGATAAAAGGTACAAAAGCAGACGGGGCGGGACGTTTGCTTTTATATTTTTGTATAAAAGGCGGTTTAAAACGCATGGTATAAGAGAATAATATACACTAAAAATCTATGATAAGGGGTTTAGGAACATGGATACGAACAACGAAGCCGGACTGCACAGCTTTGATATCGCCCTCAGGACGGGTTGGAAAGACGATGAGAAGCTGAAGCTGTGGGACGAGGTAAAAAAGGCCCAGAAGATTGGGGCGCCCTTGAAGCGCGTGTTTGAGACGGTGGCCAAAGAGACGGGGCGCAAGCCGAACAGCGTGCGCAACTATTACTATATGAAGGTGAAAGAAACGGGCGAGATCGAGCAGAAGCCCTCCACCTTTACACCGTTTAACCGCGATGAGATCTACATGCTGCTGCGGGATCTGCTGGCCTCGGGTGCGCGCGGCGAGTCGATAAGGGGTGCGAGCTTAAAGCTGGCCGGCGGAGACAAAACGCTGATGCTGCGCTATCAGAACAAGTACCGCAGCCTTATCAAAAACGCCCGTCCGTTGGTGGAAAAGGTGATGGCGGACATGGACCGGGATAACCAAAAGTACATAAGCCCTTATGAATCCGCGAAACCGAGCGCCATTGTCGGCAAGGAGAGCAAGTACATTCCGGAGAGCGTCGTGAAGGCGTTGATGGCCGCCGATATCGATGTGAAAAGCTTCTTTAAGGGTCTGGCCAAGGTGGCTGGCATGGCGGTGTCTAAGAGCCGGCTGGAGGAAGAAATGCGTCTGTCTGCCGCACAGGCGGAGAACATACGCAAGGAAAATGCCGCGCTGAACGCCCGGCTTAAAAAGGAGATGGAGCGCAGCGTGAAGGCGGCTTCACTGGTAGAGCAGCTGATTGGTATGAAGGCCAAGATCGAAATCAAGGATATCGAGAGCGTATCCGGCCTTGCGGAATGGCTGAAGGAAGGCGCAAGAGGAAGCGCAGACGCGCTATAAAAAACGTAACGGGCAGGCAGCCGGGCAGCGTAACCGGCTGTCTGCCCGATAGGGTTTCTTGTCGAATCCCATCAAATTATGGAGAAAAACAATTTCCTAAGAAATATTATTTTTTAGCTTGTGTATTATTTTAATACTTAATGCTTTTATTTTTAAATCCCATTGTAAAGCCTGTTATGACATGATAATATACTAACAAATATTTCTTTTAATGGGATGAAGCGACACGTTTCGTCATTTTTCGCAGGGGGATTTGGGTCTTAGTTTGTCATTAAAAATTGAAAGGAGTCCTGTTTGCTATGGACAAAAAGATCAAATTACTCATCGTGGAGGATAATTTGCAGCTAAATGAGATGATGACCAAGTACTTCAGCACTAAGAATGATGTCGAGGTTGTGGGGTCCTGCAATAATCCGACAGAGGCTATCGGCTTAATTAAGGAGACAGCACCCGATGCGCTGATCGTGGACATGATCATGCCGGAGGCGGACGGGTTGTCGCTGCTGGAGAGGCTCAATACGTCGGAGTTTGAAACGATGCCGGCTACCATCGTGGTTTCAGCTGTGGGCAGCGAAAAGATGGTGAAGCTGGCCTGCGACCTGGGTGCGAAGTATTATATGATCAAGCCATTCAACAAGGACATACTCTACAAGCGCATACAGGACATGTTCGGGCAGCGTGTGATCGCCACGCGGCGTGCGCCCACGCCGGTACGGTCAAGATCACTGGATGAGAAGATCACCGCCGTATTTTTATCCATTGGCATTCCAGCACATATCAAAGGGTATCATTTTCTCCGTGAGGCCATCAAAATGGTCGTTAAGAACCCCGATCTTATTAATTCTATTACTAAAAAACTATATCCAGGCATCGCGGAGCCGTTTGAGACCAGTGCCAGCAAGGTGGAGCGCGCGATACGTCATGCGATTGAGGTGGCATGGTCCCGAGGGAAGATTGAGAATATCAATTCATTCCTGGGGTACAACATCTATACGAGCAAGGACAAGCCGACGAACGGCGAGTTTATTGCGCTGATGGCGGACAAGCTGATTATGGACCGGAGCGCCTGATACGCCACACTGGCAAGAACCGCACGCGCTTAAACAAGCAGCGAGCGGTTTTTTGTTTTTGGCGTGCGGCGGAAAGGCGTTTTTTAGCGGGGTTTGTCCTGCGGCGTTGACTATTGAATGGTAAACAGATAGAATAAAGACACTTATAATATAAGGGGTTTGGGGCCAAATCAAATCGTGAGGTAATATCATGCAACAGACAATGAACGTGGCCTCCAATGCCAAGATGATTGAGGTTTTGAAAGCGGAATTTATAGGCGAAGCGGCCGATGTGATGCGCGTGGCGCTGGCTCCCGACGGGCGCAGCGAGCTGTTGAACACGCTGGGTGGGGCAGTTCTGCTGGCGTATGTACTGGCAAGGCGCTGCGGCATCTCGTATGAGGAGCTGGATTCCGATGTGGTCCAGAAAGCGGACTTGGGTATCAATGAGGGACACAAGCTGGAAAGCTCATATGGAGATCTGTCCCTTTTGAAAAAACATTTTGAAAGCGGGAATTTAAGGGGTTTTGGACAGGACAAAAAGCGAAGATTATAAAAGCGTATTGATCGCATTCCTGATCACAGCCGCGCTGGTGCTGGGGTCGACAGGCCTGCCTGCGCAGTACGGTTCCTGGCTGGCATTGCTGGCTGTGCTGGCGGCACCGGTTTTGCTGGGCTGTGCCGTGGCCGGCGGCGGGTTTGCCGCGGGTGGCTTGGCTGCAGTGCTGTGCTTTGCCGTGGGGTGCGTTCTGGACTATAAACTGTCCTTGCTGCTGGCAGCGCTGAGCCTGCCGTTTGCGTTTGCTGTCGGATATGTTCTGAGGAAAAAGGTTCGGTTTCGCTACAGTGTGATTGCCGCTTCCGGTGCGGCACTTGCCGGAACGGGTCTGGCTATTGGCGTGCTGTGGCTGATGACTGGTGAAATGCCGGTGGATTTCTATATCGGGAGAATGGACAGTATCATCTCGTCGATGAGCGATGCCATGGTGCGTGACTGGTATCAGCTGATGCGCACCACAGACCTTGTGACGGGCGCTGTCACGCAGACTGCCTTGGATGCGACAGGCCGCAGCGATGCGATCACTTACCTGCTCAGTCAGTTCAGAGAATATATCAATATGGGACTGGTGGGTATGCTGGGCATCTACGCACTGCTGATGGGGCTGGTCGGGTATCTGATCCCTCACGGGGTGATGAAGCGGCGCAGGCTGGATGTGGCTGCCGTACCGCCTTTTTCCGAATATGCCCTGCCGAACCGTTTCTGGCTGGCGTTTCTGCTGAGCTATCTTTTTGCGGCGATCGGGGCGGGCTTTGGCTGGCGGGGCTTTGATATACTTGAAGTGACGGTATATACGCTCTATGCGCTGATATTGACGGTGCAGGGACTTGCGTTTCTCGACTATATGTATAAACGCCGCAACATGGGTATAGCAGCCCGCATCGTGCTGCATGTCCTGGCGCCGCTGATCAGCGTGCTGGCATCAATGGTGGGTAGCGTGCTGATGTGGGTGGGTATGATTGAGAATATGGCGAACCTGCGCAAACGCATGGAATCGAAAGGCGGTACGGTAATGTGAAACTGCGCATCCGCTTGCTGACAACCGATGTGCTCTGCGTTTCGGGGGCGCTGGCTGCCGCCGTGGTTTTCGCGTTCGCCGCGGACTACCGGCTGGGGCTCATTGCGCTGCCGGCCGCCGTGATATTGGCCGTGCTGTATGTAACACTGGTGACGCTGCGCCGCATCCGGCTGCAGCAGCTGGTGATGAAGACGCTCTCCGAGCCGGAGGAAGCAGCGTATCTTAATACGATGGCGATACCCACCGCGCTCACCACGCGCAAGGGCGGCGTGAAGTGGGCCAACCTCGCATTTCGCAATATTGCCGGGTTTGGTGCGCTGCGCAACATCGACAGCATGCTGCCCGGCATCGGCAAGCCAGAGAAGGACAAGAAGATCATCCTTTCCGGCAAAGCGTACAAGAAGGAACTGACGGTATTGCAGCACCGGGGTAAGGAGATGCTGCTGTACCGTCTGATCGATCTGGAAAACACCGTGGAGGCAAAAAAGCTGTATCAGAGCTTTCTGCCGGTGGTGTGTTTTGTGCAGATAGACAATTACGACGAACTGGCGGCCGAAGTGCAGCAGACGGAGCTGTCCGAGCTGGTGGCGGCGGTGGAGCGGCGTGCGGCTGCGATGGCCAAAGGCCTGTCGTCCTACTTTGCCCGCATTGACCGGGGACGTTACGTGTGCGTGTTCGAACGGCGGTTTTTATCCACGCTGCGGGCCTCGCGCTTTCGCATACTGGACGACGTACGCCAGATCAAAGCGGCATTTTCGCCCACGCTGTCCATCGCGGTGGGTGTGGGTGAAAGCCCGGAGCAGTCCGGCGAGTTTGCCGGCAAGGCGCTGGAATTAGCGCTGGGACGCGGCGGCGACCAGGCGGTGATCAAGCAGGGCGATCAATTTGTATTTTTCGGGGGGGCCACACGGGCGGTGTTCCGCCGCAGCAAGGTAAAGTCCCGTATGATCAGCCATGCGCTGCGCAATTTGATGGAGCAGTGCAGCGACGTGTTTGTGATGGGGCACGAAACGCCTGATCTGGACTGCATCGGCGCGTCGCTGGGCATTTGCGCGTGTGCGCGCAACGTCGGCAAAAAGGCATGGATCGTCGTGGACAACCCCAACCCCTCCATCGAGCTGCTGATGGATAAGATACGCTCGACGGAGGCATACGCATCTGGTATCATCGGGGGTCAGGAGGCAGCGATGCGTATCAGCCCGTCCAGCATGCTGGTGGTGGTGGATACGCAGCTGGCCGGGTTTACCGTATCGCCCGGGCTGCTGGAGTTGGCGGATACCGTGGTGGTGATCGATCACCATATCCGCGGGACGTCCAGCATCGAGAACGCGGCGCTGTTCTATCACGATCCGTATTCGTCGTCGGCATGCGAGCTGGTGACCGAGGTCCTGCAGTATTTCGGCGAAGACCTAAGGCCGCTGCCCATTGACCTTGAGGCGCTGCTGTGCGGCATTACACTCGATACCAAGGGATTTTCGTTCAACACCGGCGTGCGCACGTTTGAAGCGGCGTCGTATTTACGGCGTCTGGGCGCGGACACCACGGTGACGCGGCAGCTGGTGCAGGACGATCTGAAGACGTATATCGCCAAGACCGAGATCGTCCGGAACGCGGAGTTTGTGGACGGTGTTGCGGTGGCGGTGTGCCCCGAGGGCATCCCCAAGGCGCCGCTGATCGTGGCGCAGGCGGCAGACGCGCTGCTGACGATCCGTGGAGTGGTTGCTTCGTTTGTGGTGAGCCGTGTGGACGACAGCGTGATGATCAGCGGACGGTCGCTGGGAGACGTCAACGTGCAGCTGATACTGGAAAGCCTGGGCGGCGGCGGGCATGCCACTATCGCGGCGGTGAAGCTGCCAAGTACGGATGTGGCGGAGGCTGTAACGAGGCTGAAGAAGGCCATCAAAAAATATATGAAAGAGGGATGACCGATGAAAGTGATACTGACCAAGGATGTGAAGGGGCTCGGATATATAGGCGAGATCAAGGAAGTCAGCGACGGTTACGCACGCAATTTCCTGCTGGCAAAGGGGCTGGCTAAGGAAGCTTCGGCACAGAACATAAATATCGCCAAACAGCAGCAGAAGGCGAATGAGAACCGGAAGCTGCTGGAGCGGCTGTCCGCCGAGGAAGCGGCCAAAAAGCTCAAGGGTCTCAAGGTGGTCGTGAAGGAGAAGTGCGGTGAAAACGGGCGGCTGTTCGGTTCTGTCACGTCCAAGGAAATATCCGAGGCGATACAAAAGCAGCACGGCATCGACATTGACAAGAAGCGCATCGTGATGGACGGGTCGCTGAAAGATCTGGGCGAGGTAACGCTGCAGGTGAAGCTGCATGCGGGCATCTCCACCGAGATCGTCGTGTCTGTGGAAGCGGCGGAATAATTTGGGTTGACGAGCGGTTCCTGCGGCGCTGCGCGCCAAAGGGACAGGAAAAATAAAGGGTAAAGGGCGTTATGGAGCAGAGCCAAGCGGCTTATATGCCGCCGCACAGCATAGAGGCGGAACGCAGCGTATTGGGGAGCATGTTTTTGGATCCCAAGGCTGTTTTTATTGCGCTGGAACGCCTGACTGCGGAGGACTTTTACGCCAAGCGCAATCAGCTGATATTCGAGGCGATGGGAGAGTTATCGGAAACAGGCAAGCCCATCGACACCGTGACGGTGGTGGACTGGCTGGAACGGCGCGGTCTGCTGACCGACGCAGACGATACCATATATATCGCCGATCTCGCGGGCAGTGTGCCTTCCGCGGCGAGCGTGCAGTATTATGTGGACATCGTCGAGCAAAAATCGGTGCTGCGCGCGCTGATTACTGCGGGCAATGAGATCATCCGTGATGCGTCGCGTTCGGAAGAGGAAGTGGCGGAAATCGTGAATCGCGCGGGGGATCTGATATACAAGATCGCCGTGAAGCGGCGGCGGGATTCGCTGGAGCATATCCGCAAGGCGCTGCTGGAGGGCTATCAGACTATCGGCGAGTCGATGAACAGCGCTTCGGGGCTGCTGGGTATCCCCACCGGCTTCAACCTGCTGGATAAGAAGCTGTCCGGCCTGCAGAAGACGCAGCTCATTATCGTGGCGGGGCGTCCCGGCATGGGCAAAACGAGCCTTGCTTTAAATATGGCGCAGCATATCGCGGTGAAGGAAAGAATACCCGTCGCGATATTCTCACTGGAGATGTCACGCGAGCAGCTGGCGATGCGCATGCTGTGCAGCGAGGCGCTGGTGGACAGCCAGAAAACGCGCAACGGCGGGTTGACGTATGATGACTTTGAAAAGCTCGCAAAGTCCATTGAAAACCTGGGCAAAGCGCCTGTGTACATCGACGACTCGCCCACCATCACGGTGATGGAGATGCTGGCCAAGGCACGGCGGCTTAAAAAAGAGAAGGGCCTTGGGCTGGTCGTGATCGACTATCTGCAGCTGATGACGGGCAAGGATCGGCGTGAGAACCGCCAGCAGGAGATTTCCAGCATGACGCGCAGCCTCAAGATCATGGCGAAGGAGCTGGAGCTGCCGGTGATACTGCTGTCTCAGCTGTCTCGTGCGAGCGAGAAGCGCGACACCAAGCGGCCCATGCTCTCCGACCTGCGTGAATCGGGCAGTATCGAGCAGGACGCCGACGTGGTGCTGTTCATACACCGCGAGAGCTACTACAATCATGAGGCGGACAACGTGACGCAGATCATCGTGGCGAAGCAGCGCAGCGGACCCACGGGCGATGTGAACGTGGGTTGGCGCGGAGAGTTCACACAGTTCATGGAGCTGTCCAACCAACCGTCGGGCGGCGAGTACTAAAGCGGTTAGGTAAATCGCACGTGAATTGGAACAAACAGGGAGCAGGCATCGTCATAACGGCATATCCTTTTTGGGGGGAGGCGCTGATATGAAGAAGCTGATGCTCCTTTTATTTTTGGGGCTGGTGGTGGTGGCGCTGGCCGCTTGCGGCGACGGCGGAAAACCGGATGCAATGCAAACGGAACCTGCCGCCGCACCACCGATGACTGCAGGCTCTTCTGCTGTTGATAAGCCGGACAGGTTGGAGCATGCGTCAGGTACATTTACCATAACGCAGGGCGGAATGATAATAGAGCCTTATGAATGCCTGCTTTCGGCTGATACTTACTATAGGGACGGCGTGTGGAAGGGTGTAGAGGCCAGTCTATTGCCGCCTTGGGAGATAGCGGAAAAGCTGCCGGTTGTGCGGTTCGACGAGACGTTGCGCTTTCAGATGTCTGACAATGCCGAATTGCGAGTTGGGGAGGTTTTCGATCACGGATATGAACGAGAATATAATATTGACACTGAGGACGAGTTCCGCGCGCTGATTGGAGAGCTTAACTCCGGGACGTATTATGTGGTAATGAAGGTCGGGTATACGGGCAAGTATATACAGGAAGAGGACAAATACAATACCAGCATCTATTTATATATGTTCAGGATGGCGGTGGGGGATACGGTGTCTGAGGACGAACTGCGGTGGGAGGACGCACCGCCGCTGTACCACATCGCCATTGTGCGCGCGGACGGCTGGAAAGAGGACAGCGAACTATACAGCCCCGAGGTGACTGTCATCTCCTCCTACGACGAGATGAGCGCCTTTCGGCCCGTCGCGGATTATAGTTATCGCAACTTCGATGCGTTCCGCGAACTGATCAAGCAATACGGTCCGACGGCTTTTGAGGGCGGAAATACGCTGCTTGCCATCCATGTGAAGGACAGCACGGGTTCGGCGAGCTATTCGGTGGACAGTGTGGACATTGGAGATGAGATAATAGATATACGGCTGAAGCGCGTGTGCCCGGAGGCATTCACCGATGATGAGGCGCAGTGGATCGTATTCATTGAGCTGGAAAAAGGTGTGTATCAAGGGCAGACCATCGGCGTTGGGCTGTCGGGTATCTGAACTAAACAATACTGATAATAAACGAACGGGGACAGACTGCGGTATCTGTCCCCGTTTTCGGCTTATTAAGATCGTTCAGAGTATCAGCACCTTCTGGCCGGGCGCGGTGGCGTCTCCCAGATTCGGATTGAACTTCTTGATGTTGTCCGGCGTGGTGGAATAGCGCTTGGCGATGTCCCACGTGGATTCTCCGCCATCTGCAAAGTAGATGGTGATACCGTTGTTGCGCACATTGGGCTCCTCGGTGTCCTTGATGTCCGTGACCAGCCGGATACCCACCTCGGCATAGGCACGGATGGTGACGTCCAGCATGAATTTCACACCGATGTCCCTTCCAGTGCCTTCGCAGGTGGCGTTTTCCACATCTGCGCTGGCTTCGATCTCGTCACCCGGGCTGATACCGTCCAGCAGCGCCTCGGCCTCAAACGGCGCTTCTCCGCTATGACTGTACATGCCGTCCGGCGAGGTGTAGCACATCGTATAGGACATCAGCCCCTCGAGATAAACGCGGCCGTCTCCCGGGCGCGCGGCGAGTATCACGGGCGTCGCTTTAAAGCATACAATGCGGGATACGCCCGGCTGCGAAGAAGGAATGGAGACGCTGCTGCGTGTGAAGCTGCGTGCACAGCCCCAGCGCTTGAGCTGGCGGCAGGTCTGGTCCGCGTAGGAGACGTTCAGCTTGTTGGCAAGAGAGTACGCATCCTCCATGTACTCGGTGTTTCGCACAGTGCGTGTGCCGCATGTGATGCCAATGCGCGCGTTGACGCGCAGTATGTCGCCCGCGTCCTCAATGGTGGACAACCCGAAATCAAGCAGATTCGCGTCCGCCATGATGTTGTCGTCCGGTTCCATGTTATCAGTTGGGATAATCTGCCCGAACGGAACCGATTCGCTCAGCTGCTGCAGTGGAGCGCCCCGGTCCTCCGAAATATACAGCGCGGTGATCTTAAGTTCGCCTTCCACGATGATCTTCATGTCCTCGGTATGCACCGACTTGATGGTGGGATACGCGTCGGAGAAAAGTATGCGGATGGCCATCGGCATGCTCTGAGGAATGCGGACGTCCTCGCGCATCATCACCGTATCACGCTTTAAGTCCCGTGTGACGGACAGCGGCTGGTTGGCCATTTTGACCTGCAGCTCCGGCTGGTTCGTGCCGTTCACCGTCTCAATGCTGCGCGGCATGGTGCCCCGGAGTGCAACAGACACGATGCCCTTGACATAGACCGTGCGGGGGTCGTCGGCGGTGTATTCCACATCCCGCACGTTGCCCTTGGTCAGCGCGTTCATACCGGGCCCTGCGCCGGGCAGCTCCTCTGAATGGCGGAACGGTGAGGACGCGTCAAACGATTCGATGTCTCCGCTGTCCGATATGTAGACGACGCTGAAAACCACATTGCCGTCCATGAAAATGCGGCCGTCCGTGGGTTCCGCGCTCACATGTACACGGCCCTGAATAAACAGTATGCGGTCAATATCGGCTTTCTCGGACGGCAGCGACAGCCTTCCTTCGATGAGGCTTTCGCTCAAAACCTCCCTGCCCGCTGTTTCTGTTTGTAAAGACATTTTTTGTACTTTCATATTGACTTCCTCTCTTTATCGGGATAAGCGTTCTCTTTAATAAATATATAGGCGAGGAGCATAAAATATGACGGGTTTGTCTGAATGAACATGCTGAAATTCACAGATTATTTACACCCTTTGAACAGTATGATTTGATATAATAGTCGCGTAGAGCCTATTAATGATATGAAGGCAAGCTGCATCTGAAGATGAATGGTATATGCATTGCAGCGGGTGTTGTGCCGCCGCATCAAAACTGCTTCAAACATTTTTACATATATATTTAGGGGGAGACCAGCGAATGTCTCCCCCTCTTCTTTTCTATTCACTCAGCGTCACTATTTGCCAGGAACCGGGGGTGTCCGGTTTTTTGCCATCGTCGAATAGAACATACGCCGGAGCGCCAAAAAGGTGCGGGAAGAATGTGACACGGCAGCGGCGCTGCAGCTGCCCGGTGGTGAGACCGGCGAAATCGGGATAGCGCAATGCAAAACCCGGGTCTGAGAAAAGACGGCGCGCAAACGCCCTGTGCTCGTCGCTTTGTGGCAGGGCAAAGCAGGTAGGGCAGTCGCTTTTCTCGCGGCACAGCCAGTCGAACGCGAGCGATTCGCGCAGCAGCTCAGCATCTACGTTCGGTAAAGCGGACGCAAACGCATGCAGCTGCTCAAGCAGTGCGGCGGCTTTCTGCGGGCGCGTAAACCAGTCTCGGTTTTCGAGATGCTCGGTGAACCGGCTGAACACATCGTAAGGCGGCAGCAACGCGGTGAGCAGCGCCAGCGTGCGGAGCGCGGCGTGGCTGTTGTAAAGCGCGTCCAGCAGGAATTCAATTCGGTGCAGACGGCGCAGTACGGAATAGCTCATTGAGGCGGTTGCCAGCACCTCGTACGGCGCGTCGTCGGTATACAAAATGCCGAACCGTTCGGCTTGTGCGCGCAGCGGCGAGCCTTTAAGCAGCTTCAGAAAACCGAGCTGTAAACGGTTTGCGCCCAATCGATAGGCGTCGTTGAACGAGGTGGCGAACGTGTTTTCCGTTTCCAACGGCAGACCCGCGATCAGGTCCACGTGGACGCACAGGTTGTCCATGCGGCACAGGCGGGCAGCTTTGCTGAGCACCGCCGAAGTGCTGTGGCCGCGGCCCACGGCCTTAAGCGTATCGCCGTGGGTGGACTGTATACCCACCTCGAACTGCAACAGTCCGGGCGGCGCTGCGGCCAGCACGGCCAGCGTTTCATCCGTGAGCAGGCTGGCGGATATCTCGAAGTGGAAGTTGGTGGGGCTGTCGGGATATTCTTTGGCCAGCGCGATGAGCGCGGCGAATATTTCCCGGGCGCGCGCGTCTGGGTGGTTAAACGTGCGGTCCACCAGCTTCACCTGGCGGACGTGCTGCCGCATGAAGTATTCCAGTTCGCGAATGGCGCGGCCGGTGGGCAGGAAGTCCAGCGACGTTTCGGCGGACAGACAATACGCGCAGCGGAACGGGCATCCCCGGCTGGTTTCGTAGTAAATGATCTTATGGGCGTATGCGGACAGGTCGCTGTAGACGAAGGGGATGTCCGCCAGCGGCAGCGGGGCAGAGTCTGCCGTTTCGACGAGCACATCACCCTTACGGATGCAAGCGGAAGGCGTGGCGGCGATGCTGTTTCCATTGCAGAAGGCATCGGCGAATTCACGGAACGGCGCTTCGCCCGGCCCGCGGATGATGATGTCGATGAAGCCGTGCGCGCGCATCAGTTCGGGTGCGTCGAACGACACCTCGGGGCCGCCCAGCAGTATCGTGCAAGCGGGCAGCAGCTTTTTGACGGCGGATGCGACCTTGATAACGATCCCGATGTTCCAGATATAGCACGAAAAGCCGACGGCATCAGGCGCTGTGGTGACGAGGCTTTCAATGATTTTCGCGGGTTGGTCGTTGATGTTGAATTCCGTGAGGCCCACGGGCAGACCGTCTGCGGTACGCCGCAAATAAAGCAGCGCGAGACTGCTGTGTGAATACCGGGCGTTGATAGCGCAGAGCGTGATGGTTTTCATGGAAGAATTATACGCCATGGGGCGGGCGTGGCGCAACCGGAGGACAATAAAAAAAGCCTTGAGCAAAACAAGGCTTAATTGAGGCTGTTGGAGAATTAAAAATCAAAGTCGCGCATGCTGCTGCGGCGTGTCATCGGAGCAGAGGGCGTGTAGCGCACATCCTCACGGTCCTGCAGCAGCTCCAGGCTGAGCAGCACCTGCAGCGCCATCAGCAGCAGCATAGAGAGCCATCCCAGCACGGCGAAGGGCATGAAAGAGAGGCGCCCGACCATAGACGCATCTTCAATGAACACTTGGGTCATGCCGCCGGAGATCACGTAACCCGCGAACAGCGCGCTGCAGATGGCAGTGAAAAAAGCGACCAGCAGAGATGCGATGCTTCTGCGTCCGGCGATCATCGACACCACAATGTAGGATGCCGCGAACAGGAACACAGCAACTGAAAAGACCGCAGAGATCGTATAATGGTATTTCGAAAAATTGAGAGAGAACAGGGCCAGCGCTGCGGCCATCACGCCGGTGAGCATACCAAAAAAACTGACAGCGCCGAAACTCCAGCTGTTTTGCCGGATGCCCCAGAACACCATACCGCCGCTTAAGGCAAGGCCGAATAGTATCATGCCGATATTAAATATCAATGCTGAGGATGCAGAAAAATAACTGCCTGTATACAGGCCCAGCTCGCTGTAAAAGCCGCTGAACGGTGAGAACGCGCCGTCCTCAAACGTGACTATGGCAATCACGATGGCCAACAGCAATACAGCCGCCCCGGCGATGCCGATAATGCCAAACACCTTATTTTGATTCATCGCTCCTCCTTAAAACATCATGCAATCGATATATTTATCCATGAAATAAGCGTCGCCGCCCAGCTCGACATGCTCCGCCAGCCCGGCGATGCGCGCGCTTTCCTTCATGTATTCGCTCCCCAGCAGCGTCATTCCTGCACCGGCACCCGCGGCGTTGCCAATATTTTTTATGATGTCACGAAATTCGGCAGGGAGCAGGCCGATGTCCATTGCGCTTTGAGCATTCATCGTGTTGCCGAAGCCACCGGCCAGATAGACCTGTTTGATATCTGTGAGATTCAGTTCTGCGCGGTGAACCAGCGCGAGAACGCCTGCGGCAATGGCGGATTTGGCGGTCTGGATACGGCGCACATCCCGCTGGGTGACTACCACGCCTTCGGCTACTGCAAACGCAGGCGAGCCGTTTAACTCGATGGTATGCACACCGTCCTCGATAAGCCCTGTTTCGTCCATTGCTTCCGCAACACGCGCGATCGCCAGCACGTCGATGACGCCCGAACCGCAAAGGCCTTTGGCTTTTCCGCTGCCGATGACGTTCATATGAAGCTGTCCGTCATGCACCCACACGCTGTCTATCGCACCGGAAACGGCGGCCATGCCGCACGACAACTCGGCGCCCTCGAACGCCGGGCCCGCCGCAGTGGAGGACACGAACAACTGCCCATGTGCGTTCAGTGCCACTTCGCCGTTGGTGCCGATGTCCAGCAGCAATGAAACGTCATCGCTCATCATACCGGAAGAGAGTATGGCGGATGTGATATCGCCGCCGACGAATGCGGCCATGCACCGCTCAAGATAGACTTCGCCGCGCGTGATGAGCCCAAGCGACTCGGCGCTGACCTTGCGGCCGAAATAATCCGGCACGGTGAAGGGGAACTCGCCCATTGGGGATGGATTGACCCCCGCGAACAGGTGCAGCATTGTGGTATTACCCGTGACGGACATCTCGGCGACATCGGCGGGATTGATGCCGTGGCCTACGCACAGCTTTTCGATTTGCGCGTTCAGACCGTCCCGAATGGCCGCCTGCAACTCCTGCGTACCAGATGCGTTATCGCGGCAGTATTTGATGCGCGAGATGACATCCAGCCCGAACGAGGTCTGCGGGTTGAGCGTGCTGCCAACGGCAACGCATTCGCCGGGCATGAGGTCGTAAAGGTAGAGCGCGAGCGTGGTGGTGCCGATATCCACGGCAATGCCATATCCACTGCGACCCGTGGGTATTCTGGGCAGCCGTCCGTCCGTCAGTATCGACATATCGGCTTTTAAGGGGCGGTGTGCGCCGCCCTGCTTGTATTTGATGCAGGACGGGAATGGGCATTTGCCAAGCAGGCACGCGCCGTTGCAAACCTGATGTTCGTTCATTGTATATCCTCCCTCAGACAGGATGTGATGATGTGTCCTGAATAGTCGGCTGCGAGGGTTTCACCAGGCCGGGCAATGGCAAAACGATGGTCGTGCCGACCTTCCACAAAATCGCGCAGCCAGCCGCTGTCGCCCCGCACCTTATCGAAATTCCAGCCGAAGTAAGCGGCAGCGTCCTTCGTATACTGCTCGCAGGCGGGGAAGGGCAGCTCATTCCAGTGGACATAGGCGGCGTTATTGTAGTTCTTCGTGGTGGTCTCCGTGTCCACCAGATATTCGGCGTTGTCCTCGCCGTACAGCTCGGTATATTCCGCAAGCTTGAGGGTGCGGTTTATTTCTGACGGCGTGTATGCGTTCTCAATCCACGAGGCGTTATACCAGTAGGTGCCCGGATACGCGTCGAAGTATTCGCGGTACTTTGAATAAGAGCCCAGGAACAGACCGATGCAGTCGTCGCTGCGCGGCACGACGAGGGTGTGTTTGCTGGAAGACAGCCCCGCCACGCCGTTGGAGCACAGGCCGTAGCCCAAGAGTATGGCATCGAATGTGCGGCTTCGCTTTTGCTCGTTGGTATGCAGGTCTGTGTCCGCGTCGATTTTGTCAATCTCCTCCTGCAGCGCGCGGCGCAGCAGGTCCGGCGTGTCGTGCAGGCCCTGGCGCATATACGTAATGTCAAGAAAGGTCTGCGTTTGAGAGGCGAGCAGGCTGAGTTCACGGAAGAGCGCCTTGCACGCGATGACTTTATATCTCATGGAAACACCTCGTATATAGGGGAATAAATAATTATATCACGCAATATGCCGGGCGGTTTAGTGATATTTTGCGAATTTTTGGCCTTTGCGCTTTGTATTTAAGTTATCTTTGCTGGCGAGGGCGGAGCCAAATATGCTGTATGAATGATGCGCTGAAACAGAGGGATTGATGAAGGATAAACAAAATCCATTGATACTTCAAAATTTGGAGTTGTCAATAATCATAGGTCGGTGGTATAATCTTACGATGTAGCGTCTTTCTTGCTCTGCGCGTTTTGACGCAGGGCCACATCCGCTGCTTGCGGCGGAGAGTCCATAAGGGAGGATAAAGTATGAATCAATACGAAAGCATGTACATCTTGAAGCCGGACATTGAAGAAGAAGCGAGAAAAGCGCTTGTGGAAAAGTTCGCGAATCTCGTCACTGAAAACGGCGGCAAGCTTGAGAAGGTTGACGAATGGGGACAGCGGAAGCTGGCCTATGAGATCAACTACATCAAGGAAGGTTACTACGTACTGATGACGTTTGAAGCGCCGTCAGAGTTTCCTTTAGAGCTTGAACGTAATTACAAGATCAGCGACAGTGTACTGAGATTTAACGTGATCAGACTGTAAAGGCAGGTTGTGAATTATGAACAAGGCCATTATCATTGGGAATTTAACAAAGGACCCCGAGCTGAGAACAACGGGATCCGGGATATCCGTATGCACGTTCAGGGTGGCCGTTGCGCGGCCATTTAAACGAGACGAGACCGATTTCCTGAACATCGTGACATGGCGCGGCCTTGCGGAAAATTGCGCCAAGTTTTTGGCGAAAGGGCGCAAGGTTGGCATAGTGGGCTCTATCCAGACGAGAGAGTACGACGATAATAACGGGCAAAGACGCTATATTACCGAGATTGTCGCCGACGATGTGGAATTCCTCACGCCCAAAGGCGAGGGTGGCTCGGGCAACCCGGGCGGGCAGCGCACGCATGACGTGCCGCCGCCGCCGGACGATGCCGGTCTCTTTGGAGACGAGCCGGATGATTTTGAGCCTCTGGATGATGAACAGATGCCGTTTTGACTTTAGAATGGAGGAAGGCTTATGATGAACAACGACGACAGGCAGCAAAGAAAAATGCGCCGCGGCAAACCGCGTCGTAAAATTTGTGCTTTTTGTGCGGATAAATCGAAGAGCATCGATTACAAAGACACGATGAAGCTGAAGCGTTTCCTGACGGAGCGCGGCAAAATACAGCCGCGGCGGACGTCGGGCGTGTGCGCGAAGCATCAGCGCCACCTCGCGATGGCGATCAAACGTGCCCGTATGATGGCTCTGCTGCCGTATTCGCAGGACTAAGAGGGACATAAACAAAGGAGCGGTGATTAACCGCTCTTTTTTGTTGCGGTACTGCCGAAACGCAACCGCTTTTTTGCTAAATTAGATTTTATCTGCAGTCCCTGATTTGAATATTGACAAAGCGAAATATCGGTACTATTATTAAATAGTAAGTAATAAGTAGTAACAAGTATGTAAGGAGGCGGATCGAATGAAAGATTTATCAATTTCGCAGGAATACCTGTTATGTTCCTTGAGCGAAAAAGGGAAGCTCCCCGTAATCGGGAAAGAAGTTCCGGCCTGTATTCTCTCGAGCGCTCTGATTGAGATGCTGATTAACGGCTCTATACAAATAGATGAAAAGAATATGGTGCGCACTACAGGCGAGTTGGGTGAAGGACAGGATTATCTGAAAACCTTTTTTGATTGGATACGAGGGCTTGAACCCATGAAACTTGAGAAAATCGCCCGGGAGTATTGTCTGACACTCACCGACAAAAGACTGAACGCGCTGGTTATTGAAATTGGAAATTCGCTGGCTGACAGGGGCTGCGCCATCATCGAGAAAGGCGGCCCCCTTGCAGGTAAGCCCAATTTCATCCCTGATTCCGGTGAAGTCGATATGGTGATACAAAAGATAAGGGCAGAGCTGCTCGAGGGCGGGGCAATGGCGGACGAAACCGTGGCGCTGGTCAGTTTGATGGAAAAAAGCTACCGGTTAAAGAGATACTTTTCAAAATATGAAGCGCGGCAATTGAAGACCCGTCTGAGAGAGATCAGGTTGACGCCCTCCAATCAATTGGTCAAACAAACGGTGGAATATGTGGATACGATGATTGCCGCCATCATCGTGATCACATCCGTGCGTTAGGGGGCATCTGGTGTCAAGGCAAAGGAGTATGGACGTAATCCAAAAATCTCCATATGTCACCATCGGTGAGCTGGTGAGGCTAACGGGCGCAAGATATAGCACTCTCAAATTTTACACCGAGGAGGGCATGCTGCCCTTTGAGCAGGCGGAAGAGAACCTGACCAGAAGATATAAACGCATCGAAACGGTCGAGCGCATTTCCTTCATTAAAAAGCTCAGAACAGAGGGCAAGACCGTTCCGCAAATTAAAGAGATGCTAAATCAAACAAAATGAGCGTAGCGAAAAACAAGAGGGCTTTTACGGGAGATCCGAGGGGTAAACATATGATTCAAGGAAATGTTGCAGGCATTTCCCTTTTCTCTATTTCTTGAAGAAACCGAGCGGGAGTTTGGACAGCGCTCTCAAGGTCATATCATTTACGGCTCAGACTTCGCGGATGCAGCGGAGCAGCGCGTCCATCTGCTCGTCGGTACCGATGCTGATGCGCAGGTATTCGCTGATGCGCGGTAGGTTAAAATGCCGCACATAGATGCGGTGTTGTTCCAGGTGGTTTTTGAGCTGCGCAGCGCTGAGTCCCGGCTTGGACGCGAACAGGAAATTGGAGCTGGACGGCAGCACGGTAAAGCCCATGGCTTCAAGGCCACGGGCGGTGCGTTCGCGTGTGGCGATGATTTTCCGGGAAATGGAATCGTAGTATGCCGCGTCCAACAGCGCTGCCGCACCCACGTGCTGGGCGAGCATATCCACCGGATAGGAGTTGAAGCTGTCCTTGATGCACATGAGAGCGTCGATGAGGTGCGGCTGCCCCAGAGCAATGCCGACACGCAAACCGGCCAGCGCGTGCGATTTGGACATTGTCATCACCACGAGCAGGTTGGGATAGTGTCCGATCAGAGCGGCAGCGCTCTCGGTACCGAAAGCGGCGTACGCCTCGTCTACGATGACCACACGATCCATGTTGTTTTGCAGTATGCGCTCGACGTCGGACAGCGGCAGCGCGATGCCGGTGGGGGCGTTGGGATTGGCCAGTACGATGCCGCCTTTGCTCACCATTTGATTGACGGGAACAGTAAAGTCGTCGTTCAGCGGCACGGTGTTATAACTGATGCTATAGTAGGCCGCCCACACGGGATAGAAGCTGTAAGTGATATCCGGAAACAATATATCCCCGTCAAAGAACGCATCGAACGCGAAGCCCAGCACCTCGTCGGAGCCGTTGCCGCAGAAAACGTGCGACTCGGGCAGACCGAAAACCTCTGCTGCCGCGGCGCGCAGCGGGCCGCCGTCCGGCCGCGGATACAAACGGAGGCGTGTACCGTCGAAGCGGGCCAGCGCATCCAGCGCGGCAGGCGAGGGCGGATAAGGGCTCTCGTTGGTGTTAAGCTTAATGATATCGTTTCCCTGCGGCTGTGCTCCCGCCGTGTAGGGCGTGATACCGCGGGCTTTCTGACTGAGATAGCGTTGCACTGGGAGCCTCCGGAACATTTTCCTTCATCATAACACAAGCTGACGTAAAAATTAACACATTTCTGTGTGCGTGTGTGGTAGAATACGCGTATGAAAAGATGCAGCTGGGCACAGGGCAACGACGAGTTGATGCGCGACTATCACGACAACGAGTTCGGGCGGTGCAAGCACAGTGATACTGCGCTGTTTGAAAAACTGTGCCTCGAAATGTTTCAGGCGGGGCTGTCGTGGCGCACGGTGCTGTATAAACGTGCTGCGTTCCGCGAAGTGTTCCACGGGTTCGACGCACCGCACGTGGCGAGGATGTCTCCAGAGGATGCAGAAGCGTTGATGTCGGACAGCCGTATCATCCGCAACCGGCGCAAGATCGACGCAGCGATACACAACGCAAGGCTGATGCGCGAGCAGTTTGCCCAGGAGGGCAGCTTTTTTACGTATGTGTACGCCTTTCAGGATGGAGCAGCGCTGCATCGGGATCTGAAACAACGGGGGTTCAAATTCACCGGTGAGACGGTCTGCGAGTCGTTCCTCGGCAGCGTGGGCGCGATTGAAGGGCACGAACCGGGCTGTGATTTATTTGGCGGGGGGTTATAATGCCGGCATATTTAACGCATAAAGAGGCGGGGGATCGGGTGCTAAAAGCCGTCAGTGTGCCGCACAGAGCGGCTTTTTTACTGGGGTGTCAGGGTCCGGACATGCTCTTTTTCCACAATTATCAGCCGTGGCGGCGGGACAAGACGATGTTTGCGTTGGGCGTATCGATGCACAACGGCCATACGCGTGCGCTGCTGGAGCATCTGATCGGCTTTGCACGCGGGTATAAGGGTGCTGACTGCGACGAGCTGGTGTCCTATGCCGCAGGATTTCTGACGCACTACGCAATCGATAAGAACGCGCATCCGTTTGTGTACGGAAAGACGGGTGAAGACGACGCGCGCCATCAGGCGATCGAATACATGTGGGACAGCTATACGGCAATTGAGCGCTGGGATATTGAGCCGGAGAAGTACGCGATATACCCCGAGGTGATGTACGGTGAGATCGGCTTTGGTATCTGCGAATGGTATACTAAGGCCGCGAACGAGCTGTACGGTTTGCATATCACCCCGAATATGGTTCGGAAGGCGCAGAAACAGTTCGCCTTCGCGAAGCAGACGCTGGGGAGCTTGGGGCTGCTGCGGCGGCGATACCTGGCACTGATCGGCCGGATAGCGCGCTTTGACACGACCAGCCTGCTGTATCCCATACGGCGGGACGAGTCGCTGTTCAGTATGGCCGAGTATGCCGGCATGAAGGGGATGGTGGACGAGGGTGTACGGCAGGTGCAGCAGATGCTGCCTGTGGCGCTGGCAGCGATGGACACGGGCTCGCAGGAACTGCCGGCATGGTTTGGCGATATGGATTTTTTGGGTGAGCCGACTGCCTGAATAGGACATGACTTTTGACTAAACGTTCCTTTTTTGGTTATGACGGATGCATGAAAGGCGCTGCAAACGCGCAAACTACCGTCAGAAAAACTTGAAAAGGCGGATAAAAGGATGTCAAAGATAAACTGTTCCTGCTGCTCCAACGCAATGGAATCTCGCACGATGCATAACTGCAAGGCATGCAATTCTTATATGTGCAAGGACTGTTACGATATGAACAGCGGTTACTGCAACGATTGTCAGCAGAGCATGGAAATGTTTGAATAACGCTTAGACAAAAAAACGGCTATTGCTGCCGTTTTTTATTATATGCTTTCATGGCCTGCACGACCTCGGGTGAGATAACATGCTCGATACGGCATGCATCCGACTCCGCCAGATCCGGACTGATACCCAGTGAACCCACTAAAAAGTCTGTTATAATGTGATGAAACTCATGAATGCGCGCCGCTTTGCTGCGCCCCGAATCAGTGAACGTGATGTCTCCGTACGGTTCCTGGCGGATGTAACCCTCGTTTTTCAGGTTGGTCATGGCGCGGTTGACGCTGGGTTTAGAAACGCCCAAGAAACGCGCGACGTCCACACTGCGCACTACATTGTTTTTGGCTTCCAGTTCCAGTATCGCTTCCAGATACATCTCGACTGATTCGCTGAAATCCATGATTTACACCGCCTTTTTGGTTTTCAGTTCGCCCAACAATAATAACATATTCTGCATAAAAAGCAAATGCCCAATTTGGCTGTGAGACCGAATTATTACTTCTTGTCTGCCGCTATTGAAGCGAAAGCAGCAGAAAAACGGCAGCGGCAATGAGGAACGGTACAAAGAACAACAACCGCTTAAAGCCAAGTTTCTGATAGAAAGCGGTTTCATTTTCGTCCCGCTCCGGATTGCGAATGTTATACAATGTGCTTTGCAGCTTATCCTTGATGCTCATATTGTGTAGATCTCCTGATCTTCCTCCCAGCGCAGCCAACCTATCGGAAGACCGGTTTTATTTTTCGCCGGCTCTGTTTTGATGAGTGAGAGCACTTCATGAAGTGGAAGTATGCCGCTGATGGCGTCGTATGTAGTGCAGCACAGCGCACCCGTTTTACAGGCGATACGTGCGCAGTCCTCAAGAGCAAAGCCGCGGATCATGCCAGTGAGGAAGCCTGCGATGGTGGTGTCTCCGCCGGCCAGTGCGGATTTAAAGTTTCTGACTACGTAGGTGGGCTGGAACAGCTCACGTCCCGCCCATTCTGCTTTGCCGATGGCCGTCATACTGTCTGTATCTGCGGTTTTGATGTAAACACCGTGTGCGCCGCATTTGATAAAGGCGACCTTCGGGCCCATACGCAGTATTTTATTTCCCAGCGCCCGGATTAAGGAGAAGTCAAGATGATCGGTAAAATCACCGCCGAATTGAGCCATGATGCGGTCATATCCGGGTCTGTCCAGCATCAGCAGCGCTTCCTCGATGCTGGGCATGAATATGTCCACAAAGGGCAGCGTGCGCTCAAGGATGTGGGGCCAGTCCACTTGTCCCGATTCGCTGGCCGGGTCGGGCAGCGACATATCCAGAGAAGTGACAGCGCCGGATGATTTGGCCTCGCGGAAAACCTGTAAGAGTTCTGCGCCGCCGTCCGCGTATATCTTCTTAAGCAGCGGCGGATAACCGAAATGGAAAAACCCGGCTTGTCCCACTGATTCAAAGTCGATGTCGTCCGAAGAAAAGGTGTCGTTGCCGGCTGGGTCGTGCAGTATGATGCGGTCAATGCCCGGCGGCGAGAGTATAACCGAATAGGAGGTGCGCATGGCCGGCTTCTTTGGAATATCGCAGCCCGTTTCCTGTTTGGCGATAGCACCCAGCATTGCACCGAATTCATCGTCCCCGATTCTGGCCGCGGGCAATACGCGAAGGCCCAGCCGGGTCAGCGCAAAGCCGGTGTTGGCCACGAGGCCGCCCGACGATATGACCGCCCCGCCGACTTGGATCAGGCGGCCGGGACAGAAAAGCTCTTCTGTCTTTCGTGGCTGACGGCCGTCGAAAGCGGGGCTTATGTCGAGGCAGAGGTGCCCGGCCACCACGATATCCCATCTGTGCATATCAACACTCCTTATGTGCTCCTGTTATGTTTGCCGCAGCTCAATTATTATAGCACAAAACTCAATAAAAGCGAAAAATACAAATCCTACGGACGGACCGGGCGGCAAAAAAATGCCCGGTCGTATACTCGCGTGAATAATTATAAGGCAGGGGCTGACGCACTGCAGTTCTAAAGAAAAGTTTTATACATTTTCTAATTCGGGCAGGAATTATTGAATCTTAAGAATAGTCTCTCTAGCTTCGTTTTACACACCCTGTGGACAAAGTTGTGGATAACTGGGATAGAAATATTCATTTGAAGGGATAAAAATATACAAAAACTGCAGTATGGTTATCGAACACATGTTGGATAACAACTTTTGTTAACGGTTGGATTATTCAGGACGGCTAATGATTATGCAGATAAGTCACATACAATTATACCAATTAAGGATAATGCTGCGCGGAATTGGGAAACATATCTACATATATTATGAAAAGGCGGTGTGCGGGATGAACGATAATCTGGACGATATCAGGCAGCAGATGAGAGGACAGAAGGGTGAACGCATCACTCTGAGAATGCGGTGCGGACGTCGAGGCGGCACCACGCAGGATGGCATCATTGACGGCCTTTATCCCGAGGTGTTTACCGTCATGGTCCGGGAGCACGGGTATCGACGGCGGTACTGCTTTTCATATTCCGAGGTGCTTACGCATCACGTGGAGATAACCCCAGGTCCAGAATCTCTCCTGTCTCTGCATCCTGAAACATAAGCCAGTATCCGTGCGCGTCCTGCGTCACGCAGCGCAGATACGTGCCGAAGCCGTCCAGCCAGACGGGCGGGGCCATGCCGTATTCGCCTGGAACGCCCACCGCTTTGGCCACGACGCTCTGACCGCTGTATATGCGTCCGGTAATATAGTGCCACCAGCCCGTGGGGCCGGGATAGGAAATCTTGAACCATTCGCTCTGAGGAAACACCGCCGGAAACGGGCTGATACTTTCCCGGCGTGTGGCGTGCGGGCAGGATTCGCAGGAGCTGTATTCTTCGTCCTCGTCCAAATCGTTCAGTGACTGAAATTTTTCTGTATCGGGCCCGGTACCGGGGGGGTATTCGGGAGACATGTACAGTGGTTCGGCGGCGGTTTCATTCGAATCCTCCGGGATTTCAAATGGTATCGCATTCACTGTCACAGGTTCCGTGATGGCGGGTGCCGCTTCAGAGGACGGCGGACTGAGCGGCACGCGCGGTTCGGGGGCAGATGCAGCTGGTCGCGGTGCATGGATGAGCTTGAAGCGCGCGGAAACGTTTGTCCAGTCGACCCCGGTCGACTTCAGGCAAAACGCATGGGACTGATCATGGATGACAGCGGCGCCCCATATGCTCTGGAGCCGGATGCCTGGCAGCGTCTGGCGAACACCGGAACTGCTGACATCGCCTGCATAGATAGCTGCACCGTCGTGCAGAAACAGATACAGCGCGTAGCGGTCCGCAGGCAAACCGCTGATTGTCAGCGAAACGGCAAGGCCGGCCTGTACCGCTTGCATTTTGAGCATGCCGCGGCTTTGCGGGTGGGCAAACGGGCCGTCTCCTGGCCGCAGCAGCATGATTTGACGCTGTATGCTTTCCATGTTTTTCTCCTTCAACTTGTGCATCGTTATTAATGTATATGGATGACTGGCAGTGAAAATGAATAAATGCGATGATTTGAAAATGGGGTAAATTCGCGGTTGATTTTTTTATGACTTGTGTTATAATCGAATTTGCGACTTTAATAGGCTGGCATGTTTCATTGTCTCCATTCACAACAGATTGGAGGCGCGGCTTGCAGGCCAGGAAAAAGAGGTGAGTGCAGATGAAGAAAGGCATACATCCCGAGTATCACGCGTGTACGGTCACGTGCGCCTGCGGCGAAACTTTTACCACCGGTTCGGTACGTAAAGACATTAAGGTGGAAATTTGCTCAAAATGCCACCCGTTTTTCACGGGCAAGCAGAAGCTGGTTGATACAGGCGGGCGCGTGGATCGCTTCAACAAGCGTTACGGCTTGAAATAACGCGTACGTTAAGGGAGGCAGACTGCTTGCAATGCAGTCTGTTTTACTTTTTGCCTGAAATGTTGTATACTATTTGCACTGATTTTTTATAAACGAGGGCACATGATGAAGAAATGTAATATTGGCGGCCAGGGGGTTTTGGAAGGCGTGATGATGCGTGCGCCCGAAATGTGCGGACTGGCTGTGCGCAAGGCAACGGGCGAGATTGTCTACGACAAGCAGAAGGTTGTGCCCATCACCAAGAAGAACAAGTTTTTCGCGCTGCCTGTGATAAGGGGCATCGCGTCTTTTGTGGACATGCTGGGCTTTGGTGTGAATACCATCACCAAGTCAGCCAAGATGTATGACGATACGGCACAGGATTACAAGCCGTCCAAGTTCGAGCAGTTTATTGCGAACAAGTCCGGCAAGGATGCGATGGACGTCGCGATGGTCTTCGCGGTGATACTGTCCATCGGACTGGCGGTGGGTATATTCTTTATTTTGCCCAATGTGCTGACCAACCTGATTCAAGGGTGGATATACGGCAAGGGGACGGTGCTGGCCGGTTCGCAGCAGTTTCTGATGAACCTGATTGACGGCGGTATCCGCATGCTGATATTCATCGGTTATGTGCTGGCTGTGACGCTGGTAAAGGACATACGCCGCGTGTTCCAGTATCATGGGGCGGAGCATAAGACAATCAACTGCTACGAACATGAGGAAGAGCTGACCGTTGAAAACATACAGAAGTATAAAACGCTGCACCCGCGCTGCGGAACGAGCTATCTGCTGCTGGTGATGGTGATATCCATACTGCTGTTCTCGCTGCTGGGTTGGGGCGGCGCATGGTATGCGCGCATCGGTCTGAGACTGCTGATGCTGCCGCTGGTTGCGGGCATCGCTTATGAATTCTTGAAGTTTGCGGCAATGAGCGACGCGTTGTTTTTCCGCGTTATCCGCTGGCCGGGGCTTATGCTGCAAAAGCTGACTACCGCTCCGCCGGACGACAGCATGGTGGAGGTGGCGATCGTCGCCTTCCGCGCTGCAATGGATGAAATGAGCGGCGATGAGCTGGATGCGCTGGCGAAAAGCTTCGAGCGGCCTGTGGCCAAGGAGAAGGCAATAACCGCTGAGACTGAGGCGCAGCCGGAAACGGAACCGGCGGCCGTAGCTGCGGCGGAGCAAACGGAAGAGGCAGAGATCGCCGCAGAGCCGGAGCAGGCCGAAGCCAACACCGCGGAGGCAAGAGAGGCAATGTAGATGAACACGGCAAGGGAGGCCTATGAAGCGGTGCGGCAGCAGCTGATGGCCGCGGGCATACCGGAGCCGGAAGTGAAGGCGCGCGTGATCGTGTCGCACGTGATGGACATTGGTCTGGGCGATGTGTTTCATGCGCTGCCCTTGGACGCGGAGCGTTGGGTGCAGATCGGGAGCACCGCGGAAAGGTGCGCACTGGGGCTGCCGGTAGAATACGCGACGGGAAAAGCTTACTTCCGGTATCTCGAGCTTGCAGTGACGCCGGACGTGCTGATACCCCGGCATGAGACGGAGCTGGTGGCTGAGGCGGCGATTGAGCTGATTCGGTCGAATGGATATAAAAGCGCGCTGGACATCGGTACGGGGAGCGGCTGTATTGCAATTTCTCTGGCAACCGAGACGCAAGCGGCTGTGGACGCGTGTGATATCAGCGAAGCGGCTTTGAAGCTCGCTGTGGAAAATGCCGCAGCAAACGGCGCGCAGGTGCGCTTTTTTTTGAGCGATATGTTGGGCGGTGTGACGGGGACTTATGATATCATCGTCAGCAATCCGCCGTACGTCAGCGAGAAGGAATACGACATGCTGGATGCAGGCGTTAAGTGCCACGAGCCTAAGCTGGCGCTGACAGCGGGCGACGGGCTGGACTGCTACCGCGTGATTGCGAAAGAGGCGGGCGAGCATATCCGAACGGGTGGCGCTCTGGTGCTGGAGATTGGCATGACTCAGGGGGCGGCGATAGCGGATTTGCTGGCCAACGGCAACTTTTTAGATATTATAATTAAAAGAGATTATTCGGGGCGTGACCGCATTGTGACTGCCCGAAGATTATAGGATGCAGGTATGTTTGACAAACTGGAAGCGCAGAAGATGCGATATGAACAGCTGGAGGCGCAGCTGGCTCAGAACGAAGTGATACAGAATCAGGAGCTCTACACCAGGCTGGTGAAGGAGCATTCTTCGCTGACCGACGTGGTGGCCAAGTTCGCCGAGTACACGCAGAACCACGCGCAGATCGCCGAGTTGGCCGTGATGGCGGCGGACGAAGATCCTGAAATCGCAGCGATGGCGAAGGATGAGCTGTTTGAACGGCAGCAGGCCGAAAAGCGGCTGACTGAGGAGATGCGGTTCCTGCTGCTCCCGAAAGACCCCAACGACGACAAGAATGTGGTGCTGGAGATACGCGCGGGCACGGGCGGCGACGAGGCGGCGCTGTTCGGTGCAGCGCTATGGCGCATGTATACGCGCTACGCCGAGCGCGAGGGCTTTGCGGTGGAGCGGTTGGGTTCCAACATCACCGAGCTGGGCGGCGTGAAGGAGCTGACGCTGCTGATATCCGGCAAGGGCGCTTATGCGCGGTTGAAGTATGAGAGCGGCGTGCATCGTGTGCAGCGTGTGCCCGAGACGGAGACCTCCGGTCGCATCCATACGTCCGCGGCGACGGTGGCGGTGCTGCCCGAAGCGGAGGATGTGGAGATCGATATCAGCCCGAGCGACCTGCGCATCGATGTTTACCGGTCCTCCGGCAACGGCGGGCAGAGCGTGAACACAACCGACTCTGCCGTTCGCATCACGCACGAACCGAGCGGGCTGGTGGTGACGTGTCAGGACGAGAAGTCGCAGCTAAAAAATAAAGAAAAAGCGATGAAGGTGCTCAAGGCGCGGCTGTATGATATCGCCAAGCAGGCCCAGGACAAGGAGATGTCGCAGAATCGCCGCAGTCAGGTGGGTTCGGGTGACCGCAGTGAGCGTATCCGTACATACAACTTTCCGCAGGGGCGTGTGACGGATCACCGGATATCGCTGACGCTGTATAAGCTCGAACAGTTTATCGACGGTGACATGGACGAGATGATCGACGCGCTGGTGCTGGCGGATAAGACACAGGCGCTGGCTGCGCAGGAATAGCACGAATACAAGCCTCGCCGAAACGCGGGGTTTTTTATTGCCATTCTATCTGCGGTGCGGCTATGTTGTGCGCAAGGAGCAGGAAAATTTTATCCGGCTTTTTTAGGGGCGTTAACACACAAAAAAAGGGCGAAGGTGCTGCCCTTTTTTTGCGGAGGTTTTTCTTTTGAATAAACTGATATTATTGCTCTCGCTGTTGGTTAAAGCTGATTGATAACATAAAAGTATCAAATAAAATCGTTGAACGCAAACGTCGAAAAGACTATCAAACATGAGAAAAATGAAGAGAAAAGAAGCATGGAATAAATGTTAAGCATATATGACGATTATTAAAATTCCAAAAAAATATTATTACGTAACTTGGAGCGTGTCCAGCAGGCGGCGCAGTTTAACGAGATCCTGATCATAGACGGTGCGCAGCGACGGGTTGTAGATAATGCTGGCCGGGTGATAGAGCGGGAACAGCATGAATTTGTGAGACTGAGCACTGGCGGGCATGGGCATGGCGTGGAGTGCGCCGATCGTGGCACCGATGCCAGCCAGGCACTTGAGTGGCACATTGCCCAGTGTGACGACGACGTGCGGACTGACCACCTCTATCTCGCGGAGCAGGAGAGGCTTCATGCAAACGATTTCTTCCTTATCCGGCGGTCGGTTAGATAGCGTTCCTTTTGCACTGGTCTTGAAGGGCCGGAACTTGACCACGTTGGTAATATATATGCTGGGACGTTCGAGTCGCACAGCGGCCAGAAACTCGTCCAGATTCTTGCCTGCACGGCCCACGAACGGTCGGGAGAGACGCGTTTCCTCCGCACCGGGCGCTTCGCCGATCAGCATCAGCTGAGCACCGGACGGGCCCTCGCCATAAACCATGTCGCATTTGGTTTTCCCAAAGGCTGCGGCGGCGCTCAACATTTCACCGTATATGATGTCAAGGCTCACAAGTCGTCTCCTTTACACAGCGTATCGTATTTGGCGCGGATGGCGAGCAGGTCGCACCAGGCGTCCCTTTTCAGTTCTTCGTTGCGCAGCAGCGCTGCGGGGTGGTAGGTGGGCATGATATTAAAGCCCTTGACCTCGTGCCATATGCCTCGGTCCCGCATGATGCGCACATCGGTGTTCAGAATGTATTTGGCAGCGATGCGGCCCAGGCATACGATGATTCTGGGCTTGATGAAAGCCACCTGTGCGCGCAGATAGCCGATACAGGCGGCGGCTTCGTCCGGTTCCGGATCCCGGTTGCCCGGCGGGCGGCACTTTAAGACGTTGGCGATGAAGACGGTGTTGCGGTTCATACCGATAGATTCGAGCATCTTGTCCAGCAGCCGGCCGGCGGCGCCCACAAACGGACGCCCGAGGAGGTCTTCGTCCCGCCCCGGACCTTCGCCAATGAACATGATGCGCGCGCGAACATTGCCCTCGCCGAACACGGTGTGGGTGCGTGTTTGATGCAAGCCGCACTTGGTGCAGGCGGCCACGTCGTTTTGCAGGTGAGAGAAGCTTGTCGCCATATACGGCATTATACCGCAAAACAAGGCATATCTCAAGCGGCCGCGTATGTGATGTTATTTGGGAACGTAGGCGAAGCCGATGCAGCCGGGGCCGCTGTGCGTGGCGATTACGCAGCCGATCTCACAGACATAGGTGACACCCAGCTCCACGTCCTTTATCAACCCATTTAACTCATCAAGCAGATGGGGTGCCAGCGTGTGGCCGAATACGATAGGGTAGCGCGTGTCCGGCGGGTGGTTTTTAAGCGTGTCGGCCAGATGAGTGAGCACCGCTTTTTGACCGCGCACCTTGCCAACGGATTTTACTTCGCCGCCGATGATGGACACCAGCGGTTTGATCTGCAGCATGCCGCCGATGATCGCGGCGGAGGAGGACAGGCGGCCGCCCATCTTGAGGTATTTGAGCGTATCGACGCCCGCGAGGAACTGGACGCTGTCCCGCAGCGCCAGCAGATGGTGATGGATATCCTCGGCGGATGAGCCGCTGTCGCGCAGGCGTATGGCCTCGTAGACCAGCAGCGCGAGTCCGAATGTGGCGCTTTTTGAATCCACCAAACGGATGCGGTCTGAGCTTACCATGTCCTTCGCAATCACGGCGGACTGGTACGTGCCGCTGAGCTTGGAGGATATTAGTATCACCAGCACGTCGTCGCCCGCATCGGTGTACTGCTTGAACAGATCAAGAAAGCCGTCTGGGTTGACCTGAGACGTGGTGGGCAGCGTGGTACTCTTCTCCAGAAGGTCGTAGAACTGCTCCTTCTTCAAATCAATGCCGTCGGTGTATTTCTTGCCATCGATGATAACGCTCAAGGGAACGATGTCGATACCCAGCGACGGGCAGTTTTCCAGCGGGATATCGCTGGTGCTGTCAGTGATGATGCGAATGGCCATGGTGGCACCTCCATGTCGGTTATTTATTGCTGTCGAAAAACGCTTTCAGGCTTTTCAAACCTTTGATCAGAATATCTGTTTCCTCGGGAGACAGCGCGGCCAGCACGTCCGCCACCATCTGCCGGTGGAAACGCTGGTGTGCTTCGTTGGCGCGCCGCCCTTTTTCAGTGACAAAAATTCGGACGATGCGCTTATCGTGCGGGTCGGGACGGCGTTCGATGCAGCCCTTTTTTTCGAGATACGTGACTGCAGTGGTCAGCGTGCCTGCGCTGATGCCCTGCGCCTGCGCAATATCGCCCGCACGGTTATTGGTGCCCAGCTCTTCCGCGGCACATACAGCTTCGATGATATGCATCTCGCGGATGGACACATTTTTGAACTCGCCGGATTTTAAACAGTTTTCTTCAATGCGAAGTATTTCGTTGAACACGGTGACAAGAAAGTTGTTCAGCTGGGTTTGCCGGTCATCGCCGATCATGGCCTGCTCCCTTCAAAATACTTTGAACTTCAAAATATTTTAACTGCTTAGGTGTAAAAAGTCAATGATTAGAGATTGTTATTTGGTTTTAAAAAGTGTTACGGCAGGGCAGCTGCCAGCACAAATAAAACGCCTCCTGACCAGATGGTCAGGAGGCGTTGTGTGCAAAGTTTACAGTGTAGACGATTCACGGACTGGCTCCATGGGGCCCGCAAGGTTCTTATGGAAGAACAACTTTCCGGGCAGCGTGGGCAGGAAGGTGGACGGTATCCAGACGGACGGCCCGTAACGCAGCGTCGTCCACAGCGGCATTGCCTGCCACATCAGGTTTCCGGCAAGGCTACCGCCGACGCCGCTGATCACATAATCGCTCATCAGAAAAAGGCCGGGGCCGATGGTGTTGGCAAAGCAAGGCACCAGCGTGGTGCGCCCGCCGAAACGCGTCATCGAATACTGCTCGACGGTGAGTGGGTGGAGCTTAGCACCCTTGCGGCAGTACTGCGATTTCCATTCCTCTTCGCTGGAGAACTCAGCGGCAAACTGCGGCTCCCACAATGCCAGCTGCATCATGCGTCCGATGCCGCAGGTGGCAACGATGACTGCGCCGTCCGCCTTGAGCGCAGCGATCTTTTCGGGGTATTTGTGCAGGTTGCTCTGGGAAGCGAAATTGCGCTGATGCAGCGGTATCGTCAAATCTCCCAGCGGCGTAAAGAACGCGGCCTGTATCATGCGCGCAAACGAAGCGCGGCTTTGCGCGTCCATTGCATTGCCATCCTTGTCGCTCCACTCGTTCATGATGAAGCTATGCACGTGTGAGCAGTCGGTGTTCCACTGCTGCAGGAAGTAAACAGCCCAGGCGTACATGCTCATCGGGCTGGTGGACATCATCAGCACCAGCTGCCGGCCCGCCTGTTTGGCTTTGTGGATGGTGTAGGCGATTTCATGACCTGTCATCATGTCTACCGCCTCGGCGCTGGGGCAGCTTGTAATGCTAAATTTAGAATTCCAGAAGGGTTGTCTGTCAAATATACGCTCCGGCGCGTAAGCACAGCAGGCGTCGATTCTCCCGAGGTCCCAGCCGGGCGGAAAAAAATCCGCCATCAGGGACTGCTCCTTGGTGTCAATGAAGTTCATGCGTTCACTCCTTTTGTCTGGGCCGCATTGTTTGCTGCGATGCATCGCGACATGGCGCGGGCCCGCGATGCGGCAAACCGCTGGCGATTTTCAAACGTATTATAACACCTTTTGCAGGGAGTGTGAACTGCGTATCAGGGAGGACGTTGTGTAATTATTTACGATTCATTCAAATATTGCGGTATGCTTTTTTATTTTTTTCGTTTATAATGTTGACAATGGTGATATCATTAACATATACAATGCTGTATGATTCTGTATAAATACTGACAAAGGGTGCTTAACTTTTGGAGCAGATTTTTGACGCTTTAAAAAACAGCATAGCCGACTTTACTCTGATCGACGTGATCGATATACTGCTTTTGGCTGTCGTCATTTACTGGCTTTTAAAACTGACCTCTAAAACGCGCGCAATGCAGGTGCTAAAAGGCCTCGGCATCATTCTGCTGGCAGCCTGGGTGATGGAATTCCTGGATCTGGTGGGGACGGCATGGATTCTGAATTACGTGCTGCAAGCGGGCGCGCTGGTGATCGTCATCATATTCCAGCCGGAGCTTCGGCGCGCGCTGGCCAAGCTGGGGCGCGGACGCATTGAACTGACGCCATCGCATGTGATTAATGCGCAGGAGACGGTGGAAAGCATACTGAAGGCAGTGCTGAACCTGTCCAAAAAGCGGGTGGGCGCGCTGGTCGTTTTTGAAAGGAAGACGGGCCTCAAGGAAGTGATTGAGAGCGGTACGCGCATCAGTGCAGTGATATCCACCGAGCTGCTGGAGAACCTGTTTTTCACCAATTCACCGCTGCACGATGGCGCCGTGATCATACGGGAGGATACCATTGAGGCGGCAGGGTGCTTTTTACCTTTGAGCGACAACAAGCAGATTGGGCAGGAGCTGGGTACGCGGCACCGGGCGGCGCTGGGCGTATCCGAGGTTTCGGATAGTGTAACGCTGGTGATATCCGAAGAGACGGGTGTAATATCCGTCGCTCAGGACGGTACGCTGATACGGTATCTGGATTCCAAGGCAATACGCGATTTGCTGGAGGATATGTATCTGATCAAGCAGGCGTCCAAGTACAGGACACTCAGACTGAAGCGGAAGGGGCGTGACGAGCATGAAAAAGGCGCTTGATTTTATCTGGCGTGTGCTCCGCAGCAACATTCTGCTGAAGGTAATGGCGCTGTTTTTTGCGGTAATACTGTGGAGTTATGTGCTGTCGGAAATCGATCCCCCGAGAGTGCGCTGGGTGCCCGATATAAAAGTCAGTTATGGAGTTGAGGAACTGAAAGCCAAGGGGTTGGATGTATCCGGGAATCTTGTTGATGCGCTGGATTCGGTGGACGTGCGCGTGGAAGTTAATCAGAGTAATATTAAGTATTTAACACCTGAACGGGTGCGGGCGTATATTGATTGGTCTACCGTGAACGGGCCGGGAGAGTACACATTGGATGTGAGGGCTTCGGTGGCTGTGGATCGTGGACAGGTGCTGGAGGTGAGCCCTTCCACAGTTCAGCTGCATGTCAGCAGCTACGAGACGCGCACGGTGCCGGTGAACGTGAAGGTGACTGGCGGGGTGCCGAGCGGCTATTTCGCTATGACGCCGGAGATATCGCCCGGCGTGGTGACGATATCAGGCGCGAGCGAGGATGTGGAGAAGGTGTCAAGCGCCGAATGTTCAGTGGATTTGAATGGCCTGACTGAAGGCTACAACATGAGCGTATCGGTGCAGCTGCTGGACGCCGACGGCAACGAGGTAGACGGCGCGCTGTTTGACGAAGGGCAGCCCTCTGTGATCGTCAACTTGAAGGTTCTGGCGACCAAAATGGTGTCGGTGGATGTAAGAAGCGCGATTTTGGGCCAGGATGAGCTGGCGGCGGGCTATGAGATCGCCAGCATCAGCACGGTGCCGGATAAGGTATTGATCGCAGGGGAGGCCGACGAGATCAGCGGTATCAGCACCATCGGGCTGACGCCATATGTCGTGAGCGGCGCGAGCACCAGCGTGGCTGTATTGCTGGATTACCAGCCACCCCGCGGCGTAACGGTGCTGACGGAGGGCAAGGCGGAGGTCTATGTCGAGATCCGGCCCATTATGGAAACCAAAGATTACAGCGGTATTGATATTGAAGCACGCAATCTGGCAGACGGCCTGAGCGCGCAGCTGTCCGTGAACCGCACTGACGTGACTGTGATGGCGAGTATGGCCCAGTTGTCACGGCTGCGGCGCAGTGACATTGTGCCCTATGTGGATCTGGAGGGACTGGGCAAAGGCCGGCACACGCTGACAGTGTTGTTTGAGATACCCGAAGGCTATGCGGCGGAAAACTTCTCCGCAGCGGCGGGCACAGTGGATGTCACGATTTATTAAAAGAGCCGGAATGGCACAGTATATGAAGGGGCGGTTCATGCCGTCCCTTTTTGGCGGAACAGCAGCGGAAGGAAACCAGGGATGGCGATTGAGCTAATCGGCCTGAAAATGCCGCTGGGCAGCGGGGATGACGATATAAAGTGCGCGGCTGCGGCCCGGCTGAAGATAAAGCCGGACGAAATTGCACGGCTGCGCGTGGTGAGGCAGTCGCTGGATGCGAGGCGGGACGTTATGATGGCGCTGAGCGTTCAGGTGACGCTGCACGACGGGCGGTTGCAGCGGCGGCTGGAGCAGCGGTACGGCAGTGCGCATGTACTTCAGGAGACACCGGTGATTTACGGCGATGATGCGCCGGGGCAGCCGGTGGTGATTGGTGCGGGGCCGTGCGGTTTGTTCGCGGCGCTGACGCTGGCTGAGCATGGATACGCGCCGCTGCTAATTGAGCGCGGACGCGATATGGATTCCCGCGTGCGCGACGTGGAGCGGCTGCGGCGAAGTGGCGTGCCGGATGCGGAAAGCAACGTGTGCTTCGGCGCGGGCGGCGCGGGGGCGTTCTCGGACGGCAAGCTGACGACACGGATCAAAGATCCGCGTACCGAGCGGGTGCTGAAAACACTAGCGGACTGCGGCGCGCCCGAAGAGATAATGATACTGGCCAAGCCGCACACAGGCACGGAGCACATTCGCGCGGCGGTGACGGGAATACTGGAGCGCATACGCGCTCTCGGAGGCACGGTGAGCTTTGATAGCCGTCTGTCCGGTTTAACGGTATCGGATGGGGCGCTATACGGTGTGACGTATACGAAAAATGGACTGCCGAACACGTTGGATACGCGCGCCGCGGTGCTGGCGATTGGCCACAGCGCCCGGGACACGTATGCGATGCTGCGGCACTACAGGCTCGTGATGGAGCCCAAGCCTTTCGCAGTGGGCCTGCGCATCGAGCACCGGCGCGAGTTCATCGACCGGGCGCAGTATGGGGACGCGTTCGGGCATCCGGCACTGGGCGCAGCGGAATACCGGCTGGCCTCCCGTTATGGGGAGCGCGGCGTATATACTTTTTGCATGTGCCCCGGCGGTGAGGTGATCAATTCCTCCACCGAACCGGACGGCGTGGCGGTGAACGGCATGAGCTGGTTCTCGCGGGACGGCGGGAACTCCAACAGTGCCGTCGTGGTGGCGGTGTTTCCGGCTGATTATGAGAGCGGCATATTGGGCGGTGTGGAATTCCAGCGGCGCTGGGAGCAGGCGGCGTACAGCCTGGCGGGCGGCAGCGTACCGGCACAGACGCTGGGCGATTTTTTTGGCGGGCGGAAGACAACGGCTTATGGCGATGTGCGCCCGTCGTTTCAGCCGCATGTGGTGGGTGCGGAACTGCATGGATGTCTGCCGGATTATGTGTCGGCGGGAATTGAGGCGGGCTTGAGGGATTTTGGACGAAAGCTCAAGGGTTTTGACATGCCGGAAGCGGTGCTGACCGGGGTCGAGACGCGCACGTCCGCTCCGGTGCGCATTACGCGGGATGCAGAGCTGCAGGCGATGGGCGTGACCGGTCTGTTTCCAGCGGGCGAAGGAGCCGGTTACGCGGGCGGCATTGTATCTGCCGCGGTGGACGGCATCAGATGCGCCGAGGCGCTGATGCGCCAATTTAGGAGGCCCGGCATATGATGGAGGAGAATGAATGAAAAAGATCACGGTGCTGCTTGGCAATTACGGGAGCGGCAAGACGGAGCTGTCACTGAATCTCGCGCTGTCGCTGGCAGAGCAGTCAGCTGATGTGGCGCTGGTTGACCTGGATATTGTCAACCCATATTTTCGCTCATCGGAGCACAGGCCGCTGCTGGAGAGCCGCGGCATACGCGTGATCGCGCCGGTGTTTGCCAACACGGCAGTTGATGTGCCGTCGTTGCCGCCCGACATATTTGCGGCGTTCCGGCACGAATACGCGGTGTTCGACTGCGGCGGAGACCCGGTGGGCGCGGCGGCGCTGGGCGGGCTGAAGCGGTATTTCGACGACAACCGTGCGGACACTGAAGCGCTGTTCGTTGTCAACACGCGGCGGCCTTTTCAGGGCAGCGCGGAGACGCTGGAAGAGAGCCTCATGCGCATACAGGCGCGTGCGCGTCTGACCGCAGACGGGCTGGTGCTGAACGCAAATTTGGGAGCGGAGACGACAGGCGGCGAGCTGGCGGAAGGCTATGCCGTCGTGCAGGCGTTGTCGGAGAGCACCGGCATACCGCTGCGCTATGTGAGCGGCACCGAGGAGGCGCTGGCGGCTTTTGAGCGGCAGTGCCGGGGCTGTGCGGGCGAGCGGCTGCCCATCAGCATACTGACGCGGCCAGACTGGCTGGCTTAACCGGCTGCTTGATAATGCTATAATCCGGATGAATCGGGTTTTTTGGGAAGGGGTTTGACATGAACGTATACGGCAACATACTGGATACCATCGGGAACACGCCGCTGGTGAGAATCAACAAGCTATGGACAAACAAGAACGTTGAGATATACGCGAAGGTGGAGGGTACCAACCCCACGGGCAGTATCAAGGACCGCATTGCGCTCAAGATGATCGAGCAGGCAGAGGCCGAAGGGACGCTGACGTCCGGCAAGACCATCATCGAGCCCACGTCCGGTAACACCGGCATTGCGCTCGCGATGATCGGCGCGGTGAAGGGCTATGACGTGGAGATCGTGATGAGCAGTGCTGTATCGGTGGAGCGGCAGAAGATGATTTCGGCGTTCGGCGCGAAGGTTGCCCTGACGGCGGCGGACGAAGGCACGGACGGCGCGATACGCAGGGCACGCACGCTGGTCGCCGAATACCCGGAGAAGTATTTCATGCCCGATCAGTTCACCAACCGTTACAACAAGCTGGCGCATTACTCCACGACGGCGGAGGAGATGATCCGCGATACGCAGGGGCGCGTGACGCATTTCGTGTCGGCTCTCGGCACCTCCGGCACGCTGATGGGCACGGCCAAGCGTTTGAAGGAGCTGAGCCCCGACATCCAGATCGTAGAGGCGCACCCGGTGAAGGGGCATTACATACAGGGACTTAAGAACATGAGCGAAGCTATCGTGCCGGAGATATACGATCCGTCGCGCATCGACGTCTCCATCATGATCGATTCGGAGGAATCCTTCGACATGGTGCGGCGCATCGTCAAGCAGGAAGGCATTTTCTGCGGCATGTCGTCCGGCGCGGCGATGCTGGCGGCGCTGAAGGTGGCCGAAACGCTGGATGAGGGTGTGATCGTCTGCATATTCCCCGACCGGGGTGAGAAGTATTTGAGCACGCCGCTGTTTTAAGGAACAGTCTGGAGTGTCAGTTTTTAATTGAGTACACCATCAGCTGCAACTCTTTGTATGTTGCAGGTTTTCCGCTATAATCGGAAAAGGTGTCAACAATTCTCATATTGCGTTCGCTGAATATCGCATTCAATTCGCTGATGGAGTAAAGCCGGGTGGGGTTACCTTCAGGTACCTCGGGCTTTTTCGCGGTTTCTTCATAAGTGAATCCGCCGCCGCCATACAGCATGGTTCGTTTTTGGGGATCCCAATCGAATTCGGAAAATGAAAACTCCTTGTCGCCTATGGCCCAGCTGCGTTTGGGGAAATACGCTTGTGCATGCTCCGCATTACAGACGTCCATGAAATGTTTGCCACCGGGTTTAAGCGCACGGGATATGACATCGAAGATTTTCAGGTTTTCCCCATCGTTTTCAAGGTAACCGACGGCCCCGTCAGCGAGGTTCAGTACAACGTCAAATTCGCTCTGAAAGCGGACATCGCGAATATCTGAATGGATGAATTGGATGTTCGGCATAATGCCATGAGTAGATTGGATGGCGTCGTCTATATAGGCCTTTGTGATGTCCACACCGACGACACTGAAGTGCCTGCGCGCAAAGCAAATAGCGTGACGTCCGTAGCCGCATGCCAGATCGAGTATCCGCTCAGTACCCTTTAACTCCAGAGTCTTAATAATGAAATCCACCTGATGCTTCGTATCCTCTACCCAAGACATGTTTTTGATATCCAGTGTCCAGATATTCCTGTACCAGTCGGAGCTTTTCGATTTCATGTTTTCCTCACGATATTTAAATTATCAAAGTGTACGCTGTTACGGCGCTGGGGTTTCCTCAGGTGCAGGCGTGGGTGAGGGTGTAACGGTCGGTGTAGGCGTCGATGTAGGAGTCGGCGTGGGCGTCGGTGTGGGCTGGGACGTGGCGGATGGCGCCGGTGTGGGCGTCGGCGGCACGTAGACGAGCAACGTCTGGTACAGTGCCTCCAGCTGTACCGTCATGTCGTCCATGTCCTTGGCGGCTGCTTCATCGCCCTTGACATAGACGGTGTTCTCGTCGAGCAGCTCCTCGGCTTGTGTGAGCAGCGCTTCGGTCTGCGCAATCAGCTCAGTCGACAGCGTGACGCGCCGCTGATTGAGGTAATCCTGCAGCTTTATGATGGCTTTATCGAGGTTGATCTTGGCGTTGTCGAACGTGACGTAGCCGATGCTGTACGTCCAGTCAATGGTTTTGGACACGTCCTGACCGAATATTCTCTGGATGATGTCCACGGTGACGTTGTGATCCAGCACGTAATAGGCGGCGTTGTAGACCTGCATGAAATCGCCCTTGAGCGCATAGCGGCTAAGCTCCGATTCCGGGTCGAGATCTAGCGCGAAGAACGCCAGAGCGGCTATTTGTTCGAAGGTGAGGTTGGTGTCTATTCTTTCCTTCATCGTGTTGTATATCTGCGGCATTTCAGTTAAGAGGTTGGCTTTCTTGACCTGCCTGAACACCTCCATCAGCAGGCGCTGCTGCCTGTCGATGCGGTCGATATCGGTGCCTGATGTGATGCCCTTGCGGGCGCGGCAGTAATCCAGCACCGCCTGCCCGTCCAGCAACTGGTAGCCCTTGCTGAGGTGCCTCCCGTTCATGTTGATGTCATAATCCACGTCGTACCACACGCCGCCCAGTATGTCCACAATGTCCTTAACGGCCTGCATCTCCACGGCCACGTAATAGTTAACTGGTATGCCGCCAATCGTGTCGCTGACTGTCTGCATCAGGCATTCGTAGCCTTTGCCGTCTGCGCCGCCTGCCGACATATATGCGCCGTTGATTTTGTAGCGCTTATCTGTAAACGCAATGTCAGCATAGCTGTCCCGCGGAACGGAGAGTATGTCCACCTTGCCTGTCGCGAAGTTGACGGAGAACATCATGATGGTGTCGGTACGAAAATCGTTGCGGCCTTCACGCTCCGGCGCATAGTCGATGCCTGTCAGCAGTATATTGACACGGTCTTTCATGAAGTTGGGATCGGCCAGCAGCGACAACTGTTCCTCGGGAGAGAGCGTCTGCGTGGGTTCAGGCGTCAGCTCAGCGCTGGAAGAAATCTGCGGCGTGTCCGTGGCCCGCGGTGTGGATACCGGCATATCGGGAAACGCGGCGGGCGCGTTGATGACGGTGACGTAAATGAAGTTGCCCAGCAGCATCAGCGCGACGGCAAGCAAAGCGAGCAGCGCGTATATGGCGAGCTTGCCCAACGTGACCGGTCTGTGGAACAAACGTTCTTCCTGCGGCTTTTTGCCGGATCTGTCCGGCTGCGGTGTTTGTCTTTGCTGCATGGAGACCTCTTCACGCCTTTGTTAGGCGGTTATTATCGGATATTTTTTACATCTGATTATAGCATGCGAATCGGACATGTGGCGTAAAATAATGATGAATATTGTATGACAGCATGAAGGGAAATAATAAGGCCGCTGCAGGGATAAGCAGCGGCCTTGTAGGTATGCTGTTGCACTCTTAACGTCAGCTGACGCGGCGCGCAAAGGTATAGTGGCTGGCCCAGTAGCTGTTGGACAGGGAGCTGACCATCACTTTGCTCTGGCCGGAAGACGCGTGGACAAACTGCGCGTCACCTGTGTAGACGCCCATGTGGTTAATACTCGTCCAGTTCTCCGAGTAGAAGAACAGCAGATCACCCTTTTGCAGACTGTTGGTATCGGTTATTTTTGACCACGAACTCTGTGAGCTGTAGGCTGCTGCAGACAGGCGGGACACTGAGTAGCCCGCTTGGGTCATCGCGTAGTACGCGAGGCCGGAGCAGTCGAACGAGGACGGACCGTTACCACCGAGTAAGTAAGGATCACCCAACTGTGCCAGCGCGATGTCCGCTATGGCCGCATTGGAAGTGCTGGCTGACGGTGCAGGGGCAGCGCTGGGAGTTCCGCTGGCAAACGCCTTGTACCGCGTTTTGGGACCGGCAACGCCGTCAGCGTAAAGGCCGGTAGCTTTCTGGAACACGATTACTGCGGATTTGGTGACGGGGCCGTAATAGCCGGTGCCCGTACCGGAAAAGTATCCGAGTGCTTTGAGCCGCAGCTGCAGCGTCTGAACCGCGTCGCCGCTGCTGCCTTCCTTCAGGATCAGGCTTTTGGCGCTGGTGGAATAGAGTTTGCTATGGGTGGCACTGCCCGCGATGCCATCGGCTGTGAGGCCGTTATTGCCCTGAAAGCGGACCACAGCCGTTTTGGTTGCGGAGCCAAAATATCCTGTAGCCGATGTAAAGTCGGTATACCCGAGCTGGATCAGCTTGTTTTGAAGCTTGGTAACCTCGCTGCCGCTGCTGCCGACCTTGAGTGTGGGGCTGGCGGCCAGTGCGCCGGGTGCCGTTGCGAACAGCACGGCGGTGATGCAGATGACTGTGATGATAAGCCGCAAATGTTTTTTCTTCAAATGTGTTTCTCCTTTCGCAGTCATTTGAGTGAATTGACACCATTATAACCAAAAGCGATGCATCGGCACAAAGCGCACTATTCGTATATATATCTGTTTAACCACACATGGACGCACATATGACAAAAACGTTACGATATTATTAATAATTAAAGGCAAATACGGCTGTTTGCTTATTATATGATAAAAAAATATGGATGAATTGTGATTAGATAAAAATGTATGGGAAAATAATCATGATTAAATGCTGATTTTAAATGAGAAAAATAAAGAGACCGCGAGCGGTCTCTTCAGAAAGCTGTGTATACTGTATATTTGAGAATTAATAAGCCTGCGTGTAAAGCTCGAAGTAAGCTTTGGCATGGGCGCATACGGGGCATTTTTCCGGCGCTTCCTTACCAACGAAGCGGTGGCCGCAGTTGGAGCATTTCCACTCGACGGGAACGTCTCTCTTGAAGACGGCGCCGTTATTGATGTTCTCGGCGAGGGCTTTATAACGCTCCTCGTGATTCTTCTCGACGCCGGCCACGCCTTCCATCATCATGGCGATTTCAGTGAAGCCTTCTTCGCGGGCTTCCTTAGCCATGCGGGGATACATGTCCGTCCACTCGTAGTTCTCGCCACCGGCGGCGCTGATCAGGTTTTCCATCGTGTCACCCAAGGGGGAAAACAGCTTATACCACAACTCGGCGTGCTCCTTCTCATTGGCGGCCGTTTCAGCGAATATGTTGGAAATCTGAACATAGCCTTCAGACTTCGCCTTGGATGCAAAGAATGTATATTTGTTGCGCGCCATCGATTCGCCCGCAAACGCATCCATCAGGTTCTTCTCCGTCTTGGTTCCCTTCAAGTCTTTCATGTATACTCCTCCGATTATATATTGTATTTGTGCTTACGCTTTCCACAGGCCGTGCTGATTGCAATACTCGTAAACGGTATCGATATCTTCCGCCCTGACATTGAAGGTCGCTTCCGGCGGCCCGCCCACCTTGAGGCGCGCGCGCTCGTATTCCCCGCTTTTGAGGACGATCTCGATGAAGGCGATGTGATGCTCCTCCGTCATCGGATGCGGCACACTGCCCACCTTGATGGTGGTAGATTCGCCTTCCGGTACGATAACGGGAACATGCTTTTCTTTGCTGGCATCCACAGAGCCCGCTTTGAGCAAGTCCATCTTCTGCCCGCAGCAAACGAGAGAAGGATTACCCGGATAAAGCACGCTGACAACATGCCCGCAGATTTCGCAGTAATAGTAACTTCCGTAACTGGTCATAGTATATCCTCCATTATAATATATTGTTGCTAGTTGATAACTTTACAATTCTGACAAATACCAAAATATGTGATGTGGCAGCCTTCAAGCTGGTGGGAATTATCACTGAGACTTTCGAGCGCTTTTAGTTCGGCATCGTTGGTACAAATGTCGTAAACACATCCGCATTGTTTGCAGTAAAAATGGGAGTGCATGCTGACATCGGCGTCGTACCGTTCAAAGGTACCGCCGCAGGCCACGCGCTGAACCATCCCCTGTGTTTCCAAAATGCTTAAGTTTCTGTAAACGGTGCTGAGGCTTAAATTTGGGAATATGGGTCGCATTCTCTCATACAGCCAGAAAGCATTGGGATGAGATTTTGTCGACTGCAGGAGATCGAGCATATGTTTTCTCTGTTTTGTGTTTCTGACTGACTTCTCTGTATTAATCACGGCACATACTCCATTATTAATAATAGTTATTAATAAGTTATCACTAATTTTAATATTTGTCAATATTGTTTTAAGACTTATTTTGCATAAATTTATTAAGAAAGACCTGTTTATATTGAATCAATAGTGGTATCGTTAATGTATCCATAATATTGCGTTATAGGGAGCAATAAAATGAAGATTTCAGGTAAAAAAATAGCGGCTTTTCTGGCCGCGCTGCTGTTGGCCGTCAGCTTTTCGGGATGCTCTGAAATGGTGAGAAGCGATGGGTACTTCTCCGACGGAGATATGCTCTGGGGTGACCCTAAAAGCAGTCCGCCTTCAGCTGCGCCGACGACACCGGCAAATGCGGGGTCGTCCAATTGGACAATTGCTGTCTACATGAACGGCTCGGATCTGGAAAGCGCGGGCGGAGAGGCGACAGCCAACCTGCAGAGTTTGCTCTCTGTGGATTTGCCGGACAGCGTCAATGTGCTTATTTATACAGGCGGCACGAAGATGTGGCAGAACGATTTGATCAGTGCTGATGCGAATCAGATATGGCTGGCCGAGGACGGTGGTCTTGTACTGCTGGAAACGATGGCAGTGAAGAGCATTGGCGAGAGCGATACGCTGGCGGAGTTTTTGAATTATGCGCAGACGAATTATCCGGCAGACAAGAAGGCGCTGGTTTTCTGGAACCATGGCGGAGGAAGCATCTGGGGTTTCGGCGCCGATGAGCTGTTTGGCTACGATGCTCTGACGCTTGCCGAGATGGAAACGGCGATGAGCACTGCTTTTAACGGGCAGCCGTATGATCTGGTGGGGTTTGACGCATGCCTGATGGCCAGCGCGGAAACGGCGGGCGTGATGGCCCCGTACGCGCGGTACATGGTGGCATCCGAAGAAGTGGAGCCGGGCGGCGGCTGGGATTATGAGAAGCTGTTTTCCGCACTGGCACAGACGCCGGGAATGGACGGAATGGCACTGGGAAAGGCCGTGACGGACACCTTTTACGGGAAATATTTGAACACCTCAATGGAGGGGCTGATAACCTGTTCAGTGCTGGACCTGTCCAAAATGCCCGCGCTTGAGGAAGCGCTCGGTGCGTATGCGCAGGGGATGTCTGGTGCAATCGTGCAGCCGGAAGCGCGGGATGCGCTGTCTGCGACGAGGCAGAGGGCGGAGAAATACGGTGAGGAGCCGGGGCAGGTGTCGTTCGATCTGATAGACCTGTACGATTTTGTTGATCAGCAGCAGGCGGCAGGGCAGGCGTATTCGTCGGAGCTGATGGCGGCGATTGAGGACGTGGTTGTGTATGAGGTAAGCGGTTCGCAGCGCATCTACTCTTACGGGTTGTCCATCTATTTTCCGTATTTCGGGACGGAATATTTCGGCGACAGCCTCGCATTATATGAACAGATCGACTTTTGTCCCGAATACAAGACATTCATCCGAGATTTTGCGTCGGTTATCACGGATGAGACCATACTGGGCGAAGTGCCTGACTACGGCGGTACGCTCCAGAACGTGGAGCAGGAGGACTACAGCGAGGTTGGGTCGTACTATGTTCAGCTGACGGACGAGCAGATGGAATATATGTGCTATGTCTACTGCACGCTGGGCTGGTATATGGACGACGGAACGTTGATTGATATGGGGTTTGACAGCGATATCGATATCAACTATGACGACAACACGGTGCATGATAATTTCCAAGGCAAATGGACGGGGCTTAACGGACAGCCGGTGGCGGTGTATGTGATGAATGAGACGGATGACTTTGTCGTCTACGATATACCCGTCCTCTATAACGGCGAGCATGCCGTTGTGAAAAGCGTCTGGATATGGGATTCGTCGTATGAGGACAGCGGGTATTATAAGTATACGGGTATCTTCTACAGCAGCAACGATTATGCTGCACCCAGCTCAAAGCTGGCGATTGACCTTCAGCCGGGGGATGTGGTGACGCCCGTCTACTGGCCGCTGTATACCGAGGGCAGCTACGATGATTATTATGTCGGCACCGACATCGTGATCGGCAGTGACGGTTTGTACTTAGAGTTCATTGATCTGCCGACAGGCGAGGATTACGAGTATGGCTTCATGTTCATCGACATATACGGCAACTATCACTACTCGGAAACGATAGACTTTACGTGGGATTACTGATAAAGAAATGTACAAAACAAAAGACTGCCGGGTTTTAAATGATCCGGCAGTCTTTGTTATTTTGGGGGAACCGGGCAGGCGGAGGCTTTTACCGGTGCCGCTGCGCACCGCTTCGCCGCGGGAGTATTTCCGTGTAGATCAGCGCCTTGACGATATCGCGCTGGTCCTCGAAAAGCGAGATTCCTGCGCCCGCGGGTGTCTGCTGGCTAACGGACACAGCCTGCGGAATCTGATCCCTGTCTTCCTCGTCCATGAAATAGGAATCGATCTGTGTGCCCGCAAACGGGTTAGATAATCGGGAAGCCATCGGTTTGTCTCCCAGATCGTCTGACAAGCCTGAATATAAATCGGCCATGGGCGCTGCATTTACGGACTGAGCTTGTATGTAAGGTACTGCATACGGTTGAACAGGCGGCGCAGATGGGGCATACTGTCCGGGTTGCTGGCCATAAGGCGCAGCTGGCCGCGGTGGCGGGTTCTGCTCTTCATCCGGCATACCGGCAGCCATCATGAACGCGCGCTGAATGTCCGTCATCGTGGGACGGACGGGCGCGTCCTGTTCGCCCGAGGATTTAGGTTTCTTTTTCATGGCCGCTGAAATGACGGAGACGATCACAACGACGATGATGATGAGTACAAATTCCATGGCGGTTAGTCCTGATTATCCTTCTTGGCCTTGGGTCCAGCAGCTTCGGATATGGAATCGCGCATATGCGTATCCGCCATCACATTTTTCATATTATAGTAGTCCATCACGCCGAGGTGACCATTGCGGAAGGCCTCTGCCATCGCCAGCGGGATTTCCGCTTCAGCTTCCACGACCTTGGCGCGCATCTCCTGCACGGCGGCGAGCATTTCCTGCTCCTTGGCGACAGCCATCGCGCGGCGCTCTTCGGCTTTGGCCTGGGCGATCTTTTTATCTGCCTGAGCCTGATCGATTTGCAGCTGCGCACCGATGTTGCGTCCGACGTCCACGTCCGCGATGTCGATGGAGAGTATCTCGAACGCTGTACCGGCGTCCAGACCCTTCGCGAGCACCGTCTTGGAGATGAGATCCGGGTTTTCCAGCACTTCTTTATGCGTCTGGGCTGAGCCGACGGTGGTAACGATGCCTTCACCCACACGCGCAATCACCGTTTCTTCGCCGGCACCGCCGACCAGACGGTCGATATTGGTGCGCACCGTGACGCGTGCCTTGGCCTTAAGCTCGATACCATCCTTGGCAATGGCTGCGACGATGGGTGTCTCGATCACCTTGGGGTTGACGCTCATCTTGACAGCGGTCAGCACGTCGCGTCCGGCGAGATCAATGGCGGTGGCGCGTTTGAAGTCCAGCGGGATGTCCGCTTTCTGCGCCGCGATCAGCGAATCCACCACACGGTCCACGTTGCCGCCGGCGAGAAAATGCTGCTCGAGCATGTTGGTGTTGACATCAATGCCCGCCTTGACGGCCTTTATGAGCGGGTTGGAAATGCGGGCCGGCGGTATCTTCCGCAGGCGCATGCCGACGAGCGATATGATTCGCAGCTTGACGCCCGATGCGCGTGCCGCAATCCACAGCCGGACAGGCACAAAGCTGAAGAAAAACACGATGAAGATGAATGCGGCGACGATGATGAGGATCAGCAGCCAAAGGTCAATTCCCATAATTAATTTCTCCTTTGCATTATTATTACCATAATATAAAAAATACCTTGCAATAACAAGTTTTAATATGTCTTAATTGGCCAACAGCGAGATTACATAATAGAGTAGCATAATAAATAGGATGAAGCCGCCGGTGTACAGGCACATCTTAAGCAGCCGCCTGTAATCCGTTTTGACGGGGACAGGCTTGTCAGGTTTCTCCAGCAGATACGCCTCGCATTTCTTGCAGAACTCGGCGGTGTCGGCATATTCGATTTTACATACGGGGCAGACTTTCACGCTAGTCCTCCAGTTGTCTGACAAAGATACGGCTGCCTTCGACACGCAGCACAATAATTTCGGATTTTGCGGGGATGAATTCCCCTTCGGAAATGACGTCCGCCTTATTACCATCGAATTCGGCAGTACCTGCTGGGCGAAGAGGCGTTAGACTTCTGCCTGTTTTGCCGGTCAAGTGAGAATAATCGCTGCTGGATACGTATCCGGCTTGCTTTTCTTCGGCATCTTTGAGAACCAGAGATGAGCGGTAAAGCCAGCCGCGTTTGAAACTACGCGCGGCGATCAGCGAAAGAACGATGACGATGACGGCGATGGCAACCAGCAAGATGAGCGCCTCTGTCCAAGTTTTAGCCTGAAACACGATGCACAGCACGAGCGCTACCAGTCCGAGCCCGCCGAAAATCCCTAGACCCGGCACAAACAGCTCGATCATGAGCAGCACCATGCCCACAATGAACAGAATGACGGACACGAGTTCTAATGATTCAAATAACACCATAGTTGCCGCCTCCCCAGCGCATTTTGCTTCTACTATTATATACTATAACACACATTCGCAAATATGCCAAAAGCTATTAGCGGCACTTTTCCCATTGGCGCTGATATAATTCAGTTAAAAATATTTTTATGCTTTGCGCTGTATGATCCGTATGGTATGATAGGCAGGTTGTATATAAAAAGATGTTTTTTCGGCATATGCATATTCGTCAAAAAAAGTGCAAAAAAACTCTTGATTTTAGGGAACAGTTAATATATAATCTTCACGCTGTGCATTTTAGACAGCTGGTATTTGACACTTTTGCGGGAGGTTGCCGGAGAAAACCGCATCCGGGTAACTTTCGCAGGAGATGAGTCCGCTGGATCGGACGACGCTCCATTTAGCGGCACGAACCCAATTTGGGGAAAAGTGCCGCAGGAAACAAATATGATACACACGGCTGAGTGTATATGGAGCGCAAGCGTAAGGAGGGTAAAATATGGCAAGCCAAAAGATTCGGATCAAATTGAAGGCGTACGATTATAACCTGATCGACCAGTCGGCCAGCAAGATCGTAGACACCGCCAAGCGTACGGGCGCCAAGGTGTCGGGACCTATCCCGCTGCCCACGCAGAAAGAAATTGTCACGATACTGCGTGCGCCGCACAAGTACAAGGATTCCAGAGAACAGTTTGAGATCAAGACGCACGAGAGGCTGATCGACATTCTCGAAGCCACATCGAAGACGACGGACGCTCTGATGCGGCTGGACCTGCCTTCCGGCGTGGATATAGAAATTAAGCTCTAGGGGGGGAAGACAGATGAAAGCGATATTGGGCAGAAAGCTGGGCATGACGCAGTTATTTCTGGACAACGGCACCGTTGTTCCGGTGACGGTCGTCGAAGCGGGCCCGTGCGTGGTATCGCAGAAGAAGACGACCCAGACGGACGGCTACAACGCCATTCAGCTGGGATTTGAAGATATCCGTGAGAAGCTGGTGAGCAAGCCTTTGCAGGGCCACTTCAAAAAGGCGGGCGTGGCTTTCAAGCGCAGCCTGCGTGAATATCACGTGGACAACACGGATGATTATTCGCTGGGCCAGGAGATCAAGGTGGACGTGTTCGAGAAGGGCGACATCGTCGACATTCAGGGCACATCCAAGGGCAAGGGCTTTGCGGGCACCATCAAGCGCCACAATGCGCACAGAGGGCCCATGACACACGGTTCGCGCAACCAGAGAAAGCCGGGCAGCATCGGCGCTTGCGCAGATCCGTCCCGCGTTATCAAAGGCAAGAAATTGCCGGGACATATGGGTGCTGAGACGGTGACGGTGCAGAACATTGAGGTGGTCGGCATCGATTTGGACAAGAACGTGCTGCTGGTTAAAGGCGCTGTACCCGGCGCAAAGGGCGGACTGCTTTCGATAAGCAAAGCCATCAAGCAGAGTTAAGAAAAGGAAGTGAATCGAATGCCCCAAGTATCTTTATATAAAAAGGACGGCACACAAGCCGGTCAGATAGAACTGAGTGAAGCGGTGTTCGGCGCGGAAGTCAACGAAGCGGCGATGCACCAGGTGGTGGTGGCCCAACTGGCTGCCCGCCGTCAGGGCACGCAGAGTGTGCTGTCCCGCGCGGAAGTGCGTGGCGGCGGCATCAAGCCTTGGCGTCAGAAGGGCACGGGCCGTGCGAGAGCCGGTTCCTCCCGATCCCCGGTTTGGACCAAGGGCGGCGTGGTATTCGCAATGAAGCCGCGTGACTATACTCAGAAAGTGAACAAGAAGCTCCGTCAGCTGGCAATCCGCAGCGCACTGTCGATGAAGGTTGCCGACGGAGACATCATTGTGCTGGAAGACTTAATGCTGGACGCTCCCAAGACAAAACTCATGGCGGGCGTGCTGAATAATTTCGACGCCAAAAAAGCGCTGGTTGTCACCTACGGTGACGGCAGCGACAGCGTGGTGCGCGCATCGGGCAACATTCCGAACGTGAAAACGCTGGCGGCGGACTGCGTCAACGTGTATGACCTTGTCAACTACGATAAGCTGATCATCACGGCGGATGCGGTCAAAAAGGTCGAGGAGGTTTTTGCCTGATATGGATGCAAGAGATATTATTAGAAAGCCGGTTCTGACCGAGAAAAGCTACGACGACATCGCCAACAAGAAATATACCTTTCTGGTGGACGTCCGCGCCAATAAGTTTCAGATCCGTAAAGCGGTGGAAGAAGTTTTCAGCGTGAAGGTGAAAAGCGTAAACACACTGCGTCAGATGGGCAAAATGAAGCGTCAGGGCGCTCACATGGGCCTGACGTCTGAGACCAAGAAAGCATTTGTGACGCTGACCAAGGAATCCAAGACCATCGAGTTCTTCGATTCGCTGGCGCAGTAAGGGGGAGGGGTAAGCATGGCTATCAAGAAATACAAACCGACTTCACCGGGCCGCCGCGGCATGACGGTTTCCGCTTTCGAGGAAGTGACCTGCAATACGCCGGAAAAGTCGCTGCTGGAGCCCATTAAGAAGACAGCCGGCCGCAACGCGTTCGGCCGCATCACCGTGCGCCACAGGGGCGGCGGTGTAAAGAGAAAATACCGCATCATCGATTTCAAGCGCAACAAGGACGGCGTGCCGGCCAAGGTTGCGACGATCGAATATGACCCGAACCGCACAGCGCATATCACGCTGCTGCACTACGCCGACGGCGAGAAGCGCTACATACTGGCACCATATGGCCTTAAGGTAGGCGATACCGTGATGTCCGGCGAAGGCGCCGACATCAAGCCGGGCAACGCGCTTTGCATCAAGGATATTCCGCTGGGCACACTGATTCACAACATCGAGCTGCATCCCGGTAAGGGCGGGCAGTTGGTGCGCAGCGCGGGCAACGCGGCGCAGCTGATGGCCAAGGAAGGAAATTACGCGCAGGTGCGCCTGCCCTCGGGTGAGGTGCGCATGGTGCTGATGAAGAACAAGGCGACAATCGGTCAGGTGGGCAACATCGACCAGGAGAACGTCAATATCGGCAAAGCGGGCCGTAAGCGCCATATGGGTTTCCGCCCGACAGTCCGCGGCTCTGTCATGAACCCGGTGGACCATCCGCATGGCGGCGGCGAAGGCAAATCGCCTATCGGCCGTCCCGGCCCGGTAACGCCGTGGGGCAAGCCGGCATTGGGGTATAAGACGAGAAAGACGAAGAACGCTTCCGACAAATATATCGTCCGCCGCCGGAACAAGTAAAGCGGCAAATCGTTTAAGGAGAAGTGGAAAATGAGCAGATCGGTAAAAAAGGGACCATTCGTTTCCGAGAAACTGCTGGCAAAAGTGCAGCAGATGAACGAGAAAAATGAAAAGAAAGTGCTTAAGACATGGTCCAGAGCGTCCACGATATTTCCGGATATGGTGGGTCATACGCTGGCTGTACATGACGGACGCAAGTTTGTGCCGGTATATATGACGGAAGACATGGTGGGACACAAGCTGGGTGAGTTTGCGCCGACGAGAACATTCCGCGGTCATGCGGGCGACAAGAAGTCCGGCTCCAGATAACGCCAGGGAGGATTAGAATAAATGGCAACTCGTCAGAGAGAAAAAGCTGAAAAGCGACATGAGCTAAAAGATAAGCGGCCGATGGCAAAAGCCAAGTACGTCCGGATATCTGCCAGCAAGGTCAAGATCGTGATTGATCTGATTCGCGGCAAATCCGTTGCCGAAGCCGGCGCGATATTAAAAGCCACTCCGAAAGCGGCCAGCCCGGTCGTTGAGAAGGTTTTAAACTCCGCCATCGCCAACGCCGAGAATAACAAGGGGCTGCTGCGCGACGATCTGATCGTGGCGGAAGCCTTTGCGGACCAGGGCCCGACGCTGCGGCGCTTTATGCCCAGAGCCCAAGGGCGCGCGACGCGCATCCGCAAGCGCACCAGCCATATCACCATTATACTCGGCAATGCTGTCAAGGAGGAATCTTAATATGGGTCAGAAAGTCAATCCTCACGGGATGCGCGTAGGCGTGATCAAGGACTGGAATGCACGCTGGTTTGCCAAAAAGGGTGATTTTGCCGCTAATATCAAGGAAGACAATGTGATCAGAAAGCAGCTCAAAAAGCAGCTCTATGCCGCCGGTATATCCAAGATCGAGACGGAAAGAGCTGCCAGCAGGCTGACAGTCAACATATTCACCGCCAAGCCCGGCATCGTGATCGGTAAGGGCGGCCAGGGCGTGGAGATTCTCAAGGCCCAGTTGTCTAAGCAGACGGGTAAGACCGTTGTACTGAACATCATTGAAATCAAGCGGCCTGACATTGACGCTCAGCTTGTGGCAGAGAATATCGCGTCCCAGCTTGAAAAGCGCATTTCGTTCCGCCGTGCGATGAAGCAGAGCATCGGACGCGCGATGAAGGGCGGCGCGCTGGGTATCAAGGCCATGTGCGCTGGTCGTCTGGGCGGTGCGGAAATCGCCAGAAGCGAGAAATATCACGACGGATCGATACCGCTTCAGACAATACGTGCTGACATTGATTACGGTTTTGCTGAAGCGCATACCACGTACGGCCGTATCGGCTGCAAGGTCTGGATATACAAGGGTGAGATTCTGGGCAACCCGCTTCGGGATAAGTTCAAGACACCGGAAGGAGGCAGCAAAGATGTTAATGCCAAAAAGGGTTAAGAGAAGAAGAGTACACCGTGGCCGCATGAAGGGCAAAGCCAACAAGGGCAATGCTGTCACATATGGTGATTACGGTTTGGTCGCGCTGCAGCCGGCATGGATTACCAGTAATCAGATTGAAGCAGCGCGTATCGCGATGACGCGTTACATCAAAAGAGGCGGCCAGGTCTGGATTAAAATTTTCCCGCACAAGCCAGTGACGGAAAAGCCCGCCGAAACCCGCATGGGTTCCGGCAAAGGCTCCCCCGAATACTGGGTGGCCGTTGTAAAGCCGGGACGTGTGATGTTTGAAATCGCCGGCGTGACTGAGGATGTGGCAAAGGAAGCGCTGAGACTGGCTGCGCATAAGCTGCCCATCAAGTGCAAGGTCATCATGAAGAAAGTAGAATCGGCTGAAGCCGTAGCAGAAACAGGTGGTGAGCAGGGTGAAAGCTAGTAAGCTGCAAGAAATGTCGAACGATGAGTTGGCGGTACAGCTGAAGGATCTCAAACAGGAGCTGTTTAACCTGCGTTTCCAGAATGCCACGGGGCAGCTCGGAAACGTAATGGTGGTACAGAAGACCAAGAAGGACATCGCCAGAGTGAAGACGATAATCAGAGAGCGCGAATTAAAAAGCGCTGCGAAAGGCTAAGGAGGGTGCTCATGTCTGATAGAGGAATCCGCAAGTCGCGTGTCGGCATCGTCGTCAGCGACAAAATGGATAAGACGATCGTGGTGAAGATCGAGCGCAAGGCCAAGCATCCGCTTTATGGCAAAACCGTGAAGATCACGCAGAAGTATAAGGCGCACGACGAAGAGAACGTGGCCAAGGTGGGCGACAAGGTGCTGATCACCGAAACACGCCCCCTGAGCAAGGACAAGAGATGGAGACTGGTCGAGGTTGTGGAGGCCGCGAAGTAGTCACCAAAGTATATAGGGGAGGCGTTAAGTTATGATACAAGCCCAGACACGCCTGAAAGTGGCGGACAATTCTGGCGCCAAAGAGATTATGTGCATCAAGGTGCTCGGCGGCTCAAAAAGGGTTTCGGCGAACATTGGGGACGTGATCATCGCGTCGGTCAAGACGGCTGCGCCGGGCGGTGTGGTCAAAAAGAAGGACGTGGTTCGTGCGGTGGTGGTGCGCAGCGTATACGGCGTACGCCGTAAGGACGGTTCGTATATCCGTTTTGACGACAACGCGGCCGTGATCATCGACAATCAAAAACAGCCCAAGGGTACCCGTATATTCGGGCCCGTGGCTCGGGAACTGAGAGAGAAGGAATATATGAAGATCGTCTCTCTGGCTCCCGAAGTGCTGTAGGGAGGCGGATGGATATGGCGAAGATGTACATTAAAAGAGACGACAAGGTCGTTGTAATATCCGGCAAGGACAAGGGCAAGAAGGGCAAGGTCCTCGTGGCGGAGCCTAAGGAAGGCCGCGTCGTTGTCGAGAAGGTCAACATGGTGAGCAAGCACGAGAAGCCTAAGGGCCAGGGAAAGCCGGGCGGCATCGTGCATCAGGAAGCGCCGATATATGCGAGCAAGGTCATGCTTGTCTGCGGTAAATGCGGCCAGCCCACGCGCATCGCATTTAAGCTTTTGGATAACAAGAGCAAGGTTCGCGTGTGCAAGAAGT